>NZ_JXAC01000173.1 GCF_000814685.1 Sphingobacterium sp. T2
TAGATATTTCAAGTCTTACCGACTGATAAATAGCGTATATATATTTATAACGCTATTTGTAGTACATGATATGCTTATTGTTAAGTAATATACTGTATGTTAGGCGTGGATGATTTTTACGTAAAAAATTTCTTCATGATGAAGGGTGCTGGTAATACGACCTTGATTTCTCTGGTCCCTAAGGGAAACGAAAAAAAGTATAGCCTTGTTGACGCATACTTTCGTCCACAAGATTGGTGTATTTACTTATTTCAGTCATCCAGTAACTGATCTTTTTTTAATTTTTCCTTTATCGCGTTTAGATCCATTTTAGTCCTTATGTTCGTGAAATACGAAGATAGGTATTTCCGAATGCAATGTCATCTTATTTGTCAGACTCGAGCGTATAAGTCGGTCGAAGAAGTTTCTGTTTCTTTTCACCATTGCCAACACATCTATATTGTTTTGTGAAATATATGTGTTTATGGTTTCTTCTATTGTACCCTTTTTATCAAGGATAACGAAATCTACGTTGTGCTCTTTGAAATAATTGGACCAACTGTTGGACTGTGCTAGCGTGCTGACAGTATTGGAATCTTCATTCTGAACGTGCACACAGTAGACGTGACCTTCCACCATCTTGGAGATATCAACAATCTGCTTAAGCGGTTCGAAATCATTTCTCTCTGAAGAGTGTTGTAAAGGCAATCTTATTAATTTCTTCATATGACGCATTACGCGGAACCACGAGTACCGGAAGTTGGATGTTCCTTATTACAGAGGCCGTATTACTTCCAATCGTGCTCTGACTTTCTGCATTGTTGCCGCGAACACCCATAACGATAAGACTTATATCCTGATCCTGGATTGTTTTGGCTACACTACCTAACACCGTGTCGTTTTCGAAAAGAAAGAAAGTATTATCGGTGTTTAAGTTGTGCTGCTTTGCCAGCTCAATCAGTTCCTTATTCTTCCTTTGTGAATACTCGTGTTTGGACTGTTCTATCTCCTGATAAACTGTAGACAGCATCTCCGGCTGTCCGGCATGTACGGCAGACAATACCGGAGCTGTATAAGAATATAACACATATAACTTTACGCCGAATTTGTTGGCTAAATGAAGTGCATATATAAACGCATTATTCGCAGTGGCAGAATAATCCGTAGGCAAAAGAATATTTTTCATAACTCAATCCCCCTTTATTAAATTTACCAAATTTTTTAATATTTATCAATATGAAAAATGCGGAGTCTCACTTCTTAGTGTAGCGTTTGTTATTGTCTCTTCGTTATAAGAACAAAACGAAGAAATAGGTGTTTATAGACAATAATTCATTAATTTTAGAATCGGGAAACACATATATTTCAGGTAAACGGGTGCGTATTTTTCCAAAAATATTTAAAAGGAGTGGTCCACTAACTTTAAAGCTAGCTTTGGAAGAATGTCTCGTGCATCCATCTGAAAGGAGTCACTCTTACATATACAAGAAATTTTATGGGTATATGATGGCTATTTCTTTGCGCTATGTGAAAAATGAAATGGAAGCCGAAGATGTTGTCAATGAGAGTTTTGTGAAGATATTTCAGAAGTTGGACAACTTTCAGATTCTGGATGAAGAAAAAGCTTTGGAGAAATCTTTCAAAGGATGGATAGCCCGTATTACAGTGAATACCTCTATCGACAAGCTGCGTGCGCAGAAAACAGCCTTAGATCTTGATGAAGTTAATGAATCTGACTTGCTTTATGACAGTGTGACAGTGACCAGCAAGCTGGATGTTAGTGACATCCTAAAATTGTTGGATAAGCTGCCCGAGATACAGCGCATCATTTTCAACCTCTACGAGATTGAAGGTTATTCACACGAGGAGATCAGCAAGCAAATCAACATTCCCGAAAGTACATGCCGAACCTATCTAACACGCGCTAAGGCAAAGCTTAGAATGTTGTATCAACAACAATTCGGCAACATGGAAAATATAAAAGTAAGTTAATATCTGGGTGAAAGAATATGAATAAGGACCTTATAGAAGATATTAAAGACAAATTAAAAAACGCAAGAGGATTATCCTTATCGTGAAGGAGCATGGGAGCGTTTTGCATCACAGTACCGCCCTTCGGCCGGTAAGGTTAGGCCTATGCATTCTCGTTGGAAGCAGGTGGCAGCTTCCTTGGCGCTGCTGCTTACGGCATCGGCAGCCATATATTTCGTCCTGCGGACAGAAAAGGTTCCTATGGAAGGCTCAAAGGTATATACTAGTGAATCCAATGCTTCGGGAACTTCTCCTCAAAGGGAAGCTCTTAGTGAACTGCCAGTAGTTTCTAATAATGGAGGGCGTGTTCACACACCAGTATCAGTGGATAGAGAAGCAACATCTACGAAAACAAGAGATATAGCCAAACATGTTATAGCGTGGCCGTCGGATGAGGAAGAGAAGGCTTTGGAAGTTAACTCTGTTAAGGTCTATGCTTCTTTAGATTTACAGCATATGAAACTTCCATCTCTTACTGCAGTCTCAAAGTCCTCTCTTTCTGGGACTTCACCAAAGAAGGAACGTCCTGCAGTTTATACCACACTGAGTCAGGAGAGTGGATCCTTAGCCTATGCTGCCTATGAAGGGAAAGGTGCAACGACACTGAAAAACAAGCTGATGCGGGTAGGAAATAATTTCCAATTGGGATTATATGTCTCTCCATACAAGACTTCAGATCGATTTGATGTAGGAGCGGGAATGTTGTTAGCCTATCGTCTAACCGATAAAATCGGATTAAGAACGGGAGCTTCCTATAACGCATATACGGTAGGGGTAATGAAAGACCCTCTGGAGACCTCTAGTGCTGAAGTGGTGGAATCTTCCTCCTTATAACAATAAAAATATAGTCGACCAACGAATGGGGATGTGCAAAGCACCATGTTGTTGCCAAATATCAATGCCGTATTAGGGAAGGTGGAAGCTATAGAGATTCCTTTGGAAGTGACATATAGCTTCAATAAAAATCTATATGTTTCTACCGGTATTTCGTATTCAAGTATTATAAATCAGGAAAGACAGGCCCAATATATTGATAACGGAGGGGTGCGCTCACTTCAATCTTCCACCTCAAAAATTGTTTCGGCAGCCAATGAGGTAAATAAAAATACGTTAAAGCATGTAAAGTCGTTGGAGCCTAATGTCAATCCTAAAGGCTATGCGGGCTTCGTTAATTTTTCGGTAGGAAAAACGGTAAATATTAACAACAAAGTATCCCTTTCGTTAGAACCTTATTTAAAGGTTCCTGCCGGTCAAATGCGTAAGTCGGATTTAGATTATACGAATACGGGAATACGGATTATTACCAGCTTTTAGTTAAAGCTGGTCTATCCGTACCCATCCCATTCCTGCGGCAATAGCTCCTTGTACTCCTGGATCGCCATCCTCGAAGACAAGACACTCTTCAGGCTTTACACCCAGCTGCTGTGCACAAAGGAGGAAAGGTTCGGGTGAAGGTTTGCCTTGTTTGGTGTCTCCGGCACAGACCATAGCCTCATACTTGCCTGCTACGTCTATAACCTTCAGTGTAATATTGAGTGTGGAGCGGCTGCCGCCGGAAACAATACCTATTTTTTTCTTACCAACATTGTCAAACAATACCTGTCGTACATATTCTACCGGCTGTGTCTGAAGGATAAAACGTTCGATAAATATTTGAGATTTGCGCTTGGAGAAAACTTCAACGTCAAATTCTACCTTATAACGCTTGCATATTTCTTTGGCGACAGCTACGGTAGGCCATCCTGCCGTCTCGTCAATAAGGTCGGGGTCGAGCGTTACTCCATATTCGGCCGCTACGGCGACATAGGCGGCTTTATGTGCATCGATATTGTCGGCCAAGGTACCGTCCACGTCAAATAATAGTGCTTTATAAGGTTCGGCAATCTGAGCTAATTTCTGAAATTTCTCGTTAAGGGTCATAGCAAAAAATAATGGCTGTAAATATACAGCCATTATTTTATTTCTTGAGGGATTTTCTTCTTTCTTTTTCTTTGATGATGAGACTTAGCTCTCTTCCTGTTTGTCCTGCTGCGGAAGTGTTTTCCTGTGCACGGCGGAACAGGTAAGGCATAACGGATTTTACAGGCCCATACGGCATATATTTAGCGACATTATATCCTGAGGCACCAAGGTTGAATGACAGGTTGTCCGACATGCCTAGCAGTTGCGCGAAGTAAATATGTGGATGGTTATGTGGTATGCCGCGTTTGTCCATTTCGGAAGCCAATAGCATACAGCTTTCATCATTATGTGTACCGGCCATGAAGCCTATTCTGTCAAGGTTATCCAAGCAGAACATCAGTGCTTTGTTGTAATCGTTGTCCGAAGATTTTTTGTCCGGCTGTATAGGAGAGGGATAGCCTTTCTCTTGTGCACGCTCACGCTCTATTTCCATATAAGCTCCGCGAACGAGCTTAGCCCCTAGATAAAAGCCCTGCTGTTGGGCGTAGGCAAAATCTGCTTTCAAAGAGGCAAGTTTATCGTGTCTATACAGTTGATAAGTGTTATATACAATAGGTTTTTCCTTGTTGTAACGCTCCATCAGCTCTCTAGCAATATCATCTATGGCATCCTGAATCCACGAATGTTCTGCGTCAATAAGTACAGGAATACCCGCCTCATAACAGGCTTTACATATGGCATTGCAGCGTCTAAGTACTGCTGCAAATTCTGCCTGTTCGGTATCGCTAAGTTTCTCTTGAGCGTTTACTTTTGCCAGAAGGTCGAAACGACCTACTCCTGTAGGCTTGAAAACACAAAAAGAAATAAGCTTGTTCTTTTGTGCGTATTTTACGGTTTCCAGCACCTCTTTACAGCAGGCATCAAAACTTGCTTCCGATTCCTCTCCTTCAACGGAGTAATCCAAGATGGTCGTCACATTTCCTTTTCCCAGCTCTTCTATCGCTTTAGCACAACCTTCAATGGTTTCTCCGCCACAGAACTGCTTATAGATGGTATTGCGGATTAATCCTTGGATTGGAAGACCTATATTTAATGAAAAGTTGGTGATAGGCGTACCTATCTTTATCAAGGTGCTAGAGCCTATGAGTTTGAATAGCCAATAAGCTCTTTCAAGATCTTTGTCACTTTTGTTACGGAAAGCTATTTCTGTATTCTCAAAATTTAGTGTAGTATTGGGTGTCATCATCTATACTTTCTTAGTATAACAAATGTAGTTGATAATTAATATATTTTGAATATTTTTCGCTGATATGGGCATTATTGGTAAATTTTTGGCGTATTTTTGTTTATTATGCAGACATTTAAGTTAGAAGGAGAATATATTCCCATGATTCAGCTGTTAAAAGTGCTGAACTGGGTAGAACACGGTGGCATGGCGCAGCGTGTCGTAGAAGAAGGTTTGGTGAAATATAACGGCGAAGTAGACTACCGCAAAAGATTGAAAGTTCGTCAGGGTGATGTGGTAGAATTTGATGGAATGAAAGTTCAAGTCGTATAATATTTCTATATTAGCACAACAAAAAACTTGAGTATAATGCAACCCATCCAAAGTTTAGGATATAACGTCTATTTTGAAGAAGATTTAGCTTCACTTCCCTCACTGATCGCTGAGAAAAACTATTCGCAAATTTTGATTTTGGTAGACAGAAATACCAACGACCATTGTCTTCCTGTATTTCAGTCTTTCCTGCCTGACCTAGTACACTACGATATTATTGAGGTAGATCCGGGGGAGGAGAATAAAAATATTGACTTTTGTATTGGAGTATGGAAGACCATGCTGGATTTCGGCGTAGACCGCAAGGCTCTCATGATCAATTTGGGAGGAGGTGTGGTGACCGACATGGGAGGTTTTGCTGCTTCTACCTATAAACGAGGGATAGACTTTATCAACATTCCGACGACGTTGCTGTCGCAGGTGGATGCTTCCGTAGGTGGCAAGACAGGAATAGACTTAGATAACATAAAAAATATTATAGGTACCTTCGCTCAGCCGCAGGCTGTATTTATTAGTACTGCCTTCCTGAAATCATTAGACGACAGACAGCTGCTATCGGGTTATGCCGAGGTGATTAAACACGGTCTGATTCAGGATAAGAGCTTATATGAGCAATGTAAGAATTTGGAGTTGTCGGCAGTTTCGGCAGAGATTATTCACCGTTCGGTGGAAATAAAGAATAAAATCGTAACAGAAGATCCTAAAGAGAAAGGTCTTCGCAAGATTTTGAACTTCGGACATACCATCGGTCATGCCATCGAAGGCTATTCGTTGTATCACGATCAGAACCCGCTATTGCATGGAGAAGCTATAGCCATAGGAATGATTTGTGAGGCCTACCTGTCGGCAAAATATATCGGCCTATCCGAAGGAGAGTTAAAGGATATTACTCATACTTTTTTGTCGAAATATCCCAAATATGTCTTTACAGCTGAGCAGTATGATTCTTTCTTAAGCTTGATGAAAAACGACAAGAAGAATGAGTCAAACAAGATAGGGTTTGCACTTTTGCGAAGAATAGGCGACTGTACTTATAATATTTATGTAGAAGAAGCTGATATTGTAGCTGCGTTAGACTACTATCTTGAAGTATCACAACAATAAATAATAACATTTTGCAACCAAATTATATCTTACTCCGAATATAATTTGGTTGCTTTCCACTTTTATAGGATGGAAAGAGATAAAATAATTATTGCATCTGCCATTCTTCTGAATGAGAAGAAAGAGATGCTTACTGTACGTAAAAAAACTTCTGTCTATTATATGTTGCCCGGAGGGAAGATAGAAAAGGATGAACAACTTATGGATGCACTTTTGCGTGAATTATGGGAAGAATTGAACATAAAGTTCACGGCGGAAGATTTTGATTATTTAGGTCAGCACGAAACCGATGCAGTAAATGAGAAAAACACCATTGTTCAAGGTAATATATTTGTGTTGAAACAACCTCTCCGTCAGAAAATTAATCCTCATGCCGAACTGGCAGAAGTACAGTTTATCAGCAAAGAAAATTATAAAGAATTTCGTCTAGCACATCTGCTGGAAGAATTTGCCCTACCTTATTTCTTAACCTGTTAAAAAGTATTAACCTCTAATATTGCTGTTTTATTGCCTCCTCATTTTTTGATTTTTCATTGAACAATAGATCCTCTTACTTATTACTGTCCCTGTTAGTGTTTTATAGGGACATTTCATCCCAATGTTTATAATTCAATTTGTAAAATTCTTATTAAGATTTTTTTAAAGAAGGTAAGGATATTTAAATTTCTTTCGATAAAGAAATAGAATAAAAAGGTTTTTTTGTTTTACTTTTTTCAATATTTTTATAGAGAAACAAAAAACCTTGTTTAAAACTGTAAAATAGTAGTTATTAACCAATTTTAAAACCAATTACAACGTAAAATTATGAAATGAAACTGTTACTTTATTCGATATAATTACTGCGACATAATATTGAATGATTAGTGGACAATAGTTATTTTTAGTAAATAATT
>NZ_JXAC01000174.1 GCF_000814685.1 Sphingobacterium sp. T2
CAGACGACAAAACTTTACGGGATTACTTTTGTAGCCTTGAACAATGTCCCTACCTACCATGAAGAGGTTGAGGTATATGAAGTTAAAGATAAAGACGGTTCTCATCTAGGATTATTGTATGCCGACTTTTTCCCACGTGAATCAAAACGTGGCGGTGCATGGATGACATCTTACAGAAGTCAATATATGAAGGAAGGCAAACGCGTAGCTCCTGTAATTTCTATTGTGTGCAACTTCACCAAACCTGTTGGTGACCAGCCGGCACTGTTGACCTTCGATGAGGCTACAACCCTATTCCACGAATTTGGCCACGCCCTTCACGGCTTGATGTCTAATGTAAAATACAGATCATTGGCCGGAACATCAGTATCGCGCGATTTCGTTGAGCTTCCTTCACAGATCATGGAAAATTGGGCAGCAGATCCTGAAGTGCTGAAAACCTATGCCAAACACTATAAAACAGGAGAAGCTATTCCAGATTCTTTGATTGCTAAAATGGAAAAAGCAGGAACCTTCGACCAAGGTTTTGCCACAACAGAATATCTTGCTGCATCACTATTGGATATGGCTTATCATGCTATCAAAACTCCGATTACAGGAGATGTCAACACCTTTGAAAAGGCTGCCATGGACAAAATTGGTTTGATAGACGCCATTATCCCTCGTTATAGAAGCACCTATTTCCAACATATCTTCTCAGGAGGTTACTCTGCAGGATATTATGCTTATATCTGGGCAGAAGTATTGGATTCAGATGCCTATGCCGCATTCAAAGCAAAAGGACTTTTCGATGAGGTTACAGCAGCTTCTTTCCGCAAAAATATCTTGGAAAAAGGAGGAACAGTAAATCCGGCAGAATTATACCGAGCTTTCCGCGGTAAAGACCCAGATCCTATCCACTTGATGAAGAAAAGAGGCTTAAACTAATAATACTTTCATCAAAAAAGCTTATTCAAAAGAATAAGCCTTTTTTGATATATATTTTATCTTCATCGATTATCGCCAAGCTTTGTACTGGTTGATAAGACCATTAGTAGAGCTATCATGACTTAGCACCACCTCTTCGTTGTCTAATTCCGGTAATATCTTATTGGCAAGCTGCTTACCCAACTCCACTCCCCATTGGTCGAAGCTGTAAATATTCCAGATAACACCTTGCACGAAGATTTTGTGTTCATATAAAGCGATAAGCATTCCTAATGTCTTTGGTGTGATTTTCTTGAGCAGGAAGGAGTTTGTCGGTCTGTTACCTTCAAAAATTTTATATGCTTTAATCTTTTCTATTTCTTCCTCCGACTTACCGGCCTGCTTCAACTCATTGACCACTTCTTCCTCTGTCTTTCCATTCATCAGAGCCTCTGTCTGTGCGAAAAAGTTGGATAGCAGTAGCTGATGATGGTTTCCTATGGCGTTGTGGGATACCGCCGGCGCTATGAAATCACAAGGAATAAGTTTTGTTCCCTGATGTATCAGCTGATAGAAGGCATGTTGGCCATTTGTCCCTGGCTCTCCCCAGATAATAGGTCCTGTTTGGTAGTTAACACGGTTGCCATTCCTGTCCACATATTTGCCGTTGCTCTCCATATCTCCTTGTTGGAAATAAGCCGCAAAACGGTGAAGATATTGGTCGTAAGGCAATATAGCATGACTTTCAGCTCCAAAGAAATTGTTGTACCAAACGCCTAATACTGCCATTATCACAGGAATATTTTTTTCGAATGTCGTATGCCTGAAGTGTACATCCGCTTCGTAGGCTCCTTTCAGAAGCTCCTCAAAATTGTCAAAACCTATCCCCAACGCTATGGAAAGACCTATGGCCGACCATAAGGAGTAACGCCCTCCTACCCAATCCCAGAATTCGAACATATTCTTAGTGTCGATACCGAAAGCGGCCACTCCCTTCTCGTTGGTACTTAAAGCCACGAAGTGTTTGGCCACATCCTGTTCGGTTGCGCCACTTTGTAAGAACCAAGCCTTTGCCGTATGGGCATTGGCCATAGTTTCTTGGGTGGTAAAAGTCTTCGAAGCTATAAGAAACAAGGTCGTAGCAGGGTTTACCTTCTTCAATGTTTCGGCTATATGAGTGCCATCCACATTGGAAACGAAATGCACGTTAAGATGGGTCTTGTAAGGTTTCAACGCCTCAGTAACCATTACCGGTCCTAGGTCAGAACCACCAATACCGATATTCACTACATCGGTGATGGTATCCCCTTTGTAACCTTTCCATTCTCCGGATAAAATGCGGCCCACAAAATCTTTCATATGAGCCAACACTTTGCGTACCTTCGGCATCACATCTTCCCCATCCACATAGATAGGGTGTGAAGCCTGGTTGCGTAAAGCGGTATGCAACACAGGTCTCCCTTCTGTCACATTGATTTTCTTTCCAGAAAACATGGCGTCGATAGCCTCTTCCAAACGGCATTCCTGCGCCAGCTGTATAAGTAAGGAAAAAGTCTCTTCGTCCAACCTGTTCTTCGAGTAATCGAATAGCAAATCATCCAGCAGAACGGAATATTTCTCGAAACGGTAAGGGTCTTCCTGAAAAAGGTCTTTTATATTTTTGTCTTTTAATATCTCATAGCGTGCTACCAGCTTTCTATACGCTTCGGTAGAAGTAAAATCTATATTTGGCAACATATTTTGTCTTTTTAGAAATAAAATCAAATATAGATAAATATGCTTAATTTTTTATTTACCACCATACTTGCTAATTTTGGTGTATGACGAAAGAACAGATTCAAGACTTGAGGGATCGTGTAATGTCCCTGAGGAGGCATCTTTGACATCGATGTCAAAAAAGCTGAAATAGAAAAAGAAACCGAAATAACCCTAAGACCCGATTTCTGGGATAATACCTAAGGAAAGCCGAAAAATTCATTCAAGGCATACAAAAACCTAAAACGTGTACGKKRACAGAACCACTACGACCGTGTTGCCAATGCTGT
>NZ_JXAC01000175.1 GCF_000814685.1 Sphingobacterium sp. T2
ACAAAAAAGACCAAAAAAATCAAAAAAAAATTATAAAATTTATTTGGAATTTAAAAAAATYTGTTTACAAATTGTAATCAWTCAAAACAAGGACATGAATAATTTTAACACATATTACTTTTTCAACTTCTTTTATTTTAGAAATAAAGGACGGGACTAGTAATATGGTTAAAATCAAGAGCATA
The DNA here is from genome assembly GCF_000814685.1 of Sphingobacterium sp. T2. Taxonomy (GTDB): domain Bacteria; phylum Bacteroidota; class Bacteroidia; order Sphingobacteriales; family Sphingobacteriaceae; genus Sphingobacterium; species Sphingobacterium thermophilum. The sequence goes on from NZ_JXAC01000175.1 coordinate 186, forward strand.
TCACAAAAGTCCCGGTTTGAAACTGGGACTTTTTTTATACTAGATGAGACAGATGAGTAAGAAGAACAAAAATTGCTATTCAAGGAGTAAAGGCTTCATTTCATGAAGAAGCTGCAGTCAAGTATTTCGGTTCGGATATCGAAACTATTGAGTGCGGTTCTTTCAGACAGACTTGCGAAATGTTGAAGCAACGTAAAGCAGATTATGTGGTGATGGCCATAGAAAACTCCATTGCTGGAAGTATCTTGCCTAACTATAACTTACTGAGAGATTACAGATTTCATATCATCGGAGAAGTACATTTAAATATACAGCAAAATCTTTTGGCTTTGCCAGGAGTCAAATTAAGCGACATAGAGACCGTGGAATCGCATCCTATTGCTATCCGTCAATGTGACGAATTCTTAAGCGAACATCCGGAATGGACCATCAAAGAAGGATTGGATACGGCGGGGTGTGCCAAAAGAATCAGCGAAGAGAAACTTAAAAATACGGCAGCCATTGCAAGCGAATATGCGGCTAAGATTTATGGTCTTAACATTCTAGAAAGAAGAATTGAGACGCACAAAAAGAATGCTACCCGCTTTCTCATATTGGCAAACGAAGTGGTAGAACAAAAAGGAGCCAATAAAGCTTCTCTATCGTTTCAAATAGGCAATTCAGTAGGTGCTTTGGCTACTGTACTACAATGTTTTGCCGAGCAGAACGTTAACCTCAGCAAAATCCAGTCTATGCCTGTCATAGGCCGTCGTAACGAGTACGACTTCTATGTGGACGTAGAATGGAAAAAACAGTCCGACTATGACGCCGCCATCCGTAAAGTATTAAAACATACGGTAAACTTCAGCATCATGGGCGAATACATCAAAAATGACAAAGTATAATTAACACAAACAATAAAGTTACTAATCAATTTAAAATATTAAAACATAATACGATGAAACATTCTTTAGAAGTTCTTCCTTTAAGTTCATGGATTGACACTAATGGCAAACCACTTATAATAGCAGGTCCATGTAGTGCTGAGACTGAAGAGCAATTGGTCTCTACAGCACACCTATTGGCAAATACAGGAAAAGTAAATATCCTTCGTGCCGGTATTTGGAAACCTCGTACACGTCCGGGAGAATTCGAAGGTATCGGAAGTATAGGTTTACAATGGCTGAAACGTGCTAAAGAAGAGACAGGACTTTTGACTGCTACCGAGGTTGCAACAGCAAAACACGTCGAAGAAGCTTTGGAAGCCGGTGTAGACGTACTTTGGGTAGGCGCACGTTCTACGGCAAACCCATTCACAGTACAGGAAATCGCTGATGCTCTAAAAGCATTGGGAGCCGACGTACCAGTATTGGTGAAAAACCCGGTGAATCCTGATCTTTCCTTATGGATCGGTGCATTAGAACGTATCAACCGTGCTGGCATCAAGAAGATTGCCGCCATACATCGTGGTTTCTCCTCATTCGAGAAAACTGCTTTCCGCAACGAACCTATGTGGGACATCGCAATCCAGCTGAAAACCATTGCTCCCGAACTTCCTATCATCAACGACCCAAGCCACATCTGTGGTAACCGTGAGTTGATCCCATACATTACGCAGAAAGCTATGGATATGGATATGCAGGGGCTTATCATCGAATCCCATATCGACCCGTCAGTGGCATGGACAGACGCCAAACAACAGGTTACTCCTGCTGCCTTAGCGGATATGCTGGATAATATTGCTGTACGCAAACCTGCGTCAGACAATCCCGCCTTCGAAGATAAATTGGCTGAATTGCGTAAACAGATCGACAAACTAGACGACCAAATCCTTAAAACCATTGCCGACCGCATGAAAATTGCTGAAAAAATCGGAGAATATAAACGCGACAATAACGTAACAATCTTGCAAGTATCGCGTTGGGATGAAATCGTCCAAAAACGTGTTCAACTGGCAAAGGCGCTAAATCTCGGAGAAGAGTTTACGGTAAAATACTTAGAATTGTTGCACAACGAATCTATTCGTAAACAAAACGAGGTTATGAACTCTAAACCAGTAGCGGAGGCATAATGAGTCAAAAAAGCAATCAAGCTATCTCATCCGACGAAAAAGTTACAAGGCACGGTACAACTTACTGGCTCTAAGTCAGAGAGCAACCGTGCTCTCATCATACAGGCTCTGAGTAAGGGCAAGGTTACGATAGAAAACCTGTCCAAAGCAGATGACACCGTACTGCTTACTAGAGCTCTCCAGCAAGCCTGTATGCCGGGCACCGAACAGAAAACCATAGATATAGGTCCAGCTGGTACGGCTATGCGTTTCATGACTTCCTACCTGAATCTCATTCCGGGAGATTTTATACTTACAGGAACAGAACGCATGCAGCAACGTCCTATAGGTATCCTTGTTGATGCTTTGAAAGATATTGGAGCCGACATTCATTATGTTAAAAAGGCGGGCTTCCCTCCTCTTCATATTGAGGGAAAGCTTTTCCAAACTAAAGACCATGTGTGCATAAAAGGGAATGTCAGCAGTCAATATATTTCTTCACTATTGCTGGTAGCCTCGGCACTTAAAAAAGGGCTTACCATAGAAATCGAAGGTGAGTTGACCTCCCGTCCATATGTGACGATGACACTAAACATGCTGGCAGAAGCAGGCATACATCACAGCTGGCAAGACAATAAAATTCATATTAGGCCGCAGGAAGCCCAAGAAGCAACAATCTACATCGAGCCGGACTGGAGTGCAGCCTCATACTGGTATGCCATGGTCGCCTTGGCCGAAGATGCGGAAATTCAACTTCCTGGATTGAAGAAAAACAGCCTGCAAGGGGATATTGCCATTGCAGAAATTATGCAACATTTCGGAGTGGAAACCATTTTCGAAGAAAAAGGGATTTTGCTAAAAAAGAAAGACAGTCGTTCTGACAAAATTCTTTTCGACTTCAAAGAATGTCCCGACCTTGCACAGACGGTAGTAGTAGTAGCCGCCCTACTAAAAAGAAATGTTTCCTTTACAGGATTGGAAACACTGAAAATCAAAGAGACAGACCGTATTGCTGCTCTACAAACCGAAATAGGCAAATTCGGTGCTACTTTGACTGAAGATAATAGTATCTACCATCTAAACACCGACAATGTCAAAGAACCTGAAGCCATATCTATTGCCACTTACGAAGACCACCGTATGGCGATGGCTTTTGCTCCTTTGGCATTGGTATTCAAAGAAATAAGCATTGAAGAACCTCAGGTAGTAGAAAAATCTTATCCAATGTTTTGGGAACATTTGGAAGCTCAAGGTTTTGCAATACAATGAGCTTAATAAAAAATTTGTCGCCTTTGCGTATCGTCATATAGTTGTGAAAAGACAACAAGGACTATGTGGCGATACGGTTCAGCGACACTCTAATAAACATTTGTGCCTCCAGCAGGCTATATTTATTTTGTATTTTAGTACAAATACTAATCATTATTGGCAGGAAATTACTATTTCGGCGAACATACTTCCGYBVATTCACGGAACCTTTGGGTGAATCCATGGGAAAGCCAGTAGCGTCCGATCGTGGAATCCGATAGCCCCAATTATTCAAATCGTACGA
>NZ_JXAC01000176.1 GCF_000814685.1 Sphingobacterium sp. T2
TACGTGATGGTCAAACTTAACGTAGTAAGYMAAAAAAGTCAAATGAAATTAAATACTCAAATAATGATTCAGTATCAAAATGAAYMHTAAAACAAATAGTTAGTTTCCATTTATTATTAGTTTTATTTTTCCTTAGGTGTCTGTATGCTAACTCCGTACACTCTCGCCCTCTAGAAGTTCGCATAATGTATCCTTCCTGTATTAAAAAGGGTTCATACACTTCTTCAATGGTACCTTCATCCTCTCCTACTGCCGTAGCTATAGTTTTCAAACCCACGGGTCCGCCCTTAAATTTATCAATAATTGTTGACAAAATACGGTTATCCATCTCATCCAATCCATTTTCATCAACATTTAAAGCATTTAAAGCATATTGGGCAATAGCTTTATCAATGTTTCCGTTGCCTTTGATTTGCGCAAAATCTCTTGTCCTACGCAACAATGCATTGGCAATACGCGGTGTACCACGACTTCTTCGAGCAATCTCATAGGCTCCCTCCTCACTAATGCTACATCCCAAAATATGAGCCGACCGCATCACTATCGTGGTCAGCAGCTTGGCATCATAATACTGCAAACGGGCATTGATTCCGAAGCGAGCACGAAGCGGAGATGTCAACAGTCCTGAACGCGTGGTGGCTCCCACCAATGTAAAAGGATTTAATGATATCTGCACCGAACGGGCATTAGGTCCCGTCTCCAACATGATATCTATCTTGAAGTCCTCCATAGCAGAATACAAATATTCTTCCACTACAGGAGAAAGACGGTGTATCTCGTCAATAAAAAGAATATCTCCCTCTTCCAGATTGGTAAGTAAACCGGCTAGATCTCCAGGCTTGTCCAACACGGGGCCGGAAGTAACCTTAATCCCTACTCCCATCTCATTAGCAATGATATGGGATAGAGTCGTTTTCCCTAATCCTGGAGGTCCATGCAACAGCACATGATCCAAGGCTTCTCCCCTCAACTTGGCCGCCTTCACAAAAATAGACAGGTTTTCCAAAATTTTCTCCTGCCCTGTGAAGTCTTCAAAAGATTGAGGGCGCAACACTCGCTCCATCTCCCTATCGGTAGGACTAAGTCTTTCTGGATTCGGATCGAGATTCTCGTTCATCAGTTATATTTTTTAAATAATGATTCCAACTTCAACTGTATCACACCAAAGAATGCCTCCCGGAAAATTCGGGTGCTCATCTTGGACTCTCCCAATGTCCTATCGGTGAAGATAATGGGCACCTCTACCACACTAAAGCCATATTTTATGGCCTTGAACTTCATCTCTATCTGAAAGGCATACCCTACAAAGCGGATATCTTCCAGACGAATAGTCTCCAACACTTTTCGGTGAAAACACACAAAACCGGCTGTAGCGTCCTGTATCTTGATACGCATGATCATACGTACATATACCGAAGCAAAGTAAGACATAAGGACCCTGCTCATAGGCCAGTTTACCACATTCACCCCCTTTATGTAGCGTGAACCTATAGCCATATCGGCTCCATCTAAAACTGCCTGTCGAAGACGTATCAAATCTTCCGGGTTGTGGCTGAAATCAGCGTCCATCTCAAAGATGTACGTATATTTTTTTGCCAATGCCCACTTAAAACCGTGAATATAAGCCGTTCCCAAACCCAACTTTCCTTTCCTCTCCTCTATAAACAGTTTTCCTTCGAACTCCTGCATCAGACGCTTCACGACATCTGCCGTGCCATCCGGCGATCCATCATCCACTACAAGGATATGAAAAGGAACTGACAACGAAAAAACCTTACGAAATTATATTTTCGATTATTTTCGATTCTCGTTGTAGGTCGGAATTATTACAATACTATCAGCCACGCCTATTTTCTCTATAGGTACAAAAATAATAAAATATACTACTCTCAAAAGAGTCAATCTCCTTACCGTCTAATTAACGCCATGCATCAGCTTCTTAATCCAAGGAGAAATGACAATTAACACCAACCCTGCAATCAAAGAGTAAAGTCCCAAATCCTTATAGCTTTCTGTATACACTAGAAGCTGCTCCACGAGGCTGGAACCTTCCTTAGCTTCTGCCATATTAGCTCCTATCAGTCCCGCAACATACTGGCCATAAGCACTAGCTAAAAACCACATACCCATCATTATACCTTGCAGCTTGACCGGCGACAGCTTCGTCATGATAGAAAGACCTATTGGCGATAAACATAACTCACCAAAGGTGATGACAAGCAAAGCTAACGTAAAAATATCCAAGGAGGCAATGCCCTCGACTGCAAAGAACCGTGTGCTAAACAACACGTAATAGCCTAAGCCTAAAAAGATGAATCCCAAACCAAATTTTATAATCGTATTGGGTTCCAACTTGCGCTTAGAAAGCCAAATCCATAGGATACCGAACAATGGTGCCAATGCTATAATAAACAAAGCGCCTCCGGAATTGTTCACCCCGTTAGGATCCATATGTAGCAAGCCTCCCAATAGAGTGTCGTTAAGGTTTTTCGCGGCAAAGATGCTCAATGAACCTCCACTCTGCTCGTATATCCCCCAAAATATGATGGAAAAGAGGATAAAGACTAAAGCTGCAATAAGCTTGTGACGTTCCTCTTTACTAACCTTAGTCATCTCATAGAAAAGGTACAGCAAAGTCAAGGGACCAATAGTGTACATGAAATAGTCCGTATATTGGGTCTTGGAAACCATCAGCTGTATCAAAGGAATTGCCCCCAACGTTCCTATATACACCAGATATTCTGCCCACTTAGGTAAAGCTTTTGTCTTTACGATAGCTTGCGGATGTCCCGGCTGAAGGCCTATAGGTCCCAGATGTCTTTCGGTAAAATAAAAGTTTATCAGACTTACCAACATACCTACCGCAGCCAATCCAAAAGCTATATTCCAACGATGCGCTTCCGCAATAACATCATTCAACATATAACCTTTACCAATAGCCACACAGACATATCCCCCCAAAAAGGCTCCCAAATTTATCCCTGCATAAAAAAGCGAAAATCCTGCATCCCGTCGGCTATCGCCTTCCTTATACAGCTCTCCCACCATCGTCGAAATATTTGGCTTGAAAAAACCCGTAACCGATGATGATAAAAGATAAACCGAAAAAGAAATATAGTATGTGGATCTATAGCCAGAAATATAGAGCCTAATATCATCAGGATTCCTCCCCAAAAAAGAGACTTCCTAAATCCCAAAATCTTATCGGCAAACAACCCACCCACAAAGGTAAAAGCATATACAAACGCTTGGGTAGCACCATATTGAAGGTTGGCTTCCTTCTCCTCGAAATTCAGTTGGGAGATCATAAAGAAAACCAACATACCACGCATTCCGTAAAAACAGAAACGCTCCCACATTTCAGAGAAAAACAAACTCCAAATCTGCTTTGGATATTTGCCCTTAAAACTCTGAATCTCTTCTAAACTTTGAATTCTTGTATTCATGAATATGATTTATTAAAAAAGCCCCTAAAGTTGGACATGCCCCCAAAAAGTTGGACGAATTTATGCAATATTTTTGATATGATGAGCTCGGTATTCTACCGGGCTCATTCCATTTAAATTAGTTCTTATCCTTTTGTTGTTGTAATATTTAATATATTCTATAATATCCTAGTTAATTCCAGTATTGACCTATATTTCTTTAAATA
>NZ_JXAC01000177.1 GCF_000814685.1 Sphingobacterium sp. T2
CTGCCTTGGCTTTGCCACGTATCGTCGCTGCAATCTTGGAAAACAACCAAGTCGGAAAAGGGAATTAAGATTCCTGCTGCATTGGTGCGTTACACAGGATTTGAGTATATAGACTAAGAAGTACATTTCAAGATAATAGATAAAAAAGGTGATTAGCGATAATCACCTTTTTATTTGTCTTTATTTTTCTGCTGTTCTTTCCACTGCTGTGCGAAAGATTTGTCTGGGAACTGCGGCAGATTGCGCCATGGCCCCCATGCTTTGCGGAAAAACTTACGCATTATGAAGTTTTTGAATTTGCCGCCAAAGAAGTCTATGAGTTTTCTCTTTTTGATGGCGTAGGTAAATCCTTTCCACATCCTTTGTTCGTTTTTTTCTGTCAGCTTCTCTTGTACGGCATCTCTGCGGTTGAGCAACAACATCTTTTGGATGTCTATGCCGGTAGGGCATACCTCCGTACATTTGCCGCAAAGGCTGGAAGCATACGAAAGGTGCTTGAACTCTTTCATGCCGTTGAGATGTGGGGAGATTAAAGACCCTATAGGACCTGGTAGGTGGTCTCATAGGTGTGGCCTCCAATGTTCTGGTAAATAGGACATACGTTGAGACAGGCGCCACAACGAATACAATACAGTCCTTGTCTTTGTTCTTTCTTTTGCAATACGTTGGTACGGCCGTTGTCCAGCAGTACTACATACATCTCTTCCGGACCATCGCTTTCGTCCTCTTTACGGGGACCGCTAAGTAGGGTGTTGTATACGGTCAGGTTTTGTCCTGTGCCGTGGGTAGCCAACAAAGGCCAGAAAAGGTCTAAGTCCGTCATGCTAGGAATAATCTTTTCTATCCCTACCACGGAGATATGTTACTTTCGGAAAAGTGGTCGTCAGCCTTGCGTTGCCTTCATTTTCGGTGATGGCAATGCTTCCTGTGTCGGCTATCAGGAAGTTCGCTCCCGTAATTCCTATATCTGCTGATGTATTATTTTTCGCGTAGAAGCTCGCGTGCTTTCATGGTAAGTTGCTCGGCCGTGGCATCCAGAGGGGTATCAAACTTTTCGTGGAACAGTTTGGCAATCTCTTCAAGGCTGAGGTGCATGGCCGGAGTCACAAAGTGGTAGGGCTTCTGGTCCAACAGCTGGATAATATATTCGCCGAGGTCACTTTCTACAGGCCTAATGCCTTTCTTCTCCAAAAAGTGGTTGAGCTCTATCTCTTCCGTAGCCATGGATTTGGACTTGACTACCGTCTTGGCGTTGTGCATTTCGAAGATTTTCCAGATCTCCTGGCGGGCCTCTTCGGCGTCGTTGGCCCAGATAACTTTACCGCCATTGGCTGTGAAGCGCGCTTCAAAGTCGATTAAGTATCGGTCAAGGTTTTCGATGGTACGCCACTTTATCAAGTTTGCCTTCTTCTTGGAGTTGGAAAGGTCGTAAAACTTACTTTTGCCCCTCTCGAAAGCGGTATTGTACTTGTCTATATTGTTTGTGATAATTTCACGGTGGCGTAAATCGAATGATTTGGCTGAGCTGTCTTCTAAAAATTTATTTGCGGTACTTTGCGCCATGCTGACTCTACTTAATCTTTTGCAAAAATAAACGCTGGCCTCTTACCAACCAACATTTAAAGATAATGTATTTATTATAGTTGTACCACTAATTGTTAATAAATTCTATTTTTGTATTGCCAAACCGTTAACTTTTATATGGATTATCATACCTCTACCTGTCTGAACTGTAACCACGAAATAACAGGGAAATATTGTTCGAACTGTGGGCAAAGTGCGGATACCCACAGGCTTTCTTTTTCTCATTTTATTGCCCATGATGTGGTGCATGGCATGTTTCACCTCGACAAAGGGCTGATTTTCACCTTAAAGCAGGTGCTGGTGCGTCCCGGTTATGCCGCTTTGGATTATATCGCAGGAAAAAGAAAGAACTTTTACAACTTTTTCTATTTGATTTTGTTGCTCGTCGGTTTTTATTCGCTGGTAGGAAAGTTGAATGGCAGCTTATTTCCCCAGCTGAAGGGGCCGGAGGTGGAAGATCAGACGGGCATTAACGACTTTTTGACGCACTATAGCAAGTTTGTGCTCATCGCTTTTGTGCCTGTAATTTCATTAAACAGCTTCCTGCTGTACCGAAGAGCCAAACTGAATTATTTGGAACATGTTATTGTCACCGTACTGGCATTCATCGGTGTGCTGATAGTATTTATCCTTGGGCGAATCTTAGA
>NZ_JXAC01000178.1 GCF_000814685.1 Sphingobacterium sp. T2
TCTACTGCACAAATGTTGCTACTTATGGTTCTATACGTAGATAAACATTATCTAGACCGAGTAAGGCTGTTAGGACAAGTTTTATCGTCTTTGGTTGTAGTTAGCTATTAAATTATATTCAAATAAGTCTGAATACGAATGAAARRTAAAATTTAAACAATATAGTTCCTTTGGTGCTGATGCTTATAGCATTCCAGGCCTGTAAGAAGGATGTGGTAGAACTTGTGCCTTTTTCTGAATTAGGGGCACAAACCAATGAGTTTATCGTTCCTAATACTGCGGGAGAAGTGAAGGTAAAAGTGTTGTCCAATTCGGAATTTACAGTAGATATAAGTCCCGAAGACACTTGGCTGAAGACCGATGGCAGGTCTTTCAGAGGGGATACCACCATCACTTTTACCTTCACTTCTCCCGCAGTATTAGGAACGATAAACTCATTGGTTTGTGCCCCTAATTCAGAAAAAGGCACAAGTTCTACCACATCCTTCTTACAGGCCTGGAATGCTATAAGCATCAGCACCAAAGGAACTATATGTTTTAAAATTTTAACTTTTCATTCGTATTCAGACCTTATTGAATATAATTAATAGCTACTACACCGAAGCGCACATTCACCGCACCATGGGAGGCACTCACCGTACCGCCTTCACCTCCATTAGGACTGTCTACTGCACAAATGTTGCTCTTAGGTTCTATACGTAGATAAACATTATCCTGACCGAGAAGGCTGTTAGGCAATTTTATCGAATATGGGTTAAGTCCCAAAGCGGTAAAATTGTGGTTCAGTCCCCATCCTGCCAATGGCCGCACCGAAAAATCAGAGTTAGGCACAACGGCATAGTTAACACCATCGGTAGAATATTTCACATGCCAGTACACTGGTACGTGCAATGTTGCTGCCGTTCCCGACCCACCACCAATGTTAAAGTTCAATATCATTGTTTTTGCGGATGCTATATTTTTGGTCGAGAATTTTATGATCATAGCCTCCGGAGCATTTTTTGAACCATCCCACCACTTCTGGTTAAATTGGAATGCCGAGGATGGCACAGCCTTAGAGTTAGGATCACTATGATATAGAGGATTGGCTCCCAAGGAAGCATTAACTCCAGTAGAAGGAAGTATAGTTCCCTGACCTACAGCCGGAAGATAGCCGCTAGTTCCATTTCCGTTTAGCGTCCCTCCTGCACTCAAATTGTCCGGATTGAAGTAGCGCCATTCTACCAGTTTCTCAAAAGTATTATTGTTATATAATTGAACATCAGCCTTATTTACCGGCCTTATGCTGTAGCGCCCAATCTCTCCGGCTCCGGCGCCATAGCGTATGATTTTGTTGTGTACAATGATTCCTGCAAGGTCTCCTACTCCTTTTGGCAGCTGATCTCTACTCCAGCTGTTGGCTGTATTCACTATCATCTTGATACTCGAGCCTTGCTGGTCGTAGATACTGGTAGGAATAGCATCCAGATAGGCTACGTTAGCACCGGCCCCTTGTGTATTCCAAGAGGTAGTTCGCGCATATCCCATATTGATATTGGTGAAGGCGCCATAAGGAATAGCTATCGTTGTCTCTTTCAACTTCAGATAGGTATGCACATCTTCATCCACCAGCTCCCCTATATATTTCGAACGGATAGTATAGCCCGTCGGTGCTACATTCTCTACCTGAACAATATTACCAGAGGTAAGCCCCTTAATTGTATATCGGGTTGGGTTAGCTTCTTTTACTAGAGTAAGGCCGTCGACCATAATAGAAGCTCTTGTAAATCTGGACAGAATGTTGGCTGCCTGTGTACCAAACTTCAAGCGGAAGCCTGATGTGCCATCCTCCGTCTGTATATAATTTGTCTTCAACGACTCGGTAAAATCTATGGCGTTGAATGCGGTATTCGGGTTCAGGTCCATATTGTTATTACCGGCATCCCCCACCACTATACCTTGAATCACTTTCAGCGGTGCTGAAATGCGTATTTCTCCTGTTGGTCCCGGAATCATAGCCTTGAGAGCATCAAAATCTATAAAATCGTAGTCTTGCGCTGTCTGTATGACTTTGTGAGTCAAATCCACATAGGTCACTCCTTTGTTTACCAGTTTCAAATTCACGTTGGCTACACGCTGCTGACCTGACTCGTTGGCACGTACGGCAATAATCAGCAAACTGTCATTAGTAAGTTCCACATTCTCTATCCACCCACTACCATTTTCATTAGGAAACAGTTTTTTCAAATTCAGGGAATAGTGCGCTAACATTTCCTCGTACGATGACCGTATCCATCTTAGGCCTTCGGGTGAGATAACTTTCGGTGGTTTTCTGCGTCAATGTCGGGTTTGTAGTGGTCTGATCCACATCAGCATATACCGTATACTCTTTGTCATACGCATCAAAAACAGTAAGATAAATCCTCACCGTCCTTGTACGGTTATAATTGTTTTCCAACAGGTCAAACTCAAATCCATTTTCCGTAAGGGCGGCATTGGTAACCCACTTCTCAGAAGTCTCATCGTCATATAGATATTCGACCAAAATTCTGTTGATATTGGACTGCAAATCATTGACGATAGGTAATGTAATATGAAATGGATTTCTTGTCACTGTATATTTCGACTTAGAAAACCTGAAAGCAGCATTCTGTCCGCTTTGAATGATGACAAGCTCCTTTTGTTCACTGCCTTTGGTGATGAGCAAGGTGGCTTTTCGTGCAATACCGAAATTTCTACTGTACGAAAATAAGATGTCGCCATTGCCGGATCCGGATTTGGTATTCAGTGTCAGCCAGTCCGTCTCTTCTTTTACAGCTACCTGCCATGGACCGTCGGCATAAATCATAATCTTGGTTTTTCCTTCCGTCGCTTCGAGATGAATCTCTTCAGTAGAAAGGGCCAAAGAGAGGTCTAATTCGTATTTCTTCTCACACCCCACGACCAGAAGAAGAAACCATAACCACATCCATCTATACACTGAGCGACAGAAAAACATATTGGTCAGTCTTTTCATCTTAAATCTTTTAATTTCATTTATTTAAAATCTGCACCATCATTGGAGGATGATCAGAATACACTTCTGTAAATTCGTCATAGATAGGCATGGCCTTTACCACTTTAGGTAAAATAGCCTCCGAACCAAAGATGAAGTCAATCCTACGGGTAGGATATCTGAAATCATAATTGGCCGTACCGTTGAGTTTATAGCCATGCAAATGGTGGATGACGTCCGTATATCCGGCATTTTCTACCTCATCCAGCACCACAAAGCTCTGGTTAGTTGTATTAGGTTCATAATCTTTACGGTTTACGGAATTGAAATCTCCCATGTATAGCCAATATTTTTCATTGGGGAACTTACGTATGGTGCTATCCAAATTGATATTCACCTCTTGAAGTCTATATTCGTCCCCTCTTCCGTCACCCACAGCTTTCCAATAGGCCTGTGGCCACAGGTGAGTGGTTACAATATTGATCTCCGTATTTTTGAGACGCGCAAAAATAGCCCCATGGGAAGTATACAATGTAATCCTACGACGTGACTCCAAAGGGTATTTAGATGTCAAAGCTACCGGAAAATTATCCGTAGACTTCAAGTTGGTGATGACATATTTATGTCCCCAGCGCGAGGCCAACTGCTCTAGCTGCCTTTGGTTGAAGCCGTTGGCTTCCTGAAGTGCCAACACGTCCGGTCCATGGCTTTTCACCCACTCCACAAACTTGTTGTAATTATTAGCTCTATCGTTTTTCATCCCTTCGAGGATATTGTAGCTAATAATTTTTAATGTATCCGGCAATTTCTCTTCTTCTACCGGGTTTTCAATATCGTCTTCCACAGGTCGGTTTTCTTCCTTTGAACAAGAAAAGAAGAAAACCATCAGTAAGCAAGCAGTAAGCTGCAGGATAACCCTATATCTATTTTCTACCATAGAATTCATACGCTTTATTGTCTAATGCATAATTTGATTTGACTACCTCCATATCCGGAATCGGATAATATTCATGACATGGCAGCATATTGTTTTTAAGAGAAGCATAATCTGTATAATCATAGGTTATCTGATACCAAATTCCCCAACGTACTAAGTCATATTTACGTTGGTATTCACCCAGCAGCTCTCTTCCTCTTTCCTTTTGGATTTCTTCTCTCAACAGATCCCAGTTGCGGAACTCATACATAGGAAGCCCCGCCCTTTTGCGTACCATATTCAGATAGCGGATTGATTCGTCAGCATTTCGCAGTTCCATATAGTTTTCAGCCTGCATGAGCAATGCGTCAGCATAACGGAAAACGCGCTGGTTGTTACCATCGGCAGAGTTTACCATATTGTACGACCAGAATTTAGGCCCCAACCAAGGTCTTGTACCCACACTGTTGAACGTCACACCATTGTATTCCCAAGCGAGAAACAGAGGAAGGCGCAGGTCACCACTATTGCGACGCATCACCGTCTGTACAAAATAGGAGTTAGGACGCAAGGCAGACCATGTCGTAGCGGAATTTCCCAATTCCGGAATCACCACACCATCATAGACATTATCTCTGTTGCGTGTAGGCATGCAGATGGCTGCTGAGTTGGTTACCACCTGCAATCCTGTCTCAGAATAGGTAAATTGCACTTCGAAAATGGATTCCTTAATATTTTTGTTTTTCAATGGCAGGTCACTCAATGGATATTGGTCGAGTGAACCATAGATTTTTTCCAACTCCTTCATTGCATCGCGGGCTACATCCCATCTTTTATTCCATTGCGCTAGTTTACCCAAAATCATCCATCCCATAGCCGCCCCACACCGGTTGCCGTCTACATCACTGGTACGTATCTGTGGCAGGTTAGGAACATGTTCTAACAGCTCGTCGATAAGATAATTACGAGTTTCCACGGCCGACATCCTTCCAAGTTTGGATATTCTGTCCAGCACCTCGGCATTAGCCACATCTTCGGTGTAGAAAGGCACATCACCGAAAGTAGAAGTAAGAAACCAATAATAATAAGCACGCATCACTATACCTTCAGCTAGCAATGGCTTTTTGACTTCTTCAGGAATAGGTGCTTTTCTTGTTGCCTCAATAATGGAGTTACAATACATCACACCTCGATATCCCTGGGTCCACATGGTCTGTCCAAAGCGAGGTTGCGCAGGCGAAATATCCAATTGAGCATCCAACGTTCCTGAAGCGATATACATGAGGTCTGTTACCCCTTCCGTAGCTATCAAATAAGTATAAGTATAAATAGTTTTCAGCGGTATATACGTAGCGTTGAGCCCTGAAATAATCTGTGCTTCCGTCTGATAATAATTTTCAGGATTGACAAAAGATGTAGGCTCTTCCTCGATAGAACAACCTACCAGAAGCAAGCTCAACAGCAGTCCCTTAAATAATCTTTTCATAATTTCTAACGAATTAATATCTGATTTGAATAGATCCGACAACAGTTCTAGGCTTAGGATAAGCCCCAATATCCACACGTCTCAATGTTGAAGTGCTGCTTTGTGAAGAAACATCAGGATCAAATCCGTTGTATTTTTTCCATTACATACAGATTCTCTCCAGCTAAGCCAAGCTGCAAGCTCTTCAGCTTGTTTTTCGTCACCTTACTTAAGTCGAAATTGTATCCTACAGCCACTGTTTTGATTCTCAGATAGCTTGCATCGTGAACCATTCTGTCCGACGCTATATTATCTGTGCTTCCCGCTCTTGGCAGGTCAGAGTTTGGATTTCTTATTGGATGCCAAGCATTCAGCTGATAAGCGTACTGGTTGGTGATATAACCACCATTTCCTAGCCACTGCTCAGCGATATTATAAATCTTTCCTCCTAAAGAATAGTTGACAAACACATTCAATGTAAGGTTCTTATAACGGAAGTTATTCTGCAAACCTCCATAGATAAAAGGATCCGCATTTCCCAGATATACCTGATCGTTTTCGTTAAATACGCCATCGTGATTGACATCAATATAGCGTGCAGAACCTGGTTGGTACTGACTGGCCGAAGCGGAGACGTAAGACTTGGTAATCTTGTTACGTTCGATCTCGTCTTGATTTTTCCAGGTTCCTGCATATTGGAAACCCCACAAAGCATTCAAAGGATATCCTTTGATATAGCCGTACATCATATAGCTATTGTTGCCATAGGAGCCATACACATTCACGAAGTCGTAATGCCCTATATCATCTACCATTTGCCGGTTGTGCGAAATAGAAAAGCTAGAGCTCCATTCAAAATTCGGTTTTTCGATATTTCGAGTTTCAATGCTGAACTCCACTCCTCTATTTGATGTTTTCCCCACATTGGCAAAACGGGTCGAAAAGCCTGTCTGTGTCGGCGTCTGCACATCCAATAACAGATCCTTGGTATAAGAAAGATAACCTTCTACCGTTATGTTTACCCTCCTATTGAATAGTGATATATCCGCTGCAAGGTTGTACATATCGGTCTTTTCCCAAGAAAGTTTATCGGAAGCTAAACGGGAAGGGTAGAATGCCACCGGCTGTGAACCGTTAAAAAGGTAGCCCGACGTGGTGGAAGCCAATGCCGCCAACGATCGATACGATGAAATACCATCGTTACCAGTTCTTCCGGCACTAGTTCTCAGAGCCAACTCATCTATCCACTTAATGTTTTTCATGAAACTTTCCTCGCTGACGGTCCATTTCAGTGCTCCAGAAGGGAAAAACGCCCACTTATTGTTGGCAGCAAAGTTTGATGCCCCATCTCTACGCCCTGTAACAGTGATATAGTATCGATTTTTAAAATGGTAATTGGCACGGGCAAGAAAAGACATCGATGTTTTGTTATTGTTGTTCGAGGTGGCGGTATAATTCTCCTTATCCGGAATAGCATTCATATTGTTCCACAAAATGGCATCCGACTGATAGCCATCCCCTTGCAAGGTAAGGTTGTCGCTCCACACCTTCTGTCCTATGAATCCTAAGGTGAAGTCGATATGATGCTTATCGAAATTTTTTGTATAGTTCAATGTATTCTGACTCATCAGATTGTACTCCGAATACTCTCCGCGGTAAGCTAGCGCTCCCTCATTAGGAGCTTTGGCGGGCAGCGTGCTAGGCTCAAAACGGAATGTATGTTGGCTATAGTTGTAATAAGTCAGCTGCGAGTTGATTTTCAGATTACGGACAGGCTCAATTTCAACATACCCTGTATTGGTAGAGCCATCTCTTTTCAGGTTGCGAATCACGCCCATATCAAGGATAGCTCGGGGAGAGTTAAAAGTTTGTCCCGAATACCACAGATCATTAAAATTATCATACACTTTGATCATAGGATTCAGATAAATGGCTCCATTCCACCAGTTTGTCCCTCCTATCGTCACTAAATTTTGGTCCTCATCACGCTTGGTAATATTATATTTCCATCCCACCTTCATCCATGGGAAAAGCTTATAATCAATATTTACCCTGCCTGTGATTCGAGAGAGTCCGCTTCTTTCGATAATTCCTTCCGTATTGTCATAGGATAGAGACACAAAGTAGTTTCCTCTTTCGTTTCCTCCCGAACCAGAAAGGTTATGTGTATGATAAGGTGCTAGTCTTGTTATCTCATCTACCCAGTCTGTTCCCTTACCCAATGACAAAGGATCCGGATATGGATAATCCGACAAAGGCGAATTGAGATTGATACTGCCATAAGGGTCGGCAGAGGTAAACAAAGCGTAATCATTTCTGTATTGTGCATATTGAGACGCGTCCATGAGGTCAAGCTTTCGTGGCAGCTGAGACACTCCGAACGTACTCTTCAGATTGATTTGGTCCTTGCCGCGTTTCCCTTGTTTCGTAGTAATGATTATTACCCCATTGCTTCCACGTGAGCCATAGATCGCTGTAGCGGAAGCATCTTTAAGTACGCTTACCGACTCAATATCAGCAATATTGATATCTGAAAGATTACTTATACCGTCGATGACGCCATCCACTACTATCAAAGGCTCGTTGGTAGCCGTAATGGATCTTGTACCACGAATACGGATAGAAGCCGGAGCTCCAGGTTCACCGGTCGAAGCCATGATATCCGCTCCGGGTACCCTACCTTGAAGAGCTAAGTCTACAGACACCACCGGTGCGTCTTTAATTTCATCCATCTTGACATTGACCACAGATCCTGTCAAATCCTTCTTCTTGACCTCACCGTAGCCTATGACTACGACCTCATCTACCTCGGCAACGGTTTCTGCCAGTACTACTTCCAACTCTCGTGTGGTGGTAATCCTCTTCTCCAGGCTCTCATACCCCAACATGTTGAAAATTACAGTCGTTGGGATTTGAGAAACCTTAATAGTAAAGTTTCCTTCGTTATCCGATACGGCGAGCGATTTGAGAGTATTCTCTCTGATAGTAACACCGGAGAGAGGGTTACCATCCTTATCTTTTACCTTACCTCGGATGATGATTTCCTGTATGAAAGGTTCATCCTCCCTACTTTCTTTCAACGACACGATTGGTGAAGGTTTGGTCTTCTTCACTACCACTACACTGTTCTTATGCTTCTTAAAATCTAGGTCATATTTTGAAAGGATTTCCGTCAAAATCTTTTCTACCTCCTCCTTTTCATAGTTGACAGAAATTTTAGGTCTGTTAAGTATCAGCTCATCAGCGTAAAAAATGGATAAGCCGCTCTTATGCTGAATTTCTTTCAGCACACTTTCTAATGTTGCATCCGAACGCTGCAAAGTGATTTTCTGTGCAAAAATGGAGGCATTAACCTGCAAGACTGATACTAATAAAAGTATCCAAGTTAACTTCATGACAAACAATAATTTAGGTTCAATGAGGTTATTGGGGAATTTATACCTTAACCGTATTTTTTTCATACATTTGTAAATGTTGAGTTTGTTTAACAACGAATTCAATAATCTAGGTTTTAAGACTTGGTTTCGATACAGGGGTGGCTCCAACACTCCTGTATTCTTTTACTTGGTTATCGGTTATTTTATGAACTAGTTCTTGTTTTATTAAATTTTTATCACTGTTACCCTCCTTCCATCTATTTTAAATTTGATTTTATTGGTCATCTCTATAAGTTTTAGCACTTCGGAGAACTCTTCCATGCGCGAAATCGTCCCAGAATAGGTGATTCCGGCAAAGTCCCCCTGATAAAGTACATCTATATTGTACCAGCGCGCTAGGTCTTCCATCACCTTTTTGATGGAAGCACGCTGGAATGCAAATTTTCCTATACGCCACGCCGTAAAGTAATAGGTGTCAATGTTGCGTTTGGACATCTCACCCGTCTGTGGGTTGAATTCCGCCTGCTGGTCAGGTGACAACAATAGTTTTTCTTTACCCTTTTCAGACTCGACAGAGCTACTGCCCCCTCAACAAGGGTAGTGTACACCTTTCCACTATAGGCGTTGACATTAAATTCAGTGCCCAATACTTCTATGAGTTGATTTTTGATTTTTACCACAAAAGGAATTTTACCTTTCTTACCATTTCGGCGTACAATTTTGAAATAGGCCTCTCCTTCCATTTGCACCTCTCGGTGGTCTTCGGCAAACATTATCGGATAGGTGATGCGTGAGTCACTGTTGAGCCAAACCTGCGAACCATCGGACAACATCAATGTATATTCCCCACCCACAGGTGTGTATATAGTCGTATATGTCGATGTCAACTTCTTATCGATGACCTCATAAGAAATATTGCCATCCGTCGAAAGTCTGACTTTCAAGCCTTTATCCAGCAAGACAGTATCTTCCTTGATTTTATCCAAAGAAAGTATGGTTCCATCCTCAAACTGCATGTGTGCGTTTTTGGTCCCCGGAACAATATTCTGCTGCTCTATAGCAGCCAGACGTTCTTCGTGTTCTCCTTTAGACCAAAAGATATACCCCATTCCACCTACCAAAAGCAATACTGCTGCCGCAGCAAACTTCCTATACGAAAAAGAAACAATTCTTCTTGGCTTCGACGGGCGCGAAATCCTCTCGTCCTGCAAAATATGCCCAAAAATCTTTTCCTTACTGTTTTCTAGCCCGTTGCTTCCTACAAGATCTATATCATCATTCCATACTTTGTACAACAATCTCTTCCCCTCTTCATTTGCCAGAAATGAAGATAGCTCTTCTTTTTCATCAGAGTTTAATGTCCCTCGATGGTATTTTTTCAGCAAATTGGTTAGTCTCTGTCTTTCCATCATCTATATAATCGAAAGCTGATGACAAAAAGAACCAATGGACTATAAATTTTTTTAAAAAAATGTGTGATAGATTTTGGAAAGACTGCCTCGTACATGGTGAGTAGCCAGACGAAGGTGATTTTTTTACAGTGTTTTTAGATAGGCGCAGCGTATGAGCAATATCTTCCATGGACATATTTTCATTCGAAGACATGACATATACCTGTCTTTGTTGAGGAGGTAGATTTTCTATGATTTTCTGCAGAATAGAATTCAATTCAGCGAAATCTATCCATTCTTCCGTACTGTTGTCCGTATAGGACCAATATTTTTCCGCCTGCTGGTGGATATTTTGCACACTAATCTGCTTTCTGAAGTAACTTATGGTTAGCCGCTTGGCAATAGTAAACAATAGGGGATAAATATCTCTAGTGCTTCTGATCTTTTCTCTCCCCAAAAAAAGCTGCACAAAAATTTCCTGCACAAGCTCCTCCACATCTTCAGTTACAGCACATTTGGACTGCACATATCTAACCATGATAGGGTAATAAAAATCGTACACCTCACGAAAGATGTTTTTATCCCCTTTCACAAAGGCTTCGATTTCGATATTAGGCAGCTTAGGTCTCATGGTTTATAATTGGACAATCAATTCTTACATAGCAAAAATGCTAAACTCTAACAAGCTCATCATGTCTGGAATAAAACCTCCATTCCGACATTGTGTGATTTTTCCACTAAAATAAAATGTTAAGATTAATTAG
This sequence comes from Sphingobacterium sp. T2, assembly GCF_000814685.1. GTDB lineage: Bacteria > Bacteroidota > Bacteroidia > Sphingobacteriales > Sphingobacteriaceae > Sphingobacterium > Sphingobacterium thermophilum. The sequence goes on from NZ_JXAC01000178.1 coordinate 10,888, forward strand.
GTATTAAGTTTATATAAATCCTAATTGGTTACACGAATATAAAAATATCCGAAACGGAAGACAAATAAAATGAAACAAAAAAAAAGCGAAACAAAAACTGTTTCGCTTTCTGTATTTGAGGGTAAGTAGTCGGGCTCGAACCGACGACCCCTAGAACCACAATCTAGTGCTCTAACCAACTGAGCTATACCTACCGTGTTTTAAGGTGAAGCAAAGATAAAGGTATATCCTAATATTTGCAAGAGGTATATATAGATTAATTTATAATACAATTATTATGAAGCACTTATTCTGTCAAAGAAACTGTAAATCTCACCGGTGATAACGGAAAATCCTGTTGATCCGTCTTAAGGCGGCTTATGGCCATGATTACATCCAACCCTTCGTAGATCTCTCCGAAGACGGTATAATCACCGTCCAGACGGGGTTGCCCTCCTTTTTCTAGATACACCTTTCGCTGTTCGTATGTATATTTAACACCTTTCTTTTCTTCCAACTTACGTAAGTCTTCTTCCGTAACAGTCTTGCCTACGACAAAATATATCTGATTCAGAAAAGAAGCCTTCTCGGAATTATCATCCCGTCCTGCTCCAAGCGCACCAACTTTATGGAAAGCCCGCTCATCAAACTCGGGACTGAGTCGTGGCTTTTTTGCCATCGGATCCGCTGCCTCCCTTCTTGCTATATCGATATCATGTTCGCCTCCCTGAACGACAAAATTTTCTATAATCCTGTTGAACAACGCTCCATGGTATGTAGAATCTTGAATGCAGCGTAACATCAAATCGCGGTGTTTCGGCGTAAAATCGTAAAGCACAACCTTTATAGTACCGTAGTCGGTCGTGAAAACTACCTTGCGGGATTGCCCATAGGACAATGAAAGCTGTAAGACAATAAAAAGTAACAAAACAAATCTTCTCATAATAACGAATATAAAAAAATGAAGTATAAAAAAACCTTTTTCTAAAAGTTAACACACAGTAAGAGAAACGATTGTGGAAATCTCCTAAAATGTGCAAAAAGCAGGGTACCTATTCTATTTTTAATTCCTTATTTTCGTACGTTATAATAGTGCTAAGTGAATAGGAACTAACTAAGAWCTTGAAATCAAAAGATTTAAAAGTTTTGAGT
>NZ_JXAC01000179.1 GCF_000814685.1 Sphingobacterium sp. T2
TCCTACAAGAACCTTTCCCTGCACCCTGCTTACTCCTCCACCTCGAGCATTGCCGCCCCCCCTGCTTTTCCTTCGCAGAGTTAACCATTAGACGATAAGCAACTAATCCTAAAACAATAGCTAAACCAATTACTAAAATGAAAATAGACTTTTTACTCATAAGTATTTTGTAGAATGAATCTTGGTATATCCGAAGATAGTATTAATAAAACAAACCTCTTGTAAAAATCTGGATATAAAACAGTTTAGACGTCATTTATAATACGAATAAAACATTATTATGATTAATGGCTGACATATTTTACCTATCGGCCTTCCAAAAAAGAAAAGGCCTTCATTCAAAGGCCTTTTGCAATTACAGAAAATTAAAATGTAAAACTATATTATGTAGAGTGCAAGTTCAGAATTTAATAAACCTCATATCCCTTTATAAAGATTTCATTGAAATTGGCGAACTGATCCGTAGGATGGAAAGTGGTTAGACAGATAATCTTAACCGCTTTGAAGAATGTCTCATTATCAGCTAGGGATATCACATTTTCCTGTTGTGTATTGGACAGGGTGTAATCTCCGAGCTTTACTTCTGTTCCATCTTCTTTGATACCATATAGCTCAATGTCTTTCACACGATAATTATTTACGGCGCGGTGCAGCAGTGTAACTTCTTTGATAAGGATTGGTTTATACGGTCCTGCCGGATTTTTTAGAAATTCCTCATCATAAAGTCCACTTGGGGAAGCTGCGCGAGTTTCGGTGAATGTGAAAATCAACGTAAACGGATATTTCTGGTCCGGTCTGTGATTCGAAGTTATCGTGGTCAACCATTGCGTATGCCATATAGTATTTGGATTGGCGTCGAGCATAAAGGTTGGAGGTCCTTCTTGTAGAGAGTTGGAGTTCGAAGCGTAAGGAGTCCATCCTGCACGCAGCTCCGCCGTATTATAATTTATCAATGGAGGCTCTAAAACATCAATCTGTGCTGTTTTGATCTCAGACTGGCCACCATTTTCATCTGCTACGTAATAGCTTACCGTATGCAGTCCTGGCGCAAGGCCCTTCACCTCAAAATTCACTCCCGGCGTTGGGGTTGGCATATCCACTTCAGTAAAGGTTGCCGCATCATCGATTTTATAATACAAAGTAGCATTAGCCCGAGAAAGGTTTAGCATAAAGAATACCACACTCTTTATTCCCCCCTCTATAGAGATATTGTTAGCTAACCCTCTCGCCGGATAAGGCAGAGGACTGACACTATAAGTATATTTCTTGGACTCAAGACCATTTTTACCTTTTGCCCATACCTCTATAGCCGTCGGCATTCCTACTGGCAGGTTTTCTATGATGTAAAGCTCCTGAAAGTTCTTCACCTCTGTCACCTCTTGGACGCCTGCGCGGTTGTGTGAGAAGAATATGGATTCTACGGTTTCCACATCCACAGTACTAATATCAAACTTTACTTTCTCATCATCTATGGTAATGACGGTGAAGCCATTCTGCTTTACCGGACCTCTTTCGGTTACCTCTATTTCATCTGCAGGAATCTGCTCAGGGAAAACAAGCTCATTTTCCTTACATCCCATCATGAGGGACAACACAAAGAAAGATAGAGCCAGAATCTTATATATATTGTTATTCTTTTTCATCGTTGTACTATTTCAAAAATTCCAATTCAAAACGTGATAGAAACACCTCTCCCTGCAATCCCCAGGTGTCTTGAGTTTTTACGCCTAACCAATAAAATATCTGTGGGACGATATCCAGGTTCTGTACAAACACTTCATCACTTGGACGCTCACAAGGAGTATAGTTTCCACTAACATTGATGAGAGGTGTATTAGAAAATGTCAAATCCGGCGTACCATTGTCCAATGCATTGAACCATGTTGTCGAATTCATGTCGCGATAGTGTGCTATAAGACTGCTGTACAGCGGATTTGATGGGTCAATATTTCGCATACACGGAATGTTGCGAGCTTCAGTATCTGTAAGCGCTCTGTTCCATACTCTGAAATCCGCCAAGTCCATATGAGTATATCCTAGATTTGTCACCTGAGTATTGAATCCCAAAGTAAGCGGTTCAGCGTTAGCAAAAGCATCTACCCCATAGGGATTACCTGTGATGCCACACGTCCCCCATCAAGATATACAGAGACATTGGTACTGGTATTGGTAACTTTCTCAAAAACGAAAGTATAATGATGCCAGCTGCCATCCGTACCACGCGTAAACTCTAACTCTTGGGTAGTAGAACCATCTTGAAATCTTAAACGTAAGTTGGCATTGTATCCATAGAGGTGCCAGCCGGCATCGGCACTGTTAGAGGCGGCGTCCTTACCCATAAAGTAGTTGTACCAGAATGCATAGCCTCCCGTAAAGCTTAACCCGGCCCATACGTTATCCTGATGTAGCCTATATTTAAAATCATAAGAGATGGAGCCTGTAGGAGTCGAGTTGGCGTTGAACATGTCGCTTGCTGAGCCGGCAGGCGACTGGGCACGTACTCCCATCTCCGTAAAAGTACGCGTAGCTACCCCATCGTAATGGTATATGTCCCTGGGAAATAACCATTCAAGAACACGTACTCCATTGTTTCTGCTTTAAGCTCTTGCGGCTGGAAATATTTATAGGAGTACAATGAAAATACATTGCGTTCGGCGAAGGAACCGCCACCATAGCTGTTTTCCACACCTCCATGGCTGGAAGTGACAATGATAAGCCATTCCTCGTAATCTGCATCTTCTCTCTTTTTAATGGTCTCAACAAGCTCTCCAATGTATCCATCAACACGCTCTACAGCATCAGCATAGGCAGCCTTCGACATGTCAAAACCTTCCTCCTTTCCTGCACGAAGGACATCTTTAAATTGAACGATTACTAAATCGGCGACATTTTCCTTGCTCAAGAGCTTTATGCTCTCTTCTTTTGTCTTTACATCCGAATCTGCAATTACATTGTCATCGGCATCCATCAACAGGATATTAGCCAACCCTTCGTCCTGTACAACGACAGAAGCCTTCGTCGAACGTTCTACCTGCTTCAACCTATATATTACACTAGGTACAAAAGTGGCGTCACCATGCGGATTGGTAGAATTGGGCTGTGGCAGAAAGCTCTCATCCAAGATACTGTGACGGTCCGAATTATATCCTGTCATCATCGTTGTCCAGCTTGCCGGATCCGATGTATTATTATCGGTAAGTGCCTCAAAAGAATATTTTCCTGTCTTCATGAGCTCACCGATATTCGTTGGAATTTTCTTCTGCAGCTCTCTCCCTACCAATCCGTCCACAGAAATAAACAGTACCTTCCTCTCTATACTTTTCTCCTCTTCCTGTTCATATTCCTCAAAAACAGGTTCAGGATTGAAATATTTCGTACAACCTACTATTGCTAGGGTAAGCAACAGAAGAGGTATGATATTTAAAAATTTTCTTTTCATAATGCTTGGTAATAATTAGTCTACGTCATAAAAAGCTCCAAACTCTGCTAAGGCATGATGCGAGTTGCCACTATGATTATTTTCTCTGAAGAAGATACGTACATAACGTATTTCTTGGCTTTGCTTCAAGCGAAACTCTTTTCTATCGGCCGTATTAGCCATGGTGAAAGAATAACCTTCTTCCAGATCATCTTGTGTCAATGTGGTGTAATTTACATTGTCTTTACTGATTTGAATTTCGACCGAACGCGGACGTTGTCCACTGCTGTTTTGCCTTGGCACTAGGTAGAAGCCCTTAACGATTTCGTTGGATTTTAACCCGAAAGTAATGGAATGCGGCAAGGATGCTGTCGCTGCAGCCCATTGCGAATGCCAGAACGTGTTAACGTCGCCATCAATCAAACGGATTGCCTGTCCATTGTTAGCACCCTCTCCTGTAGGCTCTTCTGTAGACTTTGCTACAATTGTCCATTCTGATACATCAATATCTTCTTTAGGGATGATAACATCCTCCCCTCCGCTATTTGTCAATGGATTATAGGTCCATATGGCTTTATCCAATGGCGGGTATAGAGCTGACATTTCCTGACGTGCCAAAGTACTTATCTGTATACCCCAAGCTTTACAAAACCTTCTATAATCTTTGCCTGTAAACTCACACAAAGCGCGGTAGAAGAAGTCTCGCTTAGCTTCATCTAACGTAAAAGAATAGTTCGTATTCCTAGCTTTCGAATAGATGAATGGCATAAATTCCCATCCCGACTCTCCATTTTTACCCACAGCCTTATTAAAGATTTGCAGGAAAAGCAATATTTTGATAAACGGATGATTACCTGTTGTCATCTCCGAATCTGTTATCAATATTTTTACCTGTTGTCTTAGCAGCATATTGCAATCCTTGTTCAAAAGCATCAGGAATGGCCGGATGGTTCGCGATAGCTAATCGATTCAGACGATTGGCAGCCTTCCAGACAAATAGGTTGTTTGTTGTCTCTCCTAACCCTGACCAACTCCAGGTATTCCCCTGCTGATAGTTGTGGCCCAGCTCATGGAAAGCACCCCAGCTCACTTCCGGCAGATTATCCGGATTAAGAATATAGTTGCGGTCTACCATCATACGAAACCAGTGTCTATCGGCTTGCGCTACCCATGGATTACCATTGTGAGCATATCCTACAGAGGGTTGTATATCCAATACAGCGCGTTCCGGAAGATCCGGATAGCGGTTTTTCAAATCCGTAGTATTAGCTACCAGTCCCATCCAATCATAGAAATCCTTTTCGTATATTTCATTCCATTCTTGTAATGCTCCTTCGATGTTCAGTGCATCATTCTTATAACTCAAAATAAGATTTCTCGGAATGGAAAAAATCACTCGTCTAGAACGGGCCTCTACCCAAGGAACCTGCGTATTTTCAACCTCTTTAATCCATTCGTTCACGTTTGTCTGTCCCAAAATAAAGTCTGGAGAGCGTACAGCACCTGCAAAACGCAAGGTTACCGGATTCTGACGTGAAATATTGGTTATTATCCATATTGTTCCTCCATAGAGATTTTTCACATAATTGACCCCTGGAAAAAGTTCTTTCTTCGTGAAGATTACAGGATCACGACGCAAAGGATCTTTTCCCGATAGGTTGTCCGTATGTACACCGATCTGTACCGTAAGTCCCAATACCCCTTCAGGCACGGTAATTTTTATATTCTCTCCTGCCGGAGCATAAAGTCCTGTACTGAAAATAGGTTGAGGTACCACACTCACTTTCAGATCAGCAGAGGAGACATACACGTAGTCCATATCAAAAGTTATTGCCGTATCCGCAATCCTTGGCACATTGTCTCCAACTAATCCCGGATAAATGCGCGCTCTATGGTACAGGCTTTTGTCGGCCACATACATGGTTGTGTCCGTCTCTATAGGTGAAGGATCCTTATCCCCGATATTGTGTCCGTCTTGGAAGTCGTACCCGTATTTGCCACATGATGCCAACGCCATCAACGTAGCAGCCAGAATAAATATATTTCTATAAGTTCTTTTCATAACCTTCTCTTTAATATGTAGATACTAATAAGGTTGGTGTCCAGCTTTTACCTTCTAATCCCCAGCTTTCTTTGGGGATAATACCAAACCATTGATAGATGAAGAAAGGTACATCCACCGCGTTAGGCACCATTCTGTAGAAAGAGTCTCTTATTGGCGGCTGGAAATACGACACCACGTCACTAAATGTCACCCAGTTGTAAGGACCACTAAGCACCATATGGTGGTTGTTGCCCGACATGTCACTAAGCTTTCCGGTCCCTGCATCCTCATATCCCGGCCAATAGCCTAAAAGATTGGTGTACTTAGGGTGGGTTGCATCGACATGGGTGATGCCGGCCAATTCTGCAACTTCTTTGTTGCTGAAAGCCGTATTGTAGATCTGCAAATTGCTCAACAAAAAGTCCGGAGAGGTATTACCATCCCCTGCTTTCTTTCCTATCACCAGTGGCGCATTATTGGCGAGTGAGCTTTGATTTGCCGTATTGAAAGCATTCAGCTCCCCATCGGTACACATCTTCACCGAATCCGCATTGCCGGAACGGCTAACGACTACGGCTATGCTATGCCATTCTCCATCGTTTACGCGTTTGGTACCGAAAACTTGGCTGCTTATATTGCTGTTCCAGCCCACTTTATTATCTCCATCTCGCACTTCGAGGAATAAGTTCCAGCCGTTTCCGGAAAAGCCTACATCACGTTTGGATAAGATGATAGGATAGTTGTGGCTGCTCGTAATATTTGACTTGAAGAAAATACTATAGTAAATCGATCGAAGATGTCGAAATTAGTAWGGAAGTGSCGATACGTTACACCGTCGATGTTCGCCGGCGGTGAATGCAACTTTGCAGATGCCTCTCCTTCAATTTCGA
>NZ_JXAC01000018.1 GCF_000814685.1 Sphingobacterium sp. T2
ACCAATTATATAATAATTATATGCGATCCTTACTGACAATATTTAAAATCGAAATAACGAAAACATTCATTATCGGACGGAGGCTRTRGATAAAGTTGAGAGAAGAATCACAAAGAAAGGAAAATAGAACGGCATGGAACGGGTTGAGGTATATCTTTTGGATTGAGGGTAAGCCCGTACACAGAAATAGGTATTTTCGCTGGAGATGGAATGTATAGCGAACATGGAGGATGTCCCAACGGTGGGGTAGTGGTCGTTATGGGATATGTCAAAGGTAGATTATGCGTTATTGTATCCAATGATGCCACGGTGAAGGCTGGAGCTTGGTTTCCTATCACAGGAAAGAAAACCCTCCGTGCACAAGAGATAGCCATGGAAAACAAAATTCCTATCATTTATCTGGTGGATTCTGCCGGTGTTTATCTGCCTATGCAGGATGAAATATTTCCGGATAAAGAACATTTTGGTAGAATCTTTCGTAATAATGCCAAGATGTCGTCCATGGGAATACCACAGATTGCTGCCATCATGGGCTCTTGCGTAGCCGGAGGTGCCTATCTTCCCATTATGTCGGATTACGCCTTAATCGTGGAAGGCACAGGCTCTGTATTTTTGGCGGGTTCATATCTCGTACGTTCTTCTATAGGCGAGCAGATAGACAACGAAACTTTGGGAGGTGCAATCACACATACCGAAATTTCGGGTGTAGTAGACAACAAATATCCAAATGATGAAAGCTGCCTAGATGCCATAAAAAATATCATAGACAAAATGGGAAGTTCTGCTACGGCTGGTTTTTCGAGAATAACTTCTCGTAAGCCTAAAGCAGATATAGAATCACTATACAACACCTTGCCTATAGACAGGCTTAAACCTTACGACATGCGTAAAATCCTGGAAGCTATAGTGGATGCAGATTCTCTTGAAGAATACAAAAAAGATTATGGCAAGACGCTTATCTGTGCTTGGCACGTATCGATGGATGGGCAGTAGGCATTGTAGCCAATCAAAGAGAAATCGTAAAAGCCAAAAAGCCGGGAGGTACGCAAGAGATGCAAATGGGAGGCGTTATTTATTCAGATTCTGCAGATAAAGCCGCCCGTTTTATCATGAACTGCAACCAACAAAAAATTCCTCTGGTATTCTTTCAGGATGTTACGGGTTTCATGGTAGGTTCACGTTCCGAACATGGGGGCATCATTAAAGATGGAGCTAAGATGGTAAATGCCATGGCCAATTCTGTAGTTCCTAAATTCACTTTCATCGTGGGAAATAGCTATGGTGCCGGCAACTATGCTATGTGTGGCAAAGCATACGACCCTAGACTCATATACGCCTGGCCTACTGCACAGATCGCTGTGATGAGTGGCGCCTCTGCCGGAAAAACGCTCCTCCAAATTCAGGAAGCAGCACTTAAAGCCAAAGGTGTTTCCCTTTCCGAAGAGGATAAAAAAGCTTTGCTAGAAAATATAGAAAAGCAATACAACGAACAGCTAAGTCCCTACTATGCGGCAGCGAGACTGTGGGTAGATGGCGTAATAGACCTAAGGAGACCCGAAAAATAATCTCCATGGGGATAGAAGCAGCCAACCATAACCCCGATATTCCAAGATATAACGTTGGCGTAATCCAGACGTAACAGCCTATAAAAACTTTTCTTTATAAATCTTAAAATATTCGGCTATACTATCTGGATTGCGCATGATATCTCGTGATACGGAACTTTCTAAAGATTTTCCGGAAAATATCTTTTTTACCGGAAGTTCCAGTTTTTTGCCACTAAGCGTATAAGGTATATCATGTACCTGAAAGATAAGATCCGGCACATGGCGTGGACTATATTGTGTACGTAATGTATTTTTTATCTGTACTGTAAGCTTCTCATCCAACAAAACATCCTTCTCGAGCTGTACGAAAAGCACCATCTTCGAACTGCCATCAACCTTATCCACGGTAATGACCAAAGCATCTTTCACCTCTTTCAAAGAATGTACCCCATTATAAATTTCAGCTGTACCAATGCGTACGCCTCCACGATTCAATGTAGCATCTGAACGTCCGTAGATAATAATTCCTTCCCCGGTAATGATCTTTATCCAATCTCCATGTGCCCATACATGAGGAAACTTATCAAAATAGCTTTCTCTATACTTTTTATTTTCTTCGTCATTCCAAAAGTAAACGGGCATGGAAGGCATAGGTTTCCGTATTACAAGTTCACCTACTTCGTTTTCTACGGAATGTCCTTCTTCATTATAAGCGGCAATGTCGGCACCCAAGGTTTTACATTGAAGCTGTCCAGCAAATACTGGTAGCATAGAATTTCCTGAAAGAAAAGCAGAACAAACGTCCGTGCCTCCACTTAAGGATATAATATGTACATCCGGAAATTTAGCTTGTAACGCTTCAAAAGTAGAAGCAGGTAGAGGTGACCCTGTTGAGCCTATGACTTTAGGTTGGTAATCCTTTATTTCCAAATGCTCTATAGAGGTAAAATAGACGGCACCTGCTCCGAGATGATGCACCTTTGCTCGCTTTAGAAAATCCCAAAAAGTTCTGTGTCCATTATGATTTATAATACCATCAAACATACACAATGTAGCACCACACAGCAAGGAAGATAAAGCATAATTCCACATCATCCATCCCGTGGTAGTATACCAAATGAAATTCTCACCCTTTTGAACATTTTGGTGTATAGCCAAAGCTTTATAATGTTCCAGCAAATTACCTCCTGTACTATGGGTAATAGCTTTAGGTTTTCCCGTAGTGCCGGAAGAATACAATATCCAGATGGGATGTGCAAATGGAACTCTTACAAACGTTAGAGGTTGCGGCGTATAATTCTCTATAGAGGAATTCCACATGCTATCGTTAAGATCTACAACCTCTTGTAATGTTTTCAAGCTGTTTTTCAACATCTCCAAAGTATCCCTTTTGGAGAAAATCTTGTCGTTATACTGGTAGGAGGTTTCTATAAAAAGAAGTTTAGGCTCTATCTGTTCAAAACGCTCGGCAAGAGCTCTATCCCCAAAATCGGGAGAGCAGCACGACCAGATAGCTCCTAAACTGTTTACTGCTAAAAAAATAGCCACCGTGTCTACCCTGTTATTCAGTACACCTACTACTCGGTCTCCCTTCCGGATACCTCTATCCATTAGAAATTGCTGTATCCTACTTACCTTGCTTTCGAGCTCTTGCCAGGTAATTTCCTTATATGCTTCGTATTCAGAACAGAATTTTATGGCTATGCTATTCGCATCAAAAGATTTAAAAATATGTTCAGCATACGAAAGTTCTATACCCTCAAACCATCTTACTCCGATAAAATCTTTCTCATTAGCATTCCAAGATAAAACCTTATTGTATGTTCCGGAGTAGGAGATATTGAAAAAATGTAAAATAGCTTCCCAAAAAGATTCGATATGTTCTATAGACCATGCATGAAATCCTTGATAATCAGCAAAGTGAACCGAATATCTTTGTTCTACAAACTTTTGAAAAGCATATAAAGTGGAGCTTTCAGCATATTGTTTTGAAGGAGTCCATAAGGCTGCCATAAGTTTATAGATTGGTCTATACTAAATATACAAAAAGCAGCCTGAAAATGAAATGCTTCTTATATAAGCAAAAAAGCCTGACATTGTAGGCCAGGCTTTTTTAATATTTTGAGAAATTACTTATTTATTTTGGATAAAAGCATTCCAGCCTTGAGCTTTGAGCTGGTGTACTTTTCCTGATTTCGAAATCATATCTTTCCCTTCAGAAGGTTCTGTAATATAGCCAATTACAGTAATGTCGGGATGACCTTTGATTTTGTCATAATCCGACTGTGGTACGGTAAATAGCAACTCATAATCTTCACCACCACTCAGCGCACATACAGTAGGATCCAATCCAAATTCGCGAGCCGTATCATATGTCATCGGATCAATAGGAATTTTCTCCTCATACAGCTTACATCCCACATTCGATGCTTCACAGATATGTAAGATTTCCGAAGCAAGACCGTCAGATACGTCGATCATGGAAGTAGGTTTTATATCCAATTCTCTAAGGAGTTCTACGATATCTTTACGTGCTTCCGGTTTTAGCTGACGCTCGACGATATAATCCTTTCCTTCCAGATCCGGCTGAATATTTAAGGATTTTCCAAAAAGTATTCTTTTCTCTCTTTCTAGAAGCTGAAGTCCTACATAGGCACCTCCCAAATCACCTGATACACAGAGGAGATCGCCTTTTTGTGGCTCCTGAGCGATAGACAATTTTGTCTTCATCGGCATATCCTATACTAGTTACGGAGATAATTAAGCCTTGCACCGATGCCGATGTATCACCTCCAACAAGGTCTACACCATATTTTTTACAGGCTATCAAAGCACCGGCATAGAGTTCTTCAACCGCTTCCAACGGGAATTTGGAAGAAAGGCCTATAGAAAAAGTTATCTGCGAAGCTATGCCGTTCATACGCAATAAATATCCGAAAGATTTACTTGTACTGTCCTTGTAACCCAGATAGTTTAAGGGGAGTATAGCGCAAATCGAAGTGAATATTTCGAGCAAGCAAGATCAGTTCGGTAGTACTCAAACGATACCGTTTAGTCCCGCAAAAGTCCACGCACTCGGTCAGCATCATCACCAATACCTTTTT
>NZ_JXAC01000180.1 GCF_000814685.1 Sphingobacterium sp. T2
CAAGGATGTTGAGCCAAAAGGAAGAAACGGATATTCGACGTGGTACAAACCGAAAACATTTGCTGATGCTGCAACTGTGTACGGAATGGGGTTGCGCATAAGTGAGGTTGTCAATCTGAAAGTGAGCGACATCGACAGTGGACGGATGCAGGTACTCATCGAAGCTGGTCAAGGAAAGAAAGATCGGTACGTACCACTACCGTCTGCAGTGCTGGATTTGCTGCGGGAATATTATAAAGCATACCAGCCCAAAACTTACCTTTTTGAAGGTCGGTACGGTGGGCGGTATTCCGTCCGCAGTGTACAAGCGGTGTTCAAGAATGCAATGAAAGCGGCAAAGGTAAACAAGTCGATAGGGATACACGGTTTGCGGCATAGCTACGCCACACATTTACTGGAATACGGCACGGACATGTCATTCATACAGCAGCTACTTGGTCACAATGACATCAAGACCACGATGCTGTATGCAAAAGTCGGCAATGCGCAACTGAATTCTATCAAAAGTCCGTTGGATAGGATGTTGTGACTACAGATTTAAGAATTATCACAATGGGATTTATTACTTCAAAAGCAGAAAACCCTTCATACCGGCTGCTCTGTAGGCACAGTTCAGAGCTGTGAGAAACGTGGGGGTCTTTATGTTTAGACACTCTAACGTTTCGGGGCTTTGCGTTTGGGCGGGTTTCGGAGCACAAAACTGTCTGCCAGCACTGAACTTGAATAGAAGCACAAAGCTCCAAGTTTGCACGTCACCCCGCCTGACGCAAAACCCGTGTTATGTGCTGTGTTTTCTCGTGTGCTCACCTTCGAATTATAATTTAATTTCGTTGATAATTGTGTCAAAATAGCTGTCAATGTCGTTACGCCATAAATAGTTTGGGTGATATGTTCTAAAGGCGAAGTCTACATTGTCAAGCTTTACTTTAGAAATTTGTCTTTCTGAAAATGGAGCAAGTGCTTGTTTCTCAATTGTCCCAAAGTTGTCGTGAATAATACTGTCATAATTAGGTCCAGTTAAAAACAAAACAATGTTAGGTTTAATTATTTCAAGTTCCTGCTTTATGATAGAAAAATGTTCTTCTTTCAACTTCGTAAATGTAGTCTGGTGGAAATCCCTTGTCGTTATACTTACCAATCTTTACGATGTTGTTCCATACTAATTTTATTTTCTTGTTAGGATGTTTTACTTGCAGTAGATTAATAAATCGGCTTACTCCATTCCAAAATTGTCCGCCATAACTCCAGCATTCTCCATCATTGAAAAAGCTGTCATAATTGTCAATAATTGGTTGTTGGTTATTATGAAATTCATTATACCAACTATTGGTTTCTTGTCCGTAAACCATTAAACGTATTTCTGCATTATTAAATTCTTCATCGTTGTCAATTGTCAATAGCAATGGACAAGTTGGCTTCAATTCTAGTGTGTCGTCTGCAAGAATTGTTTGCATTGCAGAACAAAGGTCGTCCCATTTAGAATTGTAAAGATTTAAAAGTTGGTCATTCATTTTTTCTATTGTTACTAATTTATTTTAGCTTTCTCTATCGGTTTTCTGCATCCCAGTTTTCTGCAAAGTTAGATTGTGTGTCCGCCAAAGTGTGTCGTGGTGAAGGGGCGTTCTAACATAGCACATAACTCTCAAATATACGCAATAACCTTCTTTACACAAAAAAAACAATAATTCTCTGTTTTGACCATAAATATTTGTTTGTTAAGGGGTCTTCACTTTTATGGTTGTGCGATTTTGTCCATTGCGTATTTTGTTATAACTTTCTTAAAGTTACTTTGGCAGAGATAATACAAAATACGCAAGTTATTGATGAAAGTTGTTTGATTTTTTCTGGTTTTGATTTTCGGGACGCAGGCGCAAGGATGC
>NZ_JXAC01000181.1 GCF_000814685.1 Sphingobacterium sp. T2
AGAAGCTTAGCAAAGAAGTCAAAAGAAGCCGTTGCTCTCTACAACCGCCGAAAAAGAAGCGCCGAGATTAATAAGAGAATTATACAGAAAGATCCATATCATCCAGCCTCCATCACCGGAAAATATCAATAAATGAAAATAATGGCGAGCGTCAGAGCGCGGAAGACAATTATACTCTTGTGACAGAGACGTTAGCCAAGATATATGCAAATCAAGGATTGTATCTGAAAGCCATTGAAGTTTTCAAAAAATTAATTTTGAAATATCCAGAAAAAAAATCGTATTTTGCGGGCCAAATTGAAGAATTAGAAAAGAATTTATAAAGTATAAAAAAGAAATGACTACACTATTTATTGTCTTGATTATCATCGTTTGTATTCTACTAGCGTTATTTGTGTTGGTTCAAAACCCAAAAGGGGGCGGTCTTTCTTCCGGTTTTTCGGGCGGAAGCAGCTTGATGGGGGTTCAACGTACAAGCGATTTCTTGGAAAAAGGTACTTGGACTTTGATAATTTTATTAATCGTATTCAGCTTAGGAATAAATATCTTAGGTCCTTCGAGCGGCTCTTCATCCAGCCTGTCGGATCAAATTGAAGTTCCGGCAGCAGGTCCAAAGCTTAACTTGAATACAGCTCCTGCACAGGAAGCACCACAAGCGACTACTCCTGCAGCAGATTCAACGAAATAAGAATAAGGAAAGAAATAAAAAGCCTCACGACAGTGAGGCTTTTTTGTTAGGTGTACTGTCAGGGTGACACTGTGTCAGTTTGTTTGGTGGCTCCTAATAAGGATAAATATGAAAAATTGACAAGAAAAGTTGCCAAAATACGTTTGGCATAGTTGATGATAGGTTAAGGGTGATTTGATTGTTAAACGTTAAAAAAGTAAAACAAAACTATATAATACTATGGCATTAAATATCAAACCTATCGGAGACAGAGTAGTAGTGGAGCCTGCTCCAGCAGAAGAAAAAACAGCTTCTGGTTTGTACATTCCTGATACTGCAAAAGAAAAACCATCACAAGGTACTGTTGTGGCAGTAGGAACTGGTAAACCTGATGAACCTCTTACTGTTAAAGTAGGTGATAAAGTACTTTATGGTAAGTATGCTGGTACAGAAATCACTTACGAAGGTAAGCAATATTTGATTATGCGTGAATCAGACATTTACGCTATTATCTAATCAACATTCAAAGGAAGAGTTAGGTTTATTAACAAGTTCTAAATTTAAAAGTAAACATGGCAAAACAAGTAAAATATAATGTTGAAGCGCGTGAGGCCCTAAAGAAAGGTGTTGACACGTTAGCTAACGCGGTAAAAGTAACCTTAGGTCCTAAAGGACGTAACGTAATTATCGAGAAAAAATTCGGTGCTCCAGTTATAACCAAAGACGGTGTTTCTGTAGCTAAAGAAATCGAATTGAAAGACGCCCTAGAAAATATGGGTGCACAGATGGTGAAGGAAGTAGCATCTAAAACTGCTGACCAAGCGGGTGACGGTACTACAACAGCTACTGTCTTAGCGCAAGCCATCATCACTCCAGGTATCAAATCGGTAGCAGCAGGTGCTAATCCTATGGACCTAAAACGCGGTATCGACAAAGCTGTAGCTGCGGTAGTAGCTAACTTGAAAGCTCAGTCACAAGCGGTAGGTCAAGATAACAATAAAATCAAACAAGTAGCAACAATCTCTGCCAACAACGACGAAGTAATAGGTTCGTTGATTGCTGAGGCTATGCAAAAAGTTGGTAACGACGGTGTAATCACTGTTGAAGAAGCTAAAGGTACTGAAACAGAAGTTAAAACTGTGGAAGGTATGCAATTCGACCGTGGTTACTTGTCACCATACTTCGTAACCAACTCAGACAAAATGGAAGCGGAATTGGACAACCCTTACATTTTGATCTACGACAAGAAAATCAGCAACATGAAAGAGTTGTTGCCTATCTTGGAAAAACAAGTGCAAACAGGTAAACCTCTTTTAATCATTGCTGAGGACTTAGACGGTGAAGCTTTAGCTACTTTAGTAGTGAACAAAATCCGTGGCTCATTGAAAGTGGCTGCTGTTAAAGCTCCTGGTTTCGGAGACCGTCGTAAAGCGATGTTAGAAGATATCGCTATCTTGACTGGTGGTACTGTAATCTCTGAAGAGAGAGGTTTCAAACTAGAAAATGCAGAGCTTTCTTACCTAGGTCAAGCTGAAAAAGTTGTTGTAGACAAAGACAACACTACTATCATCAACGGATTAGGTAAAGCTGAAGATATCAAAGCTCGTGTAGCTCAAATCCGTTCACAAATCGAAACTACTACTTCAGACTACGACCGCGAAAAACTACAAGAGCGTTTGGCGAAATTGTCTGGCGGTGTAGCGGTACTTTACGTAGGTGCTACTACTGAAGTAGAGATGAAAGAGAAAAAAGACCGCGTAGACGACGCATTACATGCTACTCGTGCTGCTGTTGAAGAAGGTATCGTAGCAGGTGGTGGTGTAGCCTTTATCCGTGCTACTGAAGCGTTGAAAGACCTTAAAGGTGCTAACGAAGACGAGCAAATCGGTATCGACATCATCAAACGTGCTATCGAAGAGCCTCTTCGTCAGATCTGTGCTAACGCAGGTATCGAAGGTGCGGTAATCGTTCAGAAAGTTAAAGAAGGTAAAGATGACTTCGGTTACAACGCTCGTGTTGACAAGTTCGAAAACTTAATCAGTGCCGGTGTAATCGATCCTACTAAAGTTTCTCGTGTAGCGTTGGAAAATGCTGCTTCAGTAGCTTCAATGTTGTTGACTACGGAGTGTGTATTGGCTGACGAACCAGAAGAAAATACTGGTGCTGCAAACCCAGGCATGGGTGGTGGCATGGGCGGCATGATGTAATAGCGTCCATAGATAAACATAGAAAGGCTTCAATTCAAAATTGAAGCCTTTTTTATTTTATATTTCTCCATATCGTGAAGATTGCTGTCACCGCTATAATAACTGTTATCGCTTTAGTTCCGAATAAGGTGGAATAAAGTTTAGCTTCTTTCTTGCTATGGTCCGTTTTCAGTCGGAAATATATCCATAGTAAAAAATACGGCGTCAGAAGAAAAATCAAGGGGTTAAGCCGGAAAGCTTCTTCTATGTGTCCATTCAACAGTTCGTGGAGGGCGCGTTGGGAGCCACAGGTAGGGCACTCCAGTCCGGTAGTATGTTTTATGGGACAGGGCAGGAAGAAATGTTCTGCAGGATTAAATGTTCTGTATATCCATGCTAGCAGTAGGAATCCTGTCCCAATTCCAATTATGCTGTACCACCTTTTATGTATCATAGTTGTGGGATATTAAATTAAAGATACTATTTTGTGTGGATTATTTTAAGGTCTGAGGTTAAGGGAAAAGAAAATGGCGACCTCTTCTGCAGTAGCTTTATGGTGAATGCTAAATAAACCAAAAAGCCTGCAATCATTTGAATTGCAGGCTTTTGTATGCTTTTGATTTAATATCTGTAGCCCGTAGGGGAATCGAACCTATCGGACATTAATCTCTTTGTCAATGTTTTACAACCACCCCTTTTCCCAACTCACCGAATCACTCACTGGTTTGACATACGTTTTAGCTGCAATTGCTATGCTGCTAAGATACAGAATTTCTGTGATGTAAGAATGATGGAATATTACGGCTCGGGGCTTGGCGTAGTGGGGGCATTTAGCACTGCACTTGATACGAAGCACGAACGCTCCAATTTAGCAATAATGTTGGTACGAAGCACGTCCGCCCCCCGTTACGCCAAACCCTTGTTATGTGCAAGTGCTTTAGTCCAGTAAAACCGTTGATTCTGTTACTCTTACTTGGTCTTGCAAATAATCGTCAGCCAAAAGATGTTTTAGTTCGGGATGCCGGGCAAAGGTTTTGACCACAAACGGACATAGTGGATAAATTTTTGTTTTCCTTTCTTCGGCAAACTCCACCAATCTGTTGAAAAGCGGAATACCCAATTTTTGGTCTTTAAATTCTTCGTAAACCCTTGTACCGTTGGCAAGCAGGTTGCCGTTGTCCAACCATTTGTATTGAATCCACCCTGCTTCCATTCCGTTGTCTAAGATAACAAAGAATCTCCCTTCTTTGCCATCGTCATATTGTTTGAAATTCATTTTATTTTTGTTTTTAATTGATAATAGGTTTCCTCGATTCTGAAAAGGAAGTGATTTTTTGTTCACTTGGCAAATCGTTCAAATGCGGAAATTTTCCCTGACGAAAATCTCGATACATCTGTGCGATGTCTTCCATTGTGTCTGCTACAAAAGGTCCGTGATGAACCACAGGAACATTATGAGGCTGTCCTGCATACAACACAAAATGGGTGTCGTTTTCCAATGCTTCAAATTGTATTTCGGTATCGCCGTCTTCAGTCGCTTTATCAAGCCAACCCGCTTGTTCGGCATTGATGATTTTGTCGCCTGCTTTCACACTGCCTTTTAATACATATACCAAACCATTATAGTGCGATGGAATTTCCTGTGATACCACAGCTCGGTTGTCTAACCTGAAGTCCACCAAAGTAAATGGCGTATGGTTTTTTAATGGCGAAATCAATCCGTTACTGCTTCCGCTATACACACGAATTTCGTATGTATCGGTTTTAATTTTGGGTACGTCTTCCAATTGTAAGCTTCCCCGAAAAAAAGACTGTTAGAGAATAGAAAATGATTGATAACTTTAACAGTATATTATGAAAGGTAAACGATTCAGACCGGAGCAGATCAGTAAGATCCTTAAAGAGTTCGAGGGAGGGAAAAGCGTTACAGGAAATCACTCGCGAACATGGTGTCAGTCCTGCCTCCTTTTACAAATGGCGACAGCGATACGGTGCCTTGACGGCAGCGA
>NZ_JXAC01000182.1 GCF_000814685.1 Sphingobacterium sp. T2
GAACCAGGGAAGCGAGTACGTAATGAAGTTTGGCTTTTCAGCTTATCAGCAAACCTAGACCGCAACCTTTCGCAAAATCTGAACTTGAAGTCAAGATACAATCTCTTTGCTGACTATAAGGAACTTAGCGACCCTAACCACCGTTTGGACGTGACACTGACAGCAAAGGTAACCAAGCTTGTCAATGTGACCGCAACAGGAGTGGTTTTATATGATTCCGATCAAAGTAGCAAAGTACAGTACAGTCAAGCTTTGGCGTTGGGAATATTATTTTCATTCCCTCGATAATAAAATAAATAATACAATATGAGAATGGTGAAGTGGGGTGTAGGGATTTTTCTTGTTGCTTTTTTGGGTGCCTGTGGCTCATCACAGCGAGCGTCGCAGCAGAAGTTGGCTTTAGTAAATATAGTGCCGGAAGCTAAGATGGCTTTGTCTATGGATACGTTGAAAGATACTGTCCTCCTTCCGGCAGACACACTAAAAATATCTGCTGTGACACGTATAGACTCCATAGATGAGCCTGTAGTGTTAACGCCGGAAGAGAAAAGACTGCAAGAGCGGTTGTCTGGAATAAATAAGACAGCCGATTGGGCTCCCGCTATACATTATGACAATAGGAAGCCAAACTTTGTTATAATCCACCATACGGCGCAAAACAGTGTGGCCCAGACTGTGCGCACCTTTCAGCTTCCACATACAAAAGTGAGTGCCCATTATGTCATCGGCAAGAATGGGCAGGTGATTCAGATGCTCAACGAATTTGACAGGGCTTGGCATGCAGGAAAGAGCAAATGGGGCACTATTACCGACATCAACTCAGTATCCATAGGGATAGAACTGGACAACAACGGTAAAGAGCCTTTCACTGAGCCACAAATTGAAGCTCTGCTTGTTCTTCTGGATACATTAAAGACAAAATATAATATTCCTCAAACAAACTTTATTGGGCATTCCGATATAGCTCCTACGCGGAAAGATGACCCTAGCAGCTTTTTTCCGTGGAAAAAGCTTGCAGAGCGAGGCTTCGGAATATGGTATAATGAAGACTTTCTGCCACAACCGCCGGCAAATTTCAATCCTACGGATGCTCTGAAGATAATAGGATATGACATGACTAATCCTGAGGCAGCTATCCGTGCTTTTAAGCGCAGGTTTGTTCAGACGGAGGTGAATAGCATTCTCACACCACGTGATATTGCAATTCTATATGACCTTTACAGAAAATACTATTAGGATTGGGATGCGCCCTGTTTCTGAGGTAAGGCATATTCTAAAAGGTATCCCATAAGGATTACCAACACACACCCAATAACATTCAACCAAAGGAAGGCTATAATGTCTGCCAACCAGATTGTCACGACGATGAATTCGCTAATCACGGCACTCCAGAATACGGCGTTTCCTCCAATACGTTTAAAATAGAAAGCCACGAGGAAAATGCCAAGGATGGTGCCATAGAAGAGAGAGCCTAGAATGTTTACGGCTTCCAACAGGTTGCCCAGCTTGTTGGCAAAAAGGGCTACGATGATGGTGAATATACCCCATCCTAAGGTGCTTAGACGTGAAACTTTCAAGTAAACTTTATCATCTGAGGCGTCCTTACGGATAAGCCTTTTGTAGATGTCTATCACTGTGGTGGAGGCCAAAGAGTTTATGGCGCTGGAGGTGGCACCCATGGAGGCAAGCATGACTATAGCTACCAGTAGACCTATGAGACCTTTAGGGAATACATTCGTGACGAAATTGAGGAAAATATAATTGTTGTCGTTCAGTTCGGCTTTGGCGTCATTCTTTTTCAGCAGCTCTACAGTTTGGCTGCGTAGTTCCTGCGATTTGGTGTTGATTTCCTGAATCTGCTTTTTGGAAACCTCTACGCTTTGTAAATCTTTCTTGTCTAAGGCGGTGTGATAACTGAGCAGAGCAGCAATGCGTTGCTGTGTCAGCTTCTCTTGTTGGATTTTGAGTGCATCAAAGTCCTGCTTATAGATGCTTTGCTCCAGTTTGTTGACCTCTACCGGATTGAAAAATAGAGGTGAGGCATTAAACTGATAGTAAGCAAAAACAAGAATTCCTATGAGAAGGATACAGAACTGCATGGGAACTTTCAGCAGACCATTCATAATAAGGCCCATGCGGCTTTCGCGGATGGAAGAGCCGGTAAGATAGCGTCCAACCTGGCTTTGGTCCGTACCAAAATAAGACAGCTGGAGGAAGAAGCCTCCTATGAGTCCTGTCCATACGGTATACTGGTTGTTTAAGTCCAGTGTCAAATCTATGGCGTTAGTCTTTCCGGATATCCCTGCAATATGTAGAGCATCCGTAAAGCCTATATCTTCCGGAAGAAGATGGACGACCATTATGCCAGCAGCTAGCATGCCGGCAAAGATGATGGACATCTGTAATAGCTGGGTATAGGATACAGCCTTTGTTCCTCCATATGTTGTATAACAAAGCACCAGCATACCTATAAATAGGGTGGTATAGGTGACATCCGTATGTAATATGGATGACAAAATGATGGAAGGTGCGAATATGGTAATACCAGTGGAAATCCCCCGCTGTATGAGGAAGAGAAAAGCTGTGAGTGAACGCGTCTTAATATCGAAGCGTTTTTCCAAGAATTCGTAGGCGGTGAACACTTTGAGCCTATGGAAAATAGGGACAAAGGTCACGCACAGTACTATCATTGCCAGAGGTAAACCGAAGTAGAATTGGACGAAGCTCATTCCCGAGCTGTAAGCCAAGCCTGGAGCGGAAAGGAAGGTGATGGCGCTAGCCTGGGTGGCCATCACGGATAACCCCACATTATACCAAGGAAGCTCCCTATTACCAAGAAGGAAACCGTCTATATTACGAATATTCCTGCTTTTGTAGATCCCATAGAGAACTATCAAAAGCAGGGTTACAAATAGTACTATCCAGTCGATAATACTCATGAGAAGTGTATCGTAAAGAAGTACATTAATAGAATGCAAAGCGCTAACCAGACAATGTTAATAATATACCATTGTCTCCAGTTAGTCGTCTTGCATGGCATTCTTCTATCGGTCACTTTCTTTATATGGTAGCAATACGGTTATGAAGAAAACAGCGAAAATCAATCCGCCGATAAGACCGCCAATAATGCTTAGGAATGAACCGCAAGAAGCAAAAGCGATCAATGCACCTAAAATAGTTCCGATTAACAAAATAAGTCCTTTAACGTTCAAAGGCTGCTCATTAACTTGATTTTCCATATACTGAATAATTAATTTTCGTTTGCTAACAAATTTACAAATAATCTATAAGCTCCGGGCACTCCGGCTGGTAATTGTCTGAAAAATGCCAACGAGGTGTATACAAACTTACCTTTTCCGTAGTTGCATATCAGTAAGGAGCCTTCATGAGGCGCTTCTCCTTTGTCGTGCATGCGCAACGGGGTGCGGTATCTTTTGTCAATATTTCTAGCGAAGTAAAGTCCGCGTTCCTGTATCCATCCCTCAAAGTCGGACTCCGTAATGCGATTAGGAAAAGAGAAGGCTTTATCCTGTCGCTCAAAAGAAACAGGTGAGTCTTCTTCTGTAACACGGTCCCGGGTAATCTGAAAAGGATAAGGGCCTAACCTATTCGTCAGCAGTTTTGTGTTTACATTGTATTGAAACACTACAACTCCGCCATTATTTGCGTATTCCAACAGCCTATCTAGGAGCTGACTGCTGTTGTTGATCACATTGAAAAAGCGGACACCAACGATGATGGCTTCGTATTGAGTTAAGGAGGAAGGGTTGTTGAGGTCTGCTTCTGTCAGGTTGGAAACTTTGATGCCTATATGTTTTAGCGATTCACCCACAAGGTCACCGGCACCGGCGAGATATCCTACATGATGTACCGTGTTTTCCAGCTGGAGGTTTTGGCAGATGATTTCCGTCGTTGGAAACCATGTCTGCTGTGGGATATGGTCGTAATCCAGTGTTTTGATATAACAAAGCTTCTCTTCGTTGCTGGAGAATGTAACGACTCCCTTTTTGCTGTTTTTTCCTGTAGGTGCTATGGTTAATGGTTTTTGTGATCTTGTCGCTGGCTCCAAAATCCAATTCCAAAGTAGATGGTTCGACTTTCCAGCCTTCTGGTTGGTTTACTTTGACATTAAAGGAGCTCCGCAGTAGGTCGTGCCGCGTGAAAGTGATGTCTATCTGCCTAGCCTGTTGGTTGGTACTCAGAGCAAGGCTGGAAGACACTTCTGCCGTCATTGCTGGAAGGATAACGATAGGATTGTGTACTTCGCCTTTCACGGGATCCACAAAGCGATGGTGTATGTCTTTTACGATGTGAATATTTGTGTTTTCGACTTTTACGATCAGCTTGACCTGAGGTTTGTCGGGGTTTGTAGGGTGTCCTACCACTTCTAAAGGAATATCAAAGCGTCCCAGGGAGTGAGGTTGGACAAGCCAATAAGGCTGCGTCGTTTTTGCATAGGAGGTTTCTATATTGTCTCTCCAGAGTTTATTGGACTGCAGTTTTTGATGTATGGTCTTGCCGTCGATGGAGACGATCTCTACCTCTATATCTTTCGCGTAAGCGATGGCTTCCACTGTGGCATTAATTTTTGTACCTTTCACAAAGGAAGCTTGTGCTGAGTACACGTCCACCCAGAAGCCACTACATGCCAAAATAAGCTCTTCGACTTCTTTAAGTTTTTGTGCAATCCAGAAGCCGTGGTTAGCATGCTGACTGTATTTTTTGTCTAAGGTATATCCTTCCAGCAGTTTTTTTAATGCTACCAAGTCGGCGATAGACTGTTGCGGGTTCTGAAAGTTGAACTCTTTGTTTATTTTGTCTACCAGTTGCTGTATGGCACTCGTGTTAGGGATACGGCTCCAAGAGGTGTTGATGCCATCAAAGAGGTCGGTATTTGCTTTTTCTCCTGCTACGTGATCGAAATATTCGAAGGAAGTGCCTCTTGAGGATGCAGATCCAAAGCCTTGGGTTTTGTGTTGGGAGCGGCTCTGTGCTGACACTTCTCCGTACGATTGACCTAATAAGGTGTTGTAATGTCCTATGTCAATTTTCAGCTGGTCGTCCGAGGTATTGTTTTGTCCGCCGAAGTTGGCTGTATTCCATACCAGCCGTTTGGCCTGCCAGGTGCTTACCTTGTTTAGTTGTTCAGGAAATTTGTTTTTGTCTGCTGCGGCTAGGAAAGCTTCGTGGGCCAAGATGGCCGAAGCCTGATGGTGGCCATGTCCCCCTCTTGGGTCCGGAGGAAAGCGTGTGATGATTACGTCCGGCTGGTACTTGCGAATGAGCCATACGGCTTCACGCAATATAGTTTCATGGTCCCAGAACTTAAATGTCTCTTCATGAGTCTTTGAAAAGCCGAAGTCATAGGCCGAGGAGAACAGCTGTTCGCCTTTGTCTACCTGACGAGCTGCCAGCAGTTCCTGCGTGCGGATAATACCCAGATTGATACCTAGGTCTGTGCCCAGAAGGTTTTGTCCACCATCGCCACGTGTCAGGGACAGGTAGGTCGTCTTGAACTTCCTCTCGCGGGCCAACCAAGCGATAAGCTTAGTGTTTTCATCGTCCGGATGTGCCGCAAAATACATAACTGAGCCCAGATGGTTAAGTTTCTGCAGACTGATGGCTATGTCTACAACCGACTGCTGTGCTTGTAAACTTTTTGTAGAAAGACCGAAAATAAAGGCTATTAGGATGAAAAAAAGAGGACTAATAGTTTTTCGCATAGTGACATTAAGCTGGTTTGGTATTAATTTACGTTAATTTTTGCGAAAACCGTAAAATAAAAAAGAGTTGAAAAACCTTTCAACTCTTTTTTAACAACAATTAAAAATCTTTTACTTAAATATTGTGCCTGAATAAGATCTAAACAAATAAGCAGAACTTTCTTTTAAACCCCTACATTTGTGTGTTCTCACAGCTGTAAGATAAAAGTAGCATAAAATTGCGAGATTAAATCTTCGAACGCTAAAAAAAATTTCCACAATGACGAAGTTATACACATCTCATGGTGGAAATAATAAGTGGACTGGAATTGTAACTGTTTTTATTTATCAATCGAGCCTAAAACGCGCTGCATAAATTTGTTAAGCGCTTCTTTTTTAGGAGTACCTTCTTTAATCATTTTATCAACCTCGATAGCGCCATACATGTTAGAGATGAGCTCTCCGATGACGTCCAATTCTTCATCTTTCAAAGAAGGGACTTCAGTAAGCGCTTCTAACGTTTCGATAGTTTCTAATACGTAATCGGCATCGTTCTGCTCGATGAATTCCGTAAGATGTTTAATTATTGGTAACTTCATTTAATAAGTCGATTAATCCGTCGATTTTGTTTGTTTGTACTTGGTTTACCAACTGACCGTTTTTGAAAGCAGCGAACGTAGGTAAGTTGTTTACGTTAGCCAACTTTCTTGACTCAGGGAATTTTTCTGCGTCAACGATTACGAATTTTACGTTTTCGTTTTCTGTAGCCAATTTTTTGAATTTTGGTTTCATAATACGGCAGTTTCCGCACCATGATGCTGCATATTGCACCATAACTACGTCGTTGTTGGCTACAACTTCTTGTAAGTTATCTGATTCTAATTCTTGTAACATAGCAAGTTAAATTTTGATAGAAGAGGTGGAATGAATCCACCTCTACAATCTATTAAAGCAATTCTTAGTTCATCGACAAGTAAGAAGCTACACCTTCACGTGTTGCTGACATAGCTTGTTTACCTTCTTCCCAGTTTGCTGGACATACTTCACCGTGTTTTTGTACGTGAGTGTATGCGTCGATAAGACGAAGATATTCTTTCACGTTACGGCCAAGAGGCATGTCGTTTACTGACTCGTGGAATACTTTACCTGTCTCATCGATCAAGTAAGTAGCACGGTAAGTTACAGCTGAACCTTCAGCTAAAGTGCCATATTCTGGGTGTTCTACTTCTTTAACATCCAAGATGCCTAAGATGCTAGACAAGTTGCGGTTAGTATCTGCGAT
>NZ_JXAC01000183.1 GCF_000814685.1 Sphingobacterium sp. T2
CAAAAAGTCTGAATAAATGACTTTAATTAAATTTTAATAATTTTTTTTAACTTGTCAGCGTACATAAATAATAAAAACAATTTAACCAATGAATAACTTAGGAAAAAATTAATGATTGAATCTTGACTCCACCCTTTCTGGTGTCAAGAAGATGTCGCAAAGCGATTGGACATTTCCATTCCAGCATTTTCAAAAATCGAGACAGGAATTACAGATGTAAATTTGTCGAGATTAAATCAAATTGCAAAGTTGTTTAACTTATCGTTAGTGGAATTACTATCCACTTCCGATGCAAATGAAGAAAAAGAGAAATTTGCAGAAATCAACGAGTTACAACAAAGATTGCAAGCAAGAGAAGCTGAAGTTATTGAGTTGCAAAAAAAGATTATTGATTTGTACGAACAGCTTCACAAAAAATCATAAAAGAATTTGAATAAAATTTTTTAAGGGCAATTTCTTCTGAAATTGCCCTTATTTTTTCTTTAAGGTAGACTTATTTATGTTAGACTCAAGACTCTTTAAAAATCGTCATCTTCATCAAAGTCGTCAAAGCTGCCAATTGAGTCGATGTCGATATCAAAGCCGTCATCATCGAAGTCATCATCATCATCATCGTCTGGACCGTTAAAATTGATTAAATGCTCATCCAATTCTAACTTTTCGATAGTTTCGTTCATCATAGCAATATTACTTTCAATTGATTATTATACTGTAAAATTATATAACAAATATTAAACTTAAAATTTTTTTTAAAAAATATAGTGCTGATTTACAGTGTTTTATTTTTTAAAATTTATATCAAAAAGTCAAAAATTATTCTATGATTTCTCCTATGCTATTTTCCTCGCTGACGATATCTTTAAGCTGCGGTAAATCTTTGACCGAGTTGATGCCGAAGTGGTTCATAAATGTGTCGCTGGTGGCATAGAGCAGTGGTTTTCCTATAGTGTCTGCTTTTCCAACGATTTTTATTAGATCTTTTTCCAGCAGACGTTGTATAGAATAATCGCAGTTTACCCCACGTATTTGTTCCACTTCCAGCTTTGTTATCGGTTGGCGGTAAGCGATGATTGCCAAGGTTTCTAAGCCGGCCTGACTAAGTTTTTTCTTATCCCTATTGGCTTGCAGCTGATTGAGAACGTCATGATAGGTCTCTTTGGTAAGAAACTGATATTTGTTGTTAATCATCTTCAAGCTGAAAACATAATCTTCCTGCTCGTATTTTGCCTGTATCTTATCTATAAAGGACATAACTTCCTCCTTATTGATGGTGATGAGTAAGGCATCCTGAAGAATATGTTTTATTTCGTTTGCCGAAACACCGTCTTCAGCAGCAAAAATTATTGCTTCTATGTTGAGTAAGATATCTTTCACTTAGTAGTCAATTACTTGTTCGACCATGGATTCAGGCAGTTCTCTAAACTCGTAAGTCTGTGTGCGCAGCTGTGGCTCAAAACCGGCCTCACGGATGGCTTCCTGAATGGAGAGCGAGGTGAAGCGGTGAGGTGCTCCTGCGGCGGAGACAACATTTTCTTCTATCATGATGGAGCCGAAATCATTTGCACCGCTGTGTAAACATAGTTGCGCGACGGATTTACCTACGGTCAGCCAAGAGGCCTGAATATTTTTGATATTTGGCAGCATGATGCGGCTTAACGCTATCATACGTATATATTCGTCGCCGGTAACATTGTTGGATATGCCACGCAGGCGTTTCAACAAGGTGCCGTCGTCCTGGAAAGGCCAAGGGATGAATGCGATAAAGCCATAATGTCCTTCCGGCTTTTCACTTTGGACTTCCCGGATCCACACTAGATGTTCGAAACGTTCTTCAATAGTTTCTATATGTCCGAACATCATTGTCGCCGAGGTAGGAAGGTTAATCTGATGTGCAGCGCGCATGATGTCTAGCCATTCCTGACCTCCACACTTACCTTTGGAAATGAGGCGGCGCACACGGTCATTAAGAATTTCTGCGCCGGCACCCGGTAGCGAGTCCATTCCTGCCTCTTTGAGGGCTGTCAGTACGTCTATATGTGACATGCCTTCCAGCTTGGCGATATGTGCCACTTCCGGAGGGCCTAAGGCGTGTAGCTTAAGGGTGGGATACAGCTCTTTAAGCTGCTTGAACAGGGTAGTGTAGAAGTTTAGTCCCAAATCCGGGTGATGCCCCCCTTGTAGCAAGAGCTGATCTCCTCCGTATTTAAATGTTTCCTCGATCTTCCTTTTGTACGTTTCTATGTCGGTGATGTAACTCTCTTGGTGTCCCGGACGGCGGAAAAAGTTGCAGAATTTGCAGTTGGCAATACACACATTGGTGGTATTGACATTTCTGTCGATCTGCCAAGTTACTTTGCCGTGCGGTACCTGAATTTTACGCAGCTCATTAGCTACATATGCTAAATCCGCTGTGGGAGCATTGTGATATAGGAAAACCCCTTCTTCCTTGGTGAGGAATTCGAAGTTTAATGCTCTTTCCAATAAATTTTCTTACATTCATTACTAACAAAGATACGCAGGATTTTTATGAAGTGAAAGCAATTGTCTTGTTATATCTTCCACTCTTATGGTCTTGTGATGGCGTAATAAATAACGTATAACCATCCTAAAATACCGTGTATTATGGCCCATAATATGGACTTGTTACGGTCCCAAGAGGCCACAACGGCTATGGCGGATCCTAATCCTATTCCATTGTTTCTCACGGTCTGGGTAAAGTCGTTGGCAGCGCTAGACTGAGCAAAGCAGGTTGCTACAAGCAACAGAGCAAATAGGGTAAAGATTGTTCTTTTCATATATAGTGTACAATAGTTATATAAAAATAAAAAAGAGGTTTATACAATTTTATGAAGTGCACCCTAAAAGTTGGACAAAGTTAAAAATTAATTGTCTATGTGATGAGCTCGATATTTTATCGGGCTCATTCCTTTTAGATTGAGTTTTATTCGATCGTTGTTATAGTATTCAATGTAGTTCTTTATATCCCGTTTAAGTTCATCGATTTCATGGTCCTTTTTGAGATAGAATAGTTCAGATTTTATAATACCGAAGAAGTTCTCAA
>NZ_JXAC01000184.1 GCF_000814685.1 Sphingobacterium sp. T2
GTCCTTGTTCGGAAATCCACTACGACATGCGTTCGGAAGAGGAACGTGCTCAGGTGAAAGGACAGGATTTGGTGAATGCTGATCATCCACAGGTGATAGAAATCTGGAACCTAGTATTTATGCAGTATAACCGTCTTAAGAACGGTACCTTGGAGTTGTTACCTAACAAGCATGTGGATACAGGGATGGGCTTTGAGCGTTTGGTACGCTGTATCCAAGGGAAAACTTCCAACTATGATACGGATGTTTTTCAGCCATTGATTCAGTATATAGAGCAGAAGTCAGGCATCAAATATGGTGCGGATGAGAAGACCGATATCGCTATGCGTGTGTTGGCAGACCATATCCGTGCGGTAAGTTTCGCTATTGCGGACGGGCAGCTGCCATCAAACAATAAGGCAGGCTATGTTATACGCCGGATTTTACGTCGTGCTGTGCGTTATGCGTATACCTTCCTGAATTTTAAAAATCCATTTTTCCATGAGTTGGTAGCTGTATTGGCAGAACAGTTCAAAGGTGTTTTCGACGAACTGTATCAACAGCGGGACTTTGTGGAGAAAGTTATTCTGGAAGAGGAAGTGTCTTTCTTGCGTACACTGACTACAGGTATCCAACGTTTTGAACATTATGCCGAAAATCATACAGTCATTGACGGCGACTTTGCCTTCGAATTGTTTGATACCTATGGATTCCCTATCGATTTGACAGAGCTGTTGGCTCGTGAAAAGGGATTGACAGTAGATATGGAAGCTTTTGATAAAGCTTTGCAAGCACAGAAAGATCGCTCACGTGCAGCTACGGCTATTGATACCGGCGACTGGGTGGTAGTGAATGAAGGTGAAGATACCGAATTTGTGGGATATGACAACCTGACTGCTACTACAGAAATCGTAAAATACCGTAAGATAAAGGCCAAAGGTAAAGAACAATATCAGCTTGTGTTGTCAGTGACGCCTTTCTATGCTGAGGGAGGTGGTCAGGTAGGGGATACCGGTGTGTTGATCTCTGAGGCTGGTGAGAAAACATACGTTACAGACACCAAGAAAGAAAACGGCTTGATCGTTCATTTTGTAAATCAGCTGCCTT
Source organism: Sphingobacterium sp. T2 (assembly GCF_000814685.1). Classification (GTDB taxonomy): domain Bacteria; phylum Bacteroidota; class Bacteroidia; order Sphingobacteriales; family Sphingobacteriaceae; genus Sphingobacterium; species Sphingobacterium thermophilum. The sequence continues at coordinate 1,087 of NZ_JXAC01000184.1, forward strand.
CATCTTTGGAAGGGTATTTTGAGGCCAAGGTAGATGCTGCAAAGCGTCTAGATACGGAGAGCAACCACTCTGCTACACACTTGTTGCATGCTGCCTTAAAGCAGGTATTAGGAGAGCATGTGAATCAGAAAGGTTCGTTGGTTACGGCGGATGTGTTGCGTTTTGATATATCGCATTTTGCGAAGATGACTTACGACGAAATCAAAGCTGTAGAGGATATTGTTAATGCTAAGATTCGTGAAAACATTCCTTTGAAGGAAGAGCGTCAGGTGTCTTACCAGAAAGCTATAGAATCTGGCGTAACAGCTTTATTTGGTGAAAAATACGGAGATTTTGTGCGTGTGATCACTTTTGATGATAGCTTCTCCAAAGAGCTGTGTGGAGGAACACACGTAAAAGCAACAGGACAGATAGGCTTCTTCAAAATAATATCGGAGTCTGCTGTAGCTGCTGGAGTACGTCGTATAGAAGCTATCACTGGCACGAAAGCGGCGGCGGTAATCCGTGAACATTTCGAGCTGGCGCAGAATATGAAAGAAATCTTAAACAACCCTAAGGATTTCGTCTCGGACAGTGACAAAAATCGTTGAGGAAAACAGTGCGCTGAAAAAGGAAATCGAAAATGCTATACGCGAAAAGTCTTTGGCAATGAAAAAGGAGTTGGAGGCTAAGCTGGAGGTTATAGATGGTATCAACTTCTTAGCCACCCGTGTTAACTTGCCGAATGCTGATGCTGTCAAGACTTTAGCTTATGCA
>NZ_JXAC01000185.1 GCF_000814685.1 Sphingobacterium sp. T2
TCCATGGAAGACATTCTTTTCTTTCAATTCTAAAAACATATGCTGTAGTTTGTCCGGACGCSGCCCCACACCGCTAATATTCTCCCTTACTATTGCGGATGACCAACTTAGGAATGGATTTCCCTCCATTAGTAAGATAGCTGTTAATCAAAAATGGTTCTTCATCACGCAGCTGGATATCCAACGCGATATTAGCATTATCCTTCACCATGTTGTAAATCTGTGGAACAGAATGGGCAGCGTCCCCACACCATGGCTCGGTAATCAAAATCCATTGCTGTGGCTCCTTAATATCAGCTATAGCTTGCTTAACTTCATCGGAAGGAACAAACTTCTTTAACCAACGGTTGGTCCTTGACCAATTCAACTTTACGTAGTTGTAATAATTCTCATCTTGATATAGAGGAAACTTCTCTGGATGATTTACGATCTCTTCGAAATGACGGATATAATTTTCAAATGTCATGCTTGTAAATTGAGTTAACGTGTCGCTAGGTCAAAGACCCTTTTCGGCATCAACATTTCTAAGTTGATGCGCAGCAAAAATACATTAATAAAACATATCTTCCGTCATGATATTGTTGCATCTTCATTTAAACCTTTTTTCCTTTACACTATCTAACTTTGATGTTTGTTACTAACATCAAACCTGAATGAAATTTTTTGTTACGTTAATTACTTCCTGCCTATTGACCATTACCTGTTTTGCTCAAGCCAATCTTACGGGTAAAGTTCTTAATAGAGACGACAGTAAGCCTTTAACCAATGCTACCATCGTACTCCTTAATCAGGATTCTATCCTTCAATATTTTGTTAGAGCCAATGAAGACGGAAACTTCGAGTTCAAAGGAATCAAGCCAGCGGATTATCTCCTTATCGTCTCCTATCCTAAATTTGAAGTATATTCCCAACCCATAGAACTGGATAAAAACCTCAACCTTAAGCCCATATTGTTAAGTTCACGCGCCCATCTGATAGAGGAGGTAGTCGTGAAAGCCAAAATCCCTATTCGACTGAAGGGTGACACCATAGAATATGATGCAGCAAGTTTTGAAACGGAGAAAAATGCCAAACTAGAAGATCTGCTACGCCGCCTGCCGGGACTGACAGTGTCGGCCAGTGGCGACATTACGGCGCATGGAAAGACCGTTTCCAAAGTGTTGATTGACGGGGAAGAATTTTTCGGCTACGACCCTAAAATCGCAATACGCAACATCAGGCAGATGCCGTGGACAAAGTACAGGTGTACGAACGAAAGTCCGAGGAGTCAGAGCTTACCGGTATTGATGATGGACAGCGCTTTCAAACTGTCAATGTAGTACTCAAAGAAGAAGCCCGCGTAGGGTTGTTTGGCAATATAGAAGGACACTTAGGCACAGAAGAACTCTACACCGCAAACCTGTTTGCTGCCAAATTCAATCGAACCGAACGTATAGGACTTACCGCCAATACCAACAATATGGGTGCGAATGCCGGAGGAAGAGAAGGTAGTCTGCGCATGAACAGCCAGATCACGGGAGAACCACGCAACACCTCCGTTGGCGCAAACTACGAAAACCAGTTCTTTCAAAAGAAACTGAACGTCAATGCTAACTATAACTTCAATGATGCCAGCAACAGAAACGAGAGAGAAAGATACAACAAAGAAATCATCTCTAGCGAGGAAGTACAGGAAACAAACAGCCTATCTCAAAATTCCAACAACAATCAAGGTCACTCTTTCAGATCTATATTCCGATTTCGTCCGAACACCAAATCCAACATGGATGTCCATTTCAACGCCAGAAAATCGCAGTCCTCTAGTTGGAGTGCCTCAGAAAATTATATGATCAACAACAGTGTGGATTCCATCCGCGATTACAGAAGTGAAAACAACAGCACCGGAGACAGCCAATCGAGCGAAATAAGCATAAACTACAGACGAAGACTCAAAGAAGGACAGGCTTTAAACCTTCTTCTAAGTAATAAATTCGACGAATCTAACCAACAGAGCGATGTCTTCCAACGCACCTATCTACATAAAGAAGATAAAGAAACTATCGTGGATCAAAATCGGCTTTCTGACTCCCGCAACTATAATTTCAACTCCCAGATACATTTCTCCAATAGAATCAACCAAAATCTGAACTATTCTCTAGGCTACAACCTAGGATTCCGCCACGATAAAAACAAGGTGGACGCCTTCAACAAGCTGGCAAACAATGATGAACTGGACTTGCAATACTCGCAAAACCAAATCAACAAGAGTAGTAATAATACCCTTTTGGCAAATCTTAATTTCAACGCTGAAAAAGTAAGCGTATCCCTGTCAAACCGAACCAACTACCGCAGCCAGAAACTAACAGACTCTTACAGAGATATCGACCTCAGCAGAAACTTCTGGGATAACAACCTGAATCTTTCCGGAAATTATAAGATATCAAACCGAAAAAATCATAATCGTTAAACTATCAACAAAATTTTGATATACCTTCGTTCAACCAACTGCAGCCGCTACAGCCGCAGACCTCTGCCATCTTTATCCAAGAAGGTAATCCTGATCTAAAAAGAGCTGTCAACAATGGATTTAATATCAACTACAATACAATCAGTCTGATGAAAGGTACCAGCTGGAACATAAACTCCAGCATCAACATAAAAAGCAATCCTATTGTCAACAAACGGACCGTTACAGATTCGGTAACTATCAGCACCTATGTCAATGTCTCAGGCAAATCGTCCTGGAACGCCAACCTGAATACCAACTACAGCTTGCCGCTGTTCCAACAAATAGTTCAGTTCAACATCTCCTCAGGAGTAAACTACAACAACGGCTTTAGCTATACCAGATATCAAGAGCCGGGAAGTCCTATCCAAGGTCAATACGAGCTCAACAACACACAAAACGCTTCCCTCTTCACTGGCATTAGCTTCAACGAACAGAACTCTTCCGGGTTAGATTATGATTTCAGCTGGAGAGTTACTGTCAACAACCAGCGCAACAGCCTTCAAAGGAATTTGAATTCCACCAACCTCATCACAGGAGGTTCTTCCTACTTGCGCTATTTCTTTCCAAAGAAATTCAACGTATCGGCAAACATACATTACAATTTGGAAGGGCCGACCAAGCTTTACAAAGAAAGCATACAGCAGTTCTACGCAAATGTGGAACTCAGCAAGAAACTGCTGAAAAATGAGAGCCTCGTAGTTTCGATAAAGGCTTTCGACATTTTCAACACGTATAATACCACAAACCGAAGTGTATCAGAAACAGAATATTCGGAATCCACACAGCTCATGCTGACACGTTATATTCTTTTCGGTTTAAAATGGGATTTCAACAAAAATTTAGGTAAAAAGAAAAATGAATAAGATTAAGATATTGGTGCTGCTGTTTTTGTGTGTTTCCACCTTAAGCACACAGGCTCAGTACAGCTATTTCGGAACACGGGGCCGCATATATTTCGACAAAATTACTTACATCAAAGCACGACTTAAAAGTGCTGCTCAAAATTCACCTAACGGTGGTTTCGGACGTGGTATGTTCAACACCGACAATATGCCGGAGTCTACCACGCAGAAGCTACTCCTGTATTTTGATGAGAACAGCACCTTACTGGTAACGGACCCAAGTGCAGAAAATGCTTCCGAAGGAGCTCGTGCAGGCAATAGAGCTATAGCAGGTGCAGGCATGGTAGGAAGAAGAGGCAACACTGTTGCCGGGGCTCCCCGTGGTGGCACGGTGACAGCCCGAGGCGGAGAAAGGGCCAGATTACAAGGTGAAACGCGTATAGGGATGTCAGGCAGCCGTCCCAATAATGCAACGAAAGTCATGTTTCAAGACCTGAAGAAGAAAACGACCAACTTACAGATTGAGGTGGATGAAAATTACATCATCACCGATACCATAAACCAAATTACTTGGCGTTTCACCGATGAATACCGAAACATCGCAGGCTTTGAATGCCGAAGAGCTAACGGCGCCACTGCCGACTCCCTGTATTTGGTAGCCTTCTTCACTGATGAAATCCCTGTATCTGCCGGACCTGCCTTCACCAGCGGACTGCCGGGCATGATTCTCGGCCTCGCCATCCCCGAAATGCATATTCAGTATTGGGCCACTAAAGTGGAATATACTAACAATACCGTACCCGCTGACTGGAAAAACAAAAAGAGTACGACCATTACCTTCGATGACTTTTTAAAATCTTTTGGCAGATTTTACCAACGCGGACGTGACAGTAATTCCAGCAAAAGACAGGTTCAAGAACAGCTTATTTATTAACAAAAAGACAATTTGTCACTAAGGCCTGACATTTTTAAGACAGTTTGAGTGTTTTTATTTCATTTTTGAACGATATGTGTTGTTGGCACAAGGTTGATATATTGTTATCAAATTAAAAGTTAGTAAATAAACAATATTCAAAATATGTCTAAAATTATAGGTATCGACTTAGGAACTACGAACTCATGTGTTGCTGTAATGGAGGGTAACGAGCCCGTAGTTATCGCAAACAACGAGGGTAAACGCACGACTCCTTCCATCGTAGCATTTGTAGAAGGTGGTGAGCGTAAAGTAGGTGATCCGGCAAAACGTCAAGCGATCACAAATCCGCATAAAACAATCTATTCTATCAAACGTTTCATGGGAACTTCTTTTGACGAAGCGCAAAAAGAGATCCCTCACGTTCCTTACAAAGTTGTTAAAGGCGACAACAATACTCCACGTGTGGAAATTGATGACCGCAAATATACACCACAAGAAATTTCGGCCATGATTCTTCAAAAAATGAAGAAAACTGCCGAAGATTATCTTGGTCAGGAAGTGACACGTGCCGTAATCACTGTTCCGGCTTACTTCAATGACGCACAGCGCCAAGCTACTAAAGAGGCTGGAGAAATCGCCGGTCTCAAAGTAGAACGTATCATCAATGAACCTACTGCGGCTGCATTGGCCTACGGTCTTGACAAGGCCAACAAAGACATGAAGATTGTCGTATTCGACTGTGGTGGGGGTACACACGATGTTTCAGTATTGGAGTTAGGTGACGGCGTATTTGAAGTTAAAGCTACTGACGGTGATACACATTTAGGTGGTGACGACTTCGACAATGCTATCATCAACTGGTTGAACGACGAGTTCAAAGCAGAATACAGCATCGACTTGAAACAAGATCCTATGGCTTTACAACGCCTTAAAGAGGCAGCCGAAAAAGCAAAAATCGAACTTTCAAGCTCGACATCTACCGAAATCAACTTACCATATATCACCGCTGACGCTACAGGTCCTAAACACTTAGTACGCACCTTGTCACGCGCTAAATTCGAAACGTTGGTAGCTGACTTGGTAAAACGTACTATCGAGCCATGCCGTACAGCCTTGAAAAATGCAGGATTCACTACGGCAGATATCGATGAAGTAATCTTGGTAGGTGGTTCTACACGTATCCCAGCCATCCAACAGGCCGTTAAAGATTTCTTCGGCAAAGAGCCTTCGAAGAGCGTTAACCCTGACGAGGTGGTAGCATTGGGTGCCGCTATCCAAGGTGGTGTGTTGACAGGAGAAGTAAAAGACGTATTGTTGTTAGACGTTACTCCTCTTTCTTTAGGTATAGAAACTATGGGTGGGGTGTTCACCAAATTGATTGAAGCCAACACTACCATTCCTACAAGAAAGTCGGAAATCTTCTCTACAGCTACGGACAACCAACCTTCGGTAGAAATCCACGTATTACAAGGTGAGCGTCCTATGGCCGCACAAAACCGTACCTTAGGTCGTTTCCAATTGACAGATATTCCACCGGCACCACGTGGTGTACCTCAAATTGAAGTTACTTTCGACATCGATGCAAACGGTATTCTAAAAGTATCTGCAAAAGATAAAGCCACAGGCAAAGAGCAAAATATCCGCATCGAAGCTTCTTCCGGTCTTTCTCAGGAAGAAATCGAAAAGATGAAACGCGAAGCTGAAGCAAATGCTGAGGCCGACAGAAAAATGAAAGAAGAAGCAGACAAACTGAATACAGCAGATGCCCTAATCTTCTCCACTGAAAAACAATTGAAAGAGTATGGTGACAAACTTTCTGCTGATAAAAAATCTGCTATCGAAGCCGGACCTTCAAAAATTGAAATCAGCACATGCTGCACGCACACGCTGCACGCAACTTTGCCGACATCGACACTGCTACTACCGAGCTTCAAAACGCTTGGAACGCAGCTTCTGAAGAGATGTACGCCGCAACAGGAGGCGCTCAGCAGGCACAAAACACCGACGGTCAAGCTCAACAAGGCAACAACCAAGGAGGTGATGATGTGCAAGACGTAGAATTCGAAGAAGTAAAATAATCTTCTCAGCATAAAAAAGCCCCCTAAGAGTAATCTAGGGGGCTTTTTATTTTCTAAGACATTGAATAAATCTATAAACGGGAATCGCAAGTATAACTGTATCCAAATTAAACCGACGAAGGCTTATGCTTTCAATTCCAACTGAATTTTATTTTTCGAATAGATAAGCTTCACACCATACTGCTGAGCTATATCTAACTTTAATTCTCCCTCTATTTTATGGGCCACATTTAAAAGATTAGTTTCCAACACATTGCCTTGGATCTGCATAATGAAAGAATACAACAGAGCTACGGCTATCAACATGCGTAGGCTGCGACCAAGTAGACTGAACAGATTCATAGTGATTAAATTTAACGCATTAAAAATACAACAAAGTCATTCATAATCAAAGCCTTACACATAAAAGTATTGCTACAAAACCATGTAATTTTCTGCTAATCCGTGAAAATCAGCATTAAACAAAAAGGGCACAAAATAATTTGTGCCCTCATATCTTTGCTTGGGTTATTCATTAAAACAATTTGTCAGGATATACTCCTTGAGCAATTAAAGCAGTAATATTCTCTTGTACGATAGGCTTGTCTTCCGGATAAGTTACTCCAAACCATTTCGACGAAGTAGGAATAACTTTAAAATCGGCTAGCCCATGTTTCACCATATAGTCCGGAATGGAAGGTATAAAGAATTCAGCCTTTGGATTATCGGCATTCTCTTCTACAAAGGTTGGGAACAATTCCATACAGATATCAAAGATACGTGGTGTAAATCCCCAGAAATTCATAGACACGCGGGTCTTAGGATCTAAATCGTATTCTACGTCATTCTCGTTGAACACGATTTTACGGTTTTCACCTTCTCCTTTATAATAGATATTGGTACGTTCGGTTACGGACTCCATATTTCCCTCTGGACTTACTTCACACACGCCGCGTGATACATAGCCATAATCGGACATGGTATTGCCTATTTCAAAGCCCATCAGAGCCATATGGCTGTCTTTAACCTCTTCATTTAAGAATTTGGCCATCTTTTCGAATGCGTCAGCGCCATAAAAGTCATCGGCATTAATCACACAAAAAGGCTCATTGATTTTATCTTTAGCGCTCATCACGGCATGGGCAGTACCCCAAGGTTTTGTTCTTTCAATAACTTTATCTATGCCGAATTTGGTAAGATCAAAATCTTGGAAAGCATAGTCTACCTCGATTTTTCCCTTCAATTTTTCGTCGAATTTTGAACGCATTACATCTTCGAATTCTTTACGAATGATGAATACAACTTTTCCAAAACCGGCACGTATGGCATCGTATATAGAGTAGTCGATTATAGTCTCACCGTGAGGTCCAAAGCTGTCAACTTGTTTTAGCGATCCATAGCGGCTCGCCATACCCGCCGCAAGAACTAATAAAGTAGGTCTCTTCATATTTTGATTATAAATATTGTCCGCAAATATACTATTTCTTTTTAAAGAAAGAATTTAAGATTCCCGTGGCAATTCTACTCAACAACTTAACACCTTCACGGGCTAACGTTCGGCTTGCCTGGGTCTGCGCTGCTTCTAGAGGGGTCTGACGACGCGATGTAGAAGTCCGGCTGCGCGATGTTTGTTTGGCAGCTTCCTGCTTGGCTTTTTCCTGCGCCTCCTTGGCCAATGCGGCTGCCTCCCGCTCTTCTAGAATTTCTGCTGCCGTCCTACGCTCTATACGCTCTTGGTACTTGGTATAGAATTCCGAAGTCTTCGTGATCTGCTCGTAAGTTTGGCTACTGCAAGGCCCCATCACAGCTCTTGCAGGAACAAGATGCGTGGCCACGACCTCCGTAGGAATACCCTTATCATTCAATACCGTTATCAAAGCCTGCCCCGTACCAAGAGAGGTCAGCACCTTGTCTATTTCGTAAAACTGCGAGGTAGGATAAGTCTTTACGGTCTTTTTCAGGTTTTCCGCATCGTTGGGTGTAAATGCCCGCAGTGCATGCTGAACGCGGTTCCCCAACTGACTTAACACACTTTCCGAAATGTCTGTCGCTGCCTGCGTACAGAAAAATACGCCTACCCCTTTAGAACGTATCAGCCGTACAATCTGCTCAATCTGTGCGAGGAAAGCTTTGGAAGCTCCGTTGAAAAGAAGATGGGCTTCATCCAAGAAAAACACAAGCTTAGGTTTATCCAGGTCTCCCACTTCAGGAAGTTTTTTGAACAGCTGCGCCAACAAACTTAAAAGGAAAGTAGAATATAACACCGGCTGGTCCTGTATGTCGGAAATGTTTAGCAAGGTGATCACGCCTCTGCCGTCTACTTTACCAAAAAGATCCTGAATATCGAATTCTTTTTCTCCGAAGATATGGCTACGCCCTGCTGTTCTATGGCTACTATCTTACGGAGGATAGCTCCGGAGCTGGCGGAGCTGATTTTACCATAATCTTCCTTAATCTCCGTCGCTCCCGGTCCGTCAGCCAGATACGATAGAAGTTTTTTCAGGTCGTCAAAATCTACTAAAGGAAGCGAATTATCTTGCGCATACTTGAATAACACACTCAACACGCCGGATTGCGTATCATTCAGATCTAAAATACGAGACAACATTACGGGGCCGAAATCCTCTACAGTAAGACGCATTGGTGCTCCTAATTTTCCTGTTAGGGAAAATATTTCTATTGGGAAGCTTGTCGGCACAAAAGGGATTCCTACGGCATTGCCTCGCTCTATAAGAGCGTCGTTGGTTGTCCCTTCTTCAGCCAATCCGGACAGGTCTCCCTTCACATCCAACATAAATACAGGAACTCCTTTGTCTGACAGTTGCTCAGCGATAAGCTGCAGGGTCCTGGTCTTTCCTGTTCCGGTGGCTCCGGCAATCAAGCCGTGACGGTTCATCATCTTCAAGGCCAGCTTTACTTGGGCCTCCGTAACCACCTCCCCTTCCAGAATCCCCGATCCCAGTTGGATAAAGTCACCCTTAGGATTATAAGAAGTCGTTATGCGCTCAATAAATGCTTCTTTCATAGAATTAAATTTTACGAACCTAATTTAAAAATATTAAATGCAATACCGAAATCCCCTACCTTGCGATAGGGTTATTTTTATCACTAAAAACTACAATTCCAAATTTTATATTACAAACTGTTGTTTTTTCGTAACAAAACACAACTTTCTATTGTTTTTTTTGCGTACTTGTTATATTTTTGTTTGTATATGAAGATAGGCCCTATAGAAATGTTTAATAAATCTAAGAGGATATTAGCGGCGAAGCTATGCTTCTTTGTTTTCTTTTCTAAGATGCTTATCTCGGCTACCCCTATGTTTATGGATGTGGTGGACAAAGGCACCATACTTCAAGTGGTCATGCAGCTGGAAATAGAACTCACAGCAAAAAGTACCAACACCAACAATGAAGATCTTCACGAACATGGGGTTAAGGTATTCAAGCCGGACGCTTTTGACATGAGCTTGAATCCTATTGTCACTTACACCGACAGTCAAAAGCATTACGTCAAAAACGAAAAGTTAATCTGCAGCCATCATCCTTCCGTGCCTACCCCTCCTCCTAATTGTTAATTGATTATATCGTCATTTCTTATCTCGATTAATTGAAATAATTAATCTAAAGGATTTCTTATTGTTTAATCTATTCATTCATTAGATATAATTAATTATTATGTTAGGAACACGTGTATCTGCTTTTCTGAAATTATCGAAAAGAGATTTAAAATATGATTTTCCTGCATCCATTGTTGTATTCCTTGTTGCACTTCCACTTTGTTTGGGTATAGCGATGGCTTCTGGAGCACCATTGTTTGCAGGCGTCTTGACCGGAGTGATAGGAGGATTGGTGGTGGGTGCGATTTCCGGCTCTCCATTAAGTGTTAGCGGCCCGGCCGCCGGACTTACCGTCATTGTCTTTGGTGCTATAGAAAAATTAGGCAGCTATGAGATATTTCTGCTGGCGGTGGTTCTTGCCGGCTTAATACAGTTTTTGCTGGGGTTAGTCAAGGCAGGGATGATAGGCAACTATTTCCCTTCCTCAGTAATATTGGGGATGTTGGCCGCAATAGGCATTACCATTATCCTAAAGCAACTTCCCCTAGCTTTCGGAAATACAGGAGAAACCGAAGCGACACAGCCTTTTCTCACAGCTTTCCTCGCACAGATTCACTGGGGAGCTACCATCATCTGTCTCCTGTCGCTTCTGACCTTAATATTTTGGCCACGCTTCCGCTACCTCAACAAGGTACCTGCACCTTTGGCTGCTGTGTTGCTAGGCGTAGGTCTGGCTCTTCTTTTTCAATATACGTCATTGGCACTGATGCCGGCACACTATGTGTCTATACCTACCCTCTCTTCCTTGACGGAGCTTACAAGCTTGTTGATTTTTCCAGACTTTACCTATATCCTGGAAAAGGAGGTATGGGTAATAGCTTTCACTCTTGCCATCATCGCCAGCTTAGAGACACTATTAAGTCTGGAAGCTGTAGACAAGCTGGACCCCTTCAAGCGTAACTCCCCGACAAACCGGGAACTTATAGCCCAAGGGATAGGAAATATGACTTCCGGCTTTTTGGGAGGGCTACCGATGACTTCCGTAATCGTAAGGTCCTCAGCCAACGTCAATGCCGGAGGACGTACCCGTCAGTCAGCCATGTTACACGGCGTCTGGCTACTGGTAGCTTTACTAGCAATACCACAACTCATTAACATGATACCGTTGGCTTGTTTGGCCGCTATCCTGCTTCATACAGGATATAAGTTGGCTAAGCCAGCACTATTTCGCCAGATGTTCCGCAGAGGGTTGGACCAGTTTATTCCTTTTGCGGCGACAATCTTGGCTATAGTGATGACAGACCTGCTCATGGGAGTAGGTATAGGGCTTCTGGTCGCTACCTTCTATATATTGAAGGCCAACATGCAGAATGCGTACAACTTCGAAATTAAAGACGAAAACACAGCGGATATTGACCCTCGCCGAAGAGGTATCCTTCCTTAACAAGGTACCCATAAAGAAAAGGTTGTACAACCTACCTAAAACGGTAAACCGCGTGGTCATCAACGGAGAAAAAAGTAAATTTATAGATAAGGATGTTATAGAGGTGCTGAAAGATTTTGAACAGAATGCTCTCAGCAAGGGGCTCAACATCCAGCTTCAGGAGGTGACAAGTAAAAGGAAAGTAGTGCGCACAAGCCGCAACAGACGCCTTCAAGAAAGTAAATTTAAGTAAAAAATAACACAAATAAATAAATCAAAAAGCAGTAACTTGCCTCGCATTTGAGAGGACTCAAAATCAGTCACACATGATTAATTAAAATGAATTTAAGTAATTAAGGTAATTTGAAAAAAAATTTTGGATGGAAACAGAGAATGGATGGAGTTCGTA
>NZ_JXAC01000186.1 GCF_000814685.1 Sphingobacterium sp. T2
TCCGGGCCGGGCATACACCGCGATTCACCCTGCAAGAATACTGTTCCATTTCCACGTTCCCGGATATCCTTTCCATTTTTGTTCCAGATAATCGTTCCTTGCAGGCTCGTGGATCGTGCAATCCGGACATGGTAGTCACTAGCTGCTCCATCACAACAGTGTCCTCTAGACCCAAAGAAATAGTAATACCCGTCTCGCTTATGCAAAACGACCGCTTCAAAATCTCCCGCAGCGATCTTAAATTTTTTAGTAAGGTCAGGAACAGATCTGCCATCGGCCGACAGTTCTATGCCATATGTCCCCTGATTGGCTGAATTGCTGTAGCTCCCCCAAAACAAATACTTTTTATCCCCTTCTTCCCAGTACAGCGGATCGATGGAATTGGGTACACCAACCTCACTGGTGAAAAACAGCTTTCCCTGATCCACAAATTGTACAGCCGGACTGGGAGACGTGGCCAGACCTATTGCAGGATTGGCGTCCGCCCATGCTGAATAGGAATAATAGAGGTGATACATACCATTGACCTTGACGAGATCCCCTGCCCAAAGAGAGCTTTCCGATGCTCTATCTGTTTTCCATGTCGGCTTGGACAAGAAGGCGTTGCCTACTATGGTCCAGTTTACCATATCCGGAGACTTCAGTACCGGCATCAGCCGGTGACCTTTGCCGTCACCCCAGTCGTCCGAGGTACCAATGGCGTAAAAAATACCGGTATTGGGATCCCGGGCGACTGTCGGATCAGCCAGTATTGGTTCAAAAACAGGGTTGGTATACTTGCCTGAAAGCTCTTCCTTTGGATCCTCATCCTTGTCCGGGATAACTTCTTCTCCCTTATCCGGCACACTGCCCTTTCCACATCCTGTGAAGAAGACCATTATGGCTAGCAATACGCTGCAATTCAAATATCTGCTTATCATGGTATTTATTGAAATTTATATAATGTCTCTATAATATTTACCTACCTTTTTGAGATTCCACTTCCAGAATACTACCTGCAATGTATCGCGGCCCGTCGTTTTGATTGTAATAATAGGCGACCAAAACCCTGTTTTTGTCTAGCTGTACCGCCCAGGGATAGCCGATATCCCAACTGCCACCGTCCTCCCGGATTACAAATTCCTCAGCCGTAGCAAAATCGGTACACTCCGCGTTCAATATACGGGCACGAATGCCGAAGGGCTCATGACGGTATCCATATACCACCAACACCCTGTTGTCCCGAAGTCGCAAAGCTTGTAAAGGATGTCCTTTAAATCCCATACTTTCCCAATGGAAAGTCTTCCCGCCATCCGTCGAACGTGCGATACAGGCTGATCATCGTACCCGGCTGTACGCATAAATGCCACGATGTCCCCTTTTGGCGTTTCATAAACCGATGTTTCGTTGAACGAGATCTTATCATCCTTGGCCACCACCGCCGAATACTCCCAGGTCAATCCTTTGTCGTGAGAGGTCAGCAAGTAATTGGATGTTTTACCCGCACGATCATGCGCCGCTACGACCCACAGCACACGACCATCTTTTGTTTCGTACATCGCTCCACGATTATAAGCCGACATCGGCTGTCCGAAGGGATCATAATGCCGCTCATCGGGGACATGGACCGGATAATAAGGCCCTTGCCAGCTCTTCCCATTATCGGTTGAGCGCATGACATATCCACCTAAAAAAGTAAAACCACCTGAATTAAACAAAGGCTTTTCCGGACTTTGCAAACTTTTATCAACAGTTGTCCAGCCATAACTGGCAGCGAGCAGTGTACCGTCTTTGAGTCGGATCAAGCAAGGATCCTGCGACCCGCCAAACGGATGAGCATACAGTAACTCAGGGGATTTAGACCATCGTTCACCGTCTTTAGATCTCAAGGTTACCAAATAGCTGTTATGATCGACATGTGAAATCTTCTCCGTACCGAATATACGACGATTGGGAGCCTGCCTGAACGCTAACAAAAACTCATTTTTATTTTTTATAACCGAAGGAAAGGCGTTATAAAACAAGGTGTCTTCATATATAACAATATCCTTTATTTTTCGCAAACCACTCTTTGTCTGCGCGATAGAAAATTGAATAAATAAGGACGTTATAACCAGGAACGAAATAGTCTTTAAATAGTGCATTGATTTATTTTTTTAATGTGAATGTAGTCATACTGGCAACGGAAACAACAGTTTCATTATCCTTGTCGGCATTGTGTATTGCAACTGGCTTTCGTTTATCTTGTATCCATGCAATAATTCTTGTCTCCGTCTTTTGTGCAAAGAGGCAACAATAATTTATCAACACCAAAATCCCTGTAACAAAAAACCTATTCATAAATACCTATAAGAGTTTAACAGTTATTTCACGGACTTTAATGGCTTTTCTTATCTCGCCGGTAGCTGTTTTATATTGAAAATCCGAATAGACCAACAAAAATTTATCCTGTCCGGTCTGCAATAAATCCGGATAGCCGCAAGTTAACTCATTTCGATTTATTCCTTCTGTCCAAGGCAGCATTTCAAAGGGATCTGACCACTCTTTGCCCTCCTTATCCAATGCTACGCGTATCTGTAGCCCCGGCCGGCCGGATGCTAAAACAATTGCTTCATTCTGTAATTGCTGCAACTTTGGCAAAACACCTGCTTTAGTAAAAACTTCAGGTTTAGTCCAGCTTTTTCCCTGATCCAAAGACCGGCTTATGTACATCGGGCTATTGCCCAAGCCGTCCGTAGTTCGCAAAACACTTAGATAGGAACCATCTTTTAAGATCTCAAAAGCCGGCTCCGTCCATCCCAAGGCCAGCCTTTGTCCTCCATTCGGGTCTTTTACCGGGTCATAGTCATAAGGGATACGTCCGATGAATGACCAGCTTCTTCCCCCATCCTGCGAGCGATAAAAAGCCACGTCCGAAGGTGGCACCGTTCCGTTGACAAAGGTAAAGCCGGGGTATACGCCGGCTACGATAGAGCCTTCTTTCTCCAGCTTCATATCACCCCACCACACCAGCGGCAGTAAGTTGTTGTCCGAATATCGTACCATATTGGCTTCCGATATCTTATTATGCTCAAGAGCCCATTGATCACTTCCCGTCACCCTCCTGTTGATGTAGACACCCTGCAATTCCTCCGGCAATTGTTCTACTTTCCAAAACCTAAATGTACGCCCATAAGCCTCCTTAACAGTTGCAATAGGCTCTGGCAACTTCAGATCCTTTAATGGAATGGCCGGAGGAGTATGGATGCTTATATATTCGCCTCCGTTAATTTTGAGACCGCCCCCGATGGGCGCGCTTTCTATGGTTGTCCAGGTTACCCCCTGATCTTTTGAAACAGCATATCCAGCACCACCTTTTCCATAGCTCTCAGCATCATCTGTCGCCATATTCCATCGGGCCACGATCTCCCCTTGGTCTGACCTGTATAATCCGGGAAACTGAAAGAAGCCCCATTTGTAGGGTTTGTCCGCAACAGCCACAACAACAGGTTCGCCAAAACTGATCTTAAAAATATCCTTGCCATCTTTCTGATAGATATAATCCATCTTATCGTATGCAGCTATACCTTCTTTCAAAGGTTGCCTATCTGCATCAAACCGCACGTCTTGCACCTTGACAGCCGGAGTTTGTACTGCACACCCTGTCAATAGAAAAAGCAATCCGTAGTATCTTCTCATTATGTTTCGTGATTTGTAACTTAATATTATATGCACTATTTTGTTCCCTTAGATTTACAAGAATAAACAGATTTATATCCTTTTCACCGTCACCTTACGTACTTTGATAGCTTTACGTGTAAGCCCTTCTGGTGTCTTGTGCTTAAAGTCCGAATAAATAATCAAGAAGCTATTTTCATCCACTTTCAACATCTGCGTATATCCACAGGAGGAACCAAGGGCATCATTTGTCAACTGTACTTCATTCTCTACCCAAGGCAACATTTCAAAAGGTTCCGACCAATCATTGGGATTATCATTCAGCATAAACCGCAGCTGCACACCGGGTCTGCCGGAGGCTAATGCCACTATACCATTGTCCAGCTCCAACAACTTAGGCAGTACTCCGCTTCCGGTAAAAACCTTCGGCGTAGACCAGCTTACACCTTTGTTGATCGATGTCGTCCAATACATCGGGCTCTTCCCAAAACCGTCTTGCGTACGCAGAACAGATAAGAAAGTTCCATTTTTTAATACCGTAAATGCTGGTTCTGTCCATCCGAATGTTTTTCGTTTATTGCCGTTTGGATCTAAAGAAAGATCGGGTTGGTAAAGTATACTGCCTTGCTTCACCCACGTCTTGCCAAAGTCTGTAGATTTGTAACAGATGACACCCGCCGGATCCACTCCACCACTTGAATTGATTTCGAAACCGGGATAAGGCAGGTATATACCCCATCAGAAATTTCCTGTATATCTCCCCACCATACTACTGGGAACAGATTGCCATCAGCATAACGGGCCAATTTAGGACTGACCAAGGTGCCTCGCTCAGCTATCCATGAAGTCTGCCCCTTCTTCATACGGGACTGATAAGTTCCTTGTAACTGTAAAGGCAGTTTATCGTACTCATAAATACGCATAATTCGGCCATAGCTAGACGCATCCTGTAAAGTGGCTATAGGAGTAGGCAGATCCAGATCCTCCAATGGGACAGCTGCCGGAGTTCCAACAGCAATTCTATCCCCATTACTTAGCAGTGTGCCTGCCCCCGCCGGGCCTTTAACAACCGTCGTCCAGGTCACGCCACCATCATTAGATATAGCACTATTGATTCCTAACGATGGTTTTCCGTAGCTCTCCGCATTATCATGATTCATGGACCAACCGGCAGCCAATTGCCCGGACAAAGAGCGACGTATAGACGGAAACTGATAAAAGCCCCAACCAACCTCTTCCTCGGCCACCACAACCAACGATGGCTTGCCCAATTCGACTTCTAGCAACTGTTGTCCATTACGTATATACTTGACCACCTGCTCATTATAGGAAATAATACCTGGTTCAATGGCTGCTATATTGGGATTTTTGTCTTCTATCCATTCGATAGTGTCTTTCTGTGCAACTACAGGCTCTTTCTATTTTTCGCACACGGAATTGACTTTATGTTAGAGGTATGACCTCCTACTACGACAGATACATCGATCTTTGACCCATCAGCCAATTCTGGGACTTTCACCGAAATAATACCATTAGATAGGTCCAATATTTCGCTCGTAACATCTCCAAACTTGACTTGGACAGCCTCCAGACTACTACCAAATCCGCGTCCCTGTATTTGTATTGTAGAGCCTGATGCAGCAACATTGGGCAGTATCAACTTAAGCGACAGCGCACTCTCCTCAACTTTTGTTTTCGGATCGTCTGTTTTTTTTGCGCATGATGTGGCGTCCAAAAGGACGAACATACACAACAAGTTCAATAAAAGAGTTTTCATGTCTATTGTTTTTTTTTATATTTCTTTTGATTCTACCTAGTGTAGAGACACAATATCTTGTGTCTCTACTATATGTACCATTACCTGCTAAAACCATACAATACCGCCGTATGATTTCCTTTTATATCTGCAATCGTCAGATTAGTACCGCTACCCTGTACCTTCCTCAGATCATAGGCGGCTACTAACCCGGGAGTTTCTGCAGTAACTGGGGTCGACATATCTATTTGGATCTCTTCAGGACTGAGAGCTTTCTTCCAAAAGCGCAAATGTGCCACCTCACCACTAAAAAACTCTTTCAGAGCACCCGTTGGAGACTCTTTCCATGCCCCAACAAACACATCGGAAATACTAACAATATTAGGATTTTCCGGAACAGCCGCCGGTAAAGTTGCCGTACCAACCAGATTTCCATTTTGGTATAGTTTTATTTGCTTAGTAGACGAATCAAATATAGCCACCAAATGAATCCATGTGTCCAATGGATAATAATCATTTCCGGAAAGTACATTAGCTGCTCCACCTGGATTAGGATTCGAGCCAGACCTATAATACCAATCGGCGTAGGTACGACGATTAGATAGAGGTACGATGCCATAACCTGTATTTCCGTTAACTGGATCAGCAGTAGTAGAAGTATAACGCTTCATCAATAGCCTTTGATTCCTGTTGCCGATCGGTGTCTTTATCCATACAGAGATACTTAATACTTCGCCTGAATTGATATTCAAATCCGGATGATCAGCAATCCTCATATACTGATTAGTCCCATTAAATGTTAATCCTTCGATAACATATGGTTCAGAGAATGGCAAATCAATGTATTCCGTATAAAAAGTGTCTATGGCATTCTCTGTAGGGAGATATCCTGTTCTATACATTAGATCTCCGCCGAACCTGTTGAGATAGACTATAGATCTTTCTTCTATGGGGAGTTCTATTACCCGGGTCTCCCCGTCAGTCCCATCATATTTCAACTCAATACTAACCGCTCCTTCAAAAGCACTTTTCCAGGTGACATCAAGCTCATTGGAAGATTCGATATATGTGGCGACATCGATCAATCTATTATTTAGACTCTCCCTATATTTATCCCCGTATATTCTACTTGATAGTTCAGTAGGTAGTGATTTGCTATCGCCGTCTGCGGAGGTAGTTACTAGCTCAAATGTCAGGAAGTCCTCCGGCAGGTCAGGCAGTAGTACTTTGAGTTCCTGCCCCACACTGTTGTCCGGTATGGTATATACGACAGAGTCCGTCCTGGATCGCCAYACGGTCATTGTCTTGCTTTTGGATC
>NZ_JXAC01000187.1 GCF_000814685.1 Sphingobacterium sp. T2
AGATGACGTCACCTTTTTTCACTAAGAACAGAGGGTATCCTGTTCTACGGATTTCGGACCAAGCTTCAATACCTTGGGTATTAAATAGGAGACTTAGATATTTTTGGGTAAGTACTAGTTTTCCTTATTTGGCTGGTGGTAAGAGCGCCAAATAAGCGTTCGCTTCAGCAGCTCCCACACCCCACTTGTCCAAGGATGCTTTTACTCCCCTTTCATATGCTTCCTGATCCCAATTCCTGTATTCTGAAATCAAAAATTCCACCTCTGCATATTCCATCAGCACTTCCCCATAGTTGGCAGCGTTGATAATCTCTCCCGGCAAGGAAATTCGATCTACAGGGAACAAGTTTCCGGCAGCCAGAGGTAGGCCATACGGCTGTCCAAAGTATGTGCCATCCGCCAGTGGTTTGGCATATTTTGCAAGACGCGGGTCTTGTGCAGCAAAAGGACCTCGCTGTCCCTTCAGCGTTTCTACGATAACATGAGATACCGCAAAGTCTTTTCGATTGGCGGTCACTGTAGCTCTGTATAATGGCGCTTCATTCGGTGCGGATGCTGAAAAGGTGAAAACAGCATTGTCGGCATTGGAGGTGAAAACACCTTTTGCCAGTGCATCATCTATATGCGCTTTGGCGAATGTAGGTTCTTTATGATAGATACGGTTGGCCAGACGAAGCCTCAAGGAATTAGCAAATTTTGCCCATTTGCTGTTGTCACCCTTGTAGATGATGTCCGACGTGCCGAAGGTATTCTGGCTGCTGTACTTTCTAAGTGTATCTGCTGCCTGTTTCAGCTCCTCCAAAATATCTTTGTATATCTTCTGCTGCGAAGCATACTTAGGCGTCAAAATGTCGGGATCATGCTGTAAAGCTTGGAAATCTTCGTCCTTATTACCGTACGATTCGTAAGGCACATCACCGAAAACATCGGTAAGATGATGGAAACCAAATGCTTTCAACACTCTCGCTATAGCAATCTGGTTAGCATTACTTCCTGCGCCACCTGCTGTGGCAATAGCTTTGGTTTCCTCGTCCGTATTCATTTTGATGATTTCGTTCAAGTTGTTCAATGCCTTATAGGTCGCTGTCCAGAAGTTGTCCGAATAAGATGTAGGAATCTGATAGCGCGACTGATCTGTATAAATGTTTTGGCTAAAATATTGGGCGAATAACTGTGCCCCACGGTAGTTAATCTCCTCACTGCGTATAGCGTCGATAAGCTGCTTTTCAGCTGTAATCAACAGACTTGGCGTAGGCACTGCCGAAGGCCTGTTAGGGTCAATATTTATGTTTTCAAATGTCTCTTTCGAGCAGCCGACAAGAGCGACCAACGTGAACAGCCAAAGATATATCTGTTTATTTACTTTCATCTTTTAGAATTTTAGATTAACATTTAAACCATAAGTTATAGGCGTAGGAATATTTCCTCCTTCTATACCTTGCACGTTACCACCACTAGTAGTGAACTCCGGATCTATATATTTGCTTTTGGTATAGATATTCCACAGATTTCTTCCGTACAAGGACACGTTGACATTTTTCACGGTCTTAGTAGATTTCAAAGGTATATCATAGCCTAGCACCACCTCACGGAATTTGATATAAGAGGCATCGAAAATGGAGAAAGTGGTAGGTCCATTATATTCATTTCTTGCCCATTGCTGTGCCGTGATATTGGTTGTATTTTCTGTCACATTGTCTACAGTGTACGTTCCGTCGGCGTGGAAGGTTACATCAGCTTTGACGCCATCGAGTACCACTCCTGTCTCACGCACATTGTTGGCTGCCGTCTTATCCAAAATTCCTGCGTACATACCCACTTTGTATGTCTGCGAGAAGAACTTGCCTCCTATACGGCCATCTACCAAAAACCCAAGACTGAAATTTTTATACTGGAAGGAGTTTTGGAAGCCGAAAGTAAAATCCGGAAGAATACTTCCCAGCGGCACAAGCTGTGAGGTCTTCATATATGTTCCGTCGTTCTCCACCACACGCTTGCCATTGGGAGCATATACAAAGTCGTAACCCAAAAACTGGCCGTACGGCTGTCCTTCACGTGCCACCAAATTCACTAACGTATTGCTAAGCGTTAATGTGTTTACCAGCTCATCCAATTTCACTACCTTATTTTTATTCTTGGCGTAGTTGACAGTAGTGTTCCACTGGAAGTTGTCATTTTTTAAGGGGCTAGCATTCAGCTGCACTTCCACCCCTCTGTTGTTGATCTTTCCAGCGTTGAGGAATTTGCTTTCGTAGCCAAATGCCGAAGATACGGGTACTGCAAGAATCTGGTTACGCGAATTGTTGTTATAGTAAGTGACATCTACACCTAATCGATTTCTGAAAAAGGAAAGGTTTATACCGGTCTCCCATGAGCTTGTCACCTCAGGCTTCAGCTGATTGTTGGCAAGCTCTTTTGGCAGGCTGTACGAAGGCTTGCCATCTATAGGTTGCTGGGCCTCATACACCTTATACAACTGATAAGGTTCGGTGTCGTTACCTACCTGCGCCCACCCCAGTCTTATCTTTCCGAAAGAGAGCCATTCCAGGTTCTTTAAGCCTTCAAGGTCAGAAAACACAAAGCTTCCCGTAATCGATGGATACGTAAAGGAATTGTTATTTACCGGCAAGGTCGACGACCAGTCGTTACGCACCGTAGCATCAAGGAACAAGAAGTTCTTGTAACCGACAGAGGCACTAGCATACAAAGAAGAGACACGCTTATGGAAAGACTTATTATCTATAATAACACTCGGCGCATTTTTTAGGTTATAGTAGTTAGGGACTATCAGCCTCCCGATGTGATGGCGTAGTCCACCTTACGTTGCTGATCTCTTAGGTTAGCCCCCACATTGGCATACAAGGAGAAGTTTTCCCAATTTTTCTTTGCAGAAGCCAAGAATTCGTAGTTATATTCATTGAGCTTGTTGCTGGATTCTTCATATTGCGACGCACTTCGAGAATATACAGCAATGCGATCCTGAGCCTGGAAAGAATAGATATCGCCATGCGCCTTCGCTCCTACGGTAAGCCAATCGTTAACCTCGTACTGCAAGCCTACATTCCCGTAGAACCTGTCTCTGCTTTCTTCGAGGTATGACTCGTATGCCGACCAATAAGGGTTATCGATGAAACGCGTAGCCTCATCTTCAGGAGTATTACGCCATCCTGTACGGTTCCACGCCAACGGCGTTCCATCCTCCCGCTTATAACGAGAAAGGATTTTATAATCTACCTGTACCGCTCCCCATTGGAATGCTTCCAGCATAATATTTCTATTGGAAGCTCCTGACCACGGTCTTCCTATCGACGAGTTTTTGATATAGGTAAAGTTTGAAGACAGCTTAATCTTGCCGAGTTGGGTGCCTCCTGAAAAGTTGAACGAGTTGCGTCCTAGAGAGGCGTTAGGCACCGTACCTCTTACATTCTTATTGGTATAGGAAAAGCGATAGTTGGTATTGCCACTATTTCCTGCTATGGCAATATTATTGGTATTGGCTACTCCCGTACGGAAGAAGTAGCTGACATCATGCTTTGGATACACCCAAGGTGCCGGATTCAGGTAAAGGTCTTCATCTTCCGGATTCAGGTTATACCAGTGCAATACGGGCGTTCCATCCAAGCGAGGTCCCCAGCTTTCATCAGCCGCATAATCCACTATCTTGTAGTCCGTACCGTTGATATTTTGTACCTGGAATGTTGGAGAGTATCCTTGACCATAAAGCTTTTGTCTTTTAGGTAGACGTACCACATTTTCAAAATCCAATCCAGTATTTACCGAAATATCCACACGTTCACCTTTGGCGGCACGTTTGGTGGTGATAAGAATGACGCCGTTGGCCGCACGTGAACCGTAGAGAGCTGCCGCCGAAGGACCTTTCAAGACCGAAATATTTTCGATATCATCGGGGTTCAGATCCTGAATGGTGTTGCCCACATCTTTTCCTGCACTTCCGTTTATGGTGGCAGCAGAGTTCAGGTCTGTATTATCTATAGGCGTACCGTCGATGACATACAAAGGCTGGTTATTCCCTGAAATAGAGTTGATACCACGGATAGTCACACGGTTTGATCCCCCCATATTTCCGCCAGATGAAATAACCTGTAAGCCCGAAACCTTTCCTGACAGTGCTGAAAGTACATTGGTAGGACGCGTTTGCAACTCCTTACCCTTTACCTCCTGCACTGCGTAGCCTAATGCTTTCTTCTCTCTGGAAATGCCCAAAGCTGTCACCACCACATCTTCCAAGACCTGACTTTGCGGCACCAATTCTATCGTAAGGAAACTATTCCCATCGGCAGTAAGCTTCTTCGTGTCATAACCTATATAGGAAATCTGTATCTGCGGATTGTCTGAAGGAGAATTAAGTTCAAATTCTCCGTTTTGATTTGTAATAACCTGTTTATTGGATGTTAGATCCCGGATAGTAGCACCCACAATAGCCTTGTTAGAAGCATCTACTACCCTGCCCTTCAAAAGAGCTTGCGCATGTAAGCTCCCTGAGCTAAGAGCAAAAGCTGTCAGTACGAGAAATTTAATTTTCGTTCTATTCATAATAAATTCGTGATAGTTAAAAATACTGAAAATAAAATAAGGAAGGATTATCGGAGATAATTAACAATTCCAATTATCTCCTATGCACATTCGCATGGTATGTAGTATATCTCGGAAAAACATTTTCATATTATTTGCGGCAAATATATATAATCTACCGAAATAGTAGACAATAATTTTGTAATAAAAGTGTAAGGTGTTAAAAAAAGGAAGCTTTATAAATAGAAAAAGCCTAAAGAAGTAGACATGCCCCAAAAAGTTAGACACTTATTTGGGGCATTTTTATGAGTAAAAAACAGAAGTAATAATTTCAATTTTAAGTTACGTCTAGTAACCACTATTCTACGAGGTAAAGACAGTATTGGAAGCCTTGCAAAGCGAGAAGGATTAAGTAAATCGAATTTACAATTTTGGCTTAGGCTTTACCAAAATTATGGCAAGCAAGGCTTGCAAG
>NZ_JXAC01000188.1 GCF_000814685.1 Sphingobacterium sp. T2
AGTAGCGATGCTGAAAAGGAAGTCTAAAAAGAAAATGGCACTAATAAGGCCTCAGTTAAGTCTTAGGTGCCGAACGCAAATTACTCTTTCCGATCATAAACAGAGTAAAAAAGAATAGAACCTGACGCTGGAAAATGGTTCCCTTCTACTAATGCGCGGCACCACTCAAAAATACTGGCTTCACCAACTACCCAAAAGCAAGAAAATCACCAGAGGAAGGATAAACCTGACCTTCCGAACCATAGTATTCTAAAGCATATTGTAACAATTCTATCAACTACTGTTATACTCGATATTAAAACCAGCTTTCTTCATTATATTTATTGCAACAACCAAAACTAAATTAATGAAGAAGCTATTCGCATCCATCCTACTTTTTGTGTCTTTTCTGGGGGTAAAGGCACAAATTACCACACCCAAAGAGCATTTCGGATTTAACATTGGCGACGACTACCATTTGGCGAACTTCTCCCAAACGGAAGCCTATTTCAAAAAGCTCGCCCAGCAGTCCGACAGAATCCTATATCAGGTTATTGGCAAGACCGAAGAAGGTAGAGATCAGCCTATGCTTATCGTATCCTCTCCGAAAAATCTTGCTAAGCTGAGTCATTACAAGAACATTTCACAAAGACTGGCGAGAGCAGAACTCGCAGAACAGGAAGCCAAGCAACTGGCTAAAGAAGGTAAATCCGTAGTGTGGATTGACGGAGGCTTACACGCCACCGAAACCGTAGGCATGCATCAGCTTATAGAAATAGCATACCTTCTTGCAAGCCGCAACGATGAGGAGACCCTGAACATCCTCAATAATTGTATAGTCCTTCTTACTCATGCTAATCCCGACGGCCAAGAATTAGTAAGCAACTGGTATATGAGGGAATCCACACCGGAAAAACGGTCCCTAAGCTACCTGCCAAAACTTTACCAAAAATATGCCGGCCATGACAACAACAGGGACTTTTTCATGCTCAACCTCAAAGAATCCCAAAACATAGCGAGACAGCTTTTCATCGAATGGAACCCACAGATTATGTATAACCACCACCAGACGGCACCAGCAGGTGCCGTAGTAGCCGGAGCTCCATACCGCGATCCATTTAACTATGTTTTCGATCCGCTAGTCATCACCGGTATCGAATCCATAGGAGCTGCCATGGCCACTCGCCTTTATGCGGAAAATAAACCAGGCTATACACAACGGGGAGGTTCTGTATTCTCAACCTGGTACAACGGAGGCCTTCGCACCACAACTTACTTTCACAATACCATAGGACTTCTTACCGAAATTATCGGAGGTCCAAATCCTTTTGAAATACCACTAGTACCTTCTAGACTTTTACCTAACAGTAATACCCACTATCCGGTTATACCACAAACTTGGCATTTCAAACAGTCTATAGACTATTCCACATCACTGAACTATGCTGTGCTGAACTATGCCGCTAAATATAAAGATGAGGTGTTGTTCAATATTTACCGAATGGGAAGAAATTCCATAGAAAAAGGAAGCAAGGACACTTGGTCATTATCTCCAAGCAAAGTAGCTGTGGTAGAACAGGCCATAGAAAACTTAAAGAAACAAAATAAAGAGTTGAGAAATCAACGTCAAAATCCTAAACAAGCACTAGATTCAACTTCTTAAAAATCCTAAGTACCGTGATCCGCGAGTATATATCATCTCGGCACATCAAGACAACCCAGTTACTACGGTGAAATTTTTGAATGCTTTATCAGCTAATGGAATCCGCATCGAACAGGCAAAAGAAGCATTCACACATAACGGCAAGCAATATCCTGCCAAAAGCTTTATCATACGCACAAACCAAGCTTTCCGCCCTCATATCTTGGATATGTTCGAAGCACAAGATCATCCCAACGACTTCGAATATGCGGGAGGTCCTCCAATTCCACCTTACGATGCTGCCGGCTGGACATTGGCTTATCTGATGCACATCAATTTCGATAGAGCCTATGATGATGTAAAAGGTAATTTCGAAACACTCCCTTATGGTGAGCCTGTAAACGTTATTGTACAGACCTTACCTAATAACAAGTTTTTCCTGCTTAGCAATAAAGAAAACGAAACTTTCCGACTGGTAAATGAACTTCTAAGCAAGAAAGAAAAGGTGTACCGCACCGTCGAGGGTAATTTTATAATAGCCAACAATTCCTGATGCAGATAGTATTTGTTTGGAAACGGAATTGTT
>NZ_JXAC01000189.1 GCF_000814685.1 Sphingobacterium sp. T2
TTGTCTGGAAAAGGCCCCCCTGCTTACCTTACTTCCGGATCGCATGGTATCTCAGAAAGAGGGGTAAAAATCACGCAGAACCTCTATATGCTTCCAGTCACTGCCTTTCTCGCTGACTCAAAAATTCTTCTGATTTCACTATCGGCCGTATATACAACTTTTCCGTTATATTTTTTCCGCTTCCCTTCAGGTCGTCAAAATAAAATCTCGTGAGATCCACATTAAGCATTTCGACAGAATTGTACCGATTAAAAAGTTTATACTCTCATTTACCATCGCATTCGTAGCCTCGAGATACATCTGTAGGTAGATCACATGATTTACCAGCTTGTTAAAAAAGGCTCTGTGATTTTCTTCGGATCGATACCCTAACATTTCATTACCAACCGTGTTTTTAGGTGCTAAGCAACTGTTATAGTTGCCATACCGGTACAACTAGCGGCTGTTCAGCCTCACCTCGTTCGCTTTGATATAGTCATTGACATAGACCTCTACCTTTTGTTTCTTTTCTGCATCCTCTATAAGCTCTGAAATAGGCAAAAGGTTATCCAAGCCATCAATGTATACAAACCGGTGATTATCTTCGTTAACACTTTTTGACCATTCGGAAATCTTAACCTTCGGGTTATAACCTAGCGTATTATCTACTATTATTTTAGATGGGTCACCACCAATTGCCTCGAAGGCGATTATCGGACTCACCACATTCTTAAGCACGGCTGAGTCGGGTGGGCAAGGGTCCCGGAAAATAACGCAAAACAGTCGTTCAGACCTACCTTGAAACTATTCTCCACGGCGTTTTGTCTATCCTTCTCACCTACATATCCAGCTTGGTAATCCAAGCTTAGTTTAGCTCCTGTATACAAAGAAAGCAGAACGTGTGTACCATATTTTTTGACAAGTTCCGCTGGTTCGAGAGACTTGCTGTCTGTTTGAAAATTTGTAGTTAAATACCGTATCAACCGGTCTTCTCCAGGATTTCGAAATATCCTAAGTCTTTTGTGTGTAACATAGGTGTCATACAAGCCATATATGTATTCGCTTCCTTTGGGATCTGTATCTGGAAAAGGATGATATGATATTCCCCTTAAAATAATTGATATCAGCAGTTTCACCTGTCAACAATTTCGTAAAATCCTCCGAATCGACACCATAACCGATCTTAAAACTCGACTCACGAGGAAATCTCACATCAAGAAGACTGGGATTGTCTTGTCCGAATGCGGGGGTATTAATTACAGCCTCTTTAACAGAGCTCCTATGAGAATATTTGCCAGTAACATCATAGCCAAACCCTAAAAAATTAAGCTCGCCATATCCTTCCACGTCTGTCGTACTATTGCCCTTCGCTAGATTCTTAACTACAAATTTGAGTTCTATTGATTCTTTTAATTCTGGTTCTACGATTTCTGAATCTGGTGTCTCTGGCATATCGGAAGTGCTTTTCTCACAGCTGATCATGCAACTAGTTACTATCATCGCTAACGGAAATATAATTTTGATCTTTAGCATATTATCTTATTATTTAAGCTAAAAAAACAAATTCAATATTACTTACTCATTAAGATGACATCATTCTTTTATTAAGACGCAAAAAGACCGACTCCTTAAGGGAAGCCGGTCTTTACGAAGTATCGTTTTCTAATTTTATTGGTCTGAACTATTTTGTTATCACCTTAGAAAGAATAGCCAGTCCAGCTGAATACTGAAACGTCTGCACCAGTTTGGGAGTCATTCTTTGTAACTGTAGCACCGGCAGATTTAACCAAAGCTGCATCAAAACGCGATTCTGGACGGAACGTATATGTTATAGTCGAACTTGCATCACCTTTATTATCTTGCTTCGAGTCATCAAGGTCAATGATATCACCGAACAACGAGTTATCTCCTATCTGGATTAAAAGATTCGTAATGTTCGCTTTCGCTTTTCTTCTAATTTTCACGATATCCTGCATAGTACCTGCTAGACCTTGTGTCGTAGAGCGTTGCACGATAGTCATTCCATTAATGGTAAAGTTGGACTGAGCAATATCATTTGGCGTTTTACCATCCATGTTACCATCCGCTTCAATACCTCTAGGATCGCCTTCGTTCGTTGTAAAACTTGGTTCCCAGATGCCATAAGCATTCGTTAACGTACCAGTATACCCTTGTGTAAAATCAAACATATCATCTTCTGCGTTTACAACTAACAGATTGGTTACGTTAACGGAACCGCCGAAGAATTCTATACCGTCATCAGCGCCGTCCTTAATGTAGATGTTGCTGATTTTAGTACCATTTCCAACGCCGTTTAATGTTAGACCATTATGTTCAGCAGCGTCGCTTATGTTTGCTCCTGTGTATTCTAAAATCACGTAATCCAACACGCCCGAGTTATCCGAAGGGTTGTCCCCGCCATACATGATATTAGGACTGATCTCTGTCTGATAATTACTTGGAGCACTTTGACTAGCTCGAGAAAGCGGAGCATAACCATTGATAATCAAGCCTCCCCATGAACCGGAACGTTTCGTTGTCGAGGTAAACTTAATCGGCGCAGCAGCTGTCCCTTTTGCAATTATTTTAGCTCCTCGCTCGACTAAAATAAAAGCGCTGGTACCTTCCGTAGTAGCCGTGATAGTTGTACCTGCAGGGATCGTCAATGTAGCACCCTCCTTCACGTACGTAGGTCCCGTCAGATTAATTGACGACCCAGAAACGACAGCATCTCCCGTTATGTTGCCGTTCAAAACGGTCAACTCCGTTACGCCAGTTGGATTGTCATCGTCATCACTGCTACATGAAGTGAATGCCAAAACTGAAACGGCGATAATAGCTAATAATTTTGTTTTCATGTTTTCTTTCTTATTTATTTTACAATATTAAACCCTGTATTCTATCTTATCGTTAAGGATATATTATCAAACTGTTAAAACTTATAAGATATACCTACGCTTGCATCAACTCCTCGTTTGTAGGATTCAAGGAAAACATTGTCATTTGAATCCGTCTCACGTTCTAGGTTTATCTTAGGGTTTAAKCATGTTCCTTACACGCAGATTGACACCCCATTTATCATTAATGACAGCGTCCTAACAAAATCCAAAGTTAGGCACCCCTTTTT
>NZ_JXAC01000019.1 GCF_000814685.1 Sphingobacterium sp. T2
AAGCAGGTGCTCTGAACCAGCTGAGCTAATTCTCCAAGGTATGTTTGGTGGAGGCTACTGGATTCGAACCAGTGACCCCCTGCTTGTAAGGCAGGTGCTCTGAACCAGCTGAGCTAAGCCTCCAAACATTTAAAATCTTTCTGAGAACGTCGCAACCTTAGCTGAATTGCGTGTGCAAATATAGCCCTAATTTTTAAGTTTCAAAATGTTTTTTTTTACTTTTTTGTGCTAATAGCGCGTAATTTCCTAGCTAAAAGACAGATAATTTTTAATCATAAAACTTCCAGGAAGCACCAAATCTGAAGTTCGCCGGATTCATTGGATAGCGACGTACCGTATAATATCCTTTCGGATACACATATTGGTTGGTAAAGTTGTTGCTGATAAATAGGTTCACGCGCTTGATATTGGCTGTAGCCCAGAAATCCACTATAGGATAGGTAGAAAATTCCAACTTATAATTGGTATTATAAAACTGTCCTGTGTTGATTGAATACGATGGAGCTACGTAGGGCGTATTGAAACGAACGTCCATACCTATGCTGATGTTTAGCACGTCAAACCAACGCGAGTCATAATAAAAGCTATGCCAGGTATACAGTTCCGGTGTGGCCAGCACATCCATAGCATCGGACTTCTGGTACACCACTCTGTTGTCGAGATGCCATTTTCCGAATTTAAAATTCTGCTCTACCGTAGCTTTCAAGAAGTTAAGGCTTCCAAGCTGTGCCGGTTCTATCACCTTGTCGAGGTTCGGATTATCGTTCGGGTTATCTACTTCTTTGAAATAAGTATAGTTATTAATCAGATAATATTCCAGTCGGCCTTTGAATCCTAATTTAGGATGGCTGTAGGTGAAAGAAAGGTTTTGCGTTTTTGTCTTCTCCAAGTTCGCCTTCCATTGGTGATATGTGTAATTCATATCCGTAAAGACCCTTTCCGGCGATTTGTTTTGCGAATAAGCCCCCAACGATATTTTGCCCAGATATTTTCCTACAGCGATATCTGCCCTTGCCTCATAGAGGTAATCACCGAAATTATGACCTACCACAATCTGATGAGCACTCAAATTGAAATCTACCTTATCTGAAAATTTATAGCTGAAATCCCCTTTAATCGAGGAGTTCTGCAAAAAATCATTGGTAAGGCTGTCTTCTACCCATATCAGATCATTTTGAAAACCAGCATTCAGCTTGGCTTCATTTTTCAACAAGGATTTGGCCCTTAGGTAGAACGTATAGGTAAATTCATTGGAGATGGTCGTAATTTTTGTCGTGTCGTGCACCAAACGGAAGTTGGCTGCCGGAAACGCGTTATTCAAATCGTCTTCATTTTTGAAGAACACAAATCTTTGCTGTCGGATATACGTATTATGAGCTATGGTATTCGTCGGATGGATTTCCATTTCCGGAAGATTTTTGTTTACCGTATCCAAACGACCTATATAATACGACTGGCGGATAAACAAACCGTTATCATTCCATTTCGTGTATGGTCTTGTTTCACGTTGTCCGCGAAGGCGTGTAATCTGAGAATACCACGTCGTCACTGTCTCATCCTTGAAGAAGTTGTCATTGACAATAGACCCGTTTTCCGGAGCATCAAGCTTGTTAAGCGCTATATTGGCAAGAAAATTATAGCGCTTGTTGGGAGACTCATACCAAGTAAATACAGCTCCTTTTCGGTCGTTATAATCTTGGTTTAAGAAATAACCGTCCGTATTGGTAGCTTGGTAATCAAACCCCATATTCCAGTTAGGCTTGATATTCTGTGCATGCTTTGCCTTGAAAACTTGGTCTTCAAAGAAAAAGCCTACAGAATATAATTCCGAATAGCGTGCTCTTGCCCTGAAATAGGTCACCGAATCTGACGTATACAGATAGCGTTCCAAGGCATGGAAACCATGCTGGAAACCTATGGTCTTGCTAGGATTGAAGAGTAGGTCGCGTGTGGCCAAGCCATAAGAACCCAAATTCATACTAGGATTCCAAGGGTGATTTTGTGGGTTGTAATATTGGAAATTACGATGAGTGGTATCTATCTGTTTGGTGAAGGTAGCATACTTCAGCATATCAAGCGTAGCAAATCGGATGTATTTCGAAGAGAACTCCACAGAATCCTTTTTGTTGTCTTCCAATGCTCTTGCCGAATCCAACGCGGCACTGAACTCATCACTCCCTACCTGTGCCCGAAGACTTCCGTTTGCCGACAAAAACAACAATATAAGCAGTATGCTCCGCAAAAAGATATTACTCATTCAATTACCTCGATAATACAGTGCAAAAATAACGTATAAATTAGACTTTACTGCATAGCAATTAATTCTTTCAAAATATCGGTCATCTTAGGCTCCACCTCATTGGCAACTCTGACAATCTCTTCAAGAGATACAGGCTGCAGATTCTCATGAAAACCCTCATCCGTGATGACAGAAATGGCAAACACAGGAAGTCCCATATGATTGGCTACTATGACTTCAGGAACAGTACTCATACCAACAATGTCACCGCCGATAAGTCGCATATAACGGTATTCTGCCCTAGTCTCCAAATTAGGCCCCGCTGTAGAGACATACACTACCCTATGGGCACACACACCATTCCTACGTGCAATTTCCATAGCCTGCTCTTGCATCTTCTTGTCATAGGGAGCACTCATATCCGGAAAGCGAGGTCCATAATCCTCGTCGTTACTTCCCCTCAAAGGATTATCCGGCAACAGATTGATATGATCATCGATAATACCAATATCTCCCTTTTTTATATCGGGATTCAGAGAACCGGCGGCATTAGATACAAATAGTTTTTTGATACCCAAAACCTTCATTATCCTTACAGGAAAGGTAATCTCTTGCATACTGTAGCCTTCATAGTAATGCAAACGTCCTTGCATGGCTACCACTTTCCGGCCATTCAATGTTCCGAAAATCAGTTTACCCGTATGAAATTCAACTGTGGAAATAGGGAAATTAGGGATATTGGCATACATCAGCTGATGATGCACTTCTATTTCGTTGACCAGCTTTCCCAGACCGGTACCTAAGATTATTCCAAATTCTGGTTCAAAATCGCCAATACGATGACGTATAGCTTCGACAGTTTCTTCAATCAAGTGATACATATGTGTGCAAAAAACTAGTTATTCAAACTTACAGCTAATTTTTTGCACACACAAATCACTATCTGTTAAAAAGCGTTATGAGATAAGGCCTTCTCTGAGGCTTTACCCGGAGAGGTAAGCCACAACAAAATAACCGTTATAAGAGCATTGTGGATAATTAAATCCAAACCAATAACATAATTGGTATATACTGAAATAACGTATGTAATTCAAAAAGAATAATATCAACGGTGAAGCTACACAGATGTATGGCACCAACTTGTCGTTTACTGCTTTCTTAGTAAAGAGTCCAAAGATAAAGAGTCCCAACAAAGGTCCATATGTATAACTAGCCGCCGTAAAAATAGCATTCACTACCGAATCGTCGTTGATAAGCTTGAACACAAGAATCACCAACAGCATTATCACGGAGAAAGTCAAGTGTACGAGATTACGCTTTCTTACCAACGCAGGATCGTTAGGATTCTCCTTCTTGTTGAAGTTCAAGAAATCCACACAAAAAGAAGTAGTCAATGCCGTGAGTGCCGAGTCTGTAGTAGCAAAAGTAGCTGCGGTCAGCCCCATCATAAAGATAATCGCCGGCACTATTGACAAGTGGTTAAGCGCAATCTCCGGGTACAGATAATCTCTTGTCGCCAATGTGGAAATATCTATTCCATTTTTTTCAGCGAAAATGTAAAGCAATGCACCTACAGCCAAGAAAAAGATATTGATAACCACGAATACCGATGTGAAGGTAATCATGTTCGTTTGTGCTTCTTTTATCGTACCCATAGACAGGTTCTTCTGCATTAAGTCCTGATCTAGACCCGTCATAGCGATGGTAACAAACACACCACCTAAGAACTGCTTCCAGAAATTGGCCTTGCTACCAATGAAATCTTCCCAGAAAAATATTTTCGAATAGCTGCTTTCCTTTACTGCTTCAAATGTTTCTACAATACCGAAATCCAAACCTTTTGCCATAAAATAGATGGATAAAATCACGGCTGTCACCAAGAAGGTGGTCTGCAAGGTGTCCGTAACGATGATTGTCTTCAATCCACCTTTATTCGTATAAAGCCAGATGAGGACCAAACACAAAGTGACTGTAACAGCAAAAGGAACATTCCATGCATCGAATATAAAATGCTGCAATACAATTGCTACGAGGTAAAGTCTGAATGCAGAGCCAATGGTTCTTGAAACCAAAAATATACCGGCTCCTGTTTTATAGGTCAAATACCCGAAACGCTCCTCCAAATAGGTATAGATGGAGGTAAGCTTCATCTTATAATACAGAGGAAGGAGCACATAGGCAATGATGAGAAAACCTACCGCATTACCCAATACAAATTGGAAATAACTGAAATTTGAAGCTCCTACAGCCCCAGGAACTGAAATGAACGTCACCCCCGACAAAGCGGTTCCGATCATACCGAAGGCCACCATATACCACTTCGAGTTGCGGTTGGCCACAAAGAAAGTTGAATTGTCTGCCGATCCTTTAGAGGTGAAGTAGGACACTGTCAACAATACACCGAAGTAAGCGACTAGAAATGATAATAATATTATTGGGGACATAAAAAGTCTTTGTTAAAATTATTTACTTTGATTATACGCGTCGATGGCCTTACGCACATTACCATACTGTTCCAACAATTGTGCAGCTACCGACTCATCTACTCCCGTTTCTGCCATCACCATACGCACACCGCGGCTTACCAGCTTATGATTTGACAACTGCATATCCACCATCTTATTTCCTTTCACACGTCCTAATTGTATCATCACAGAAGTGCTGATCATATTCAACACCAATTTCTGTGCTGTCCCCGACTTCATACGTGTTGAGCCTGTAACAAATTCAGGTCCTACAATAACTTCTACAGGATATTTAGCTATCGCTGCTATAGGAGAACCGCCGTTACATACTACGCAGCCTGTAGCCACACCTCTCTCATTGGCAGCTTTAAGCCCCCCAATAACATAAGGGGTAGTACCCGACGCAGCAATACCGATTACTATGTCATTCTCCGTGATACAGTATTCGTCCAAATCTTTCCATGCCTGCTCCATATCATCTTCAGCAAATTCTACAGCTTTACGGATAGCTGTATCACCACCGGCAATAAGACCTATTACCCAGTCGTGAGGAACCCCATAAGTGGGAGGACATTCTGACGCATCCAAAATACCTAAACGGCCGCTGGTTCCTGCACCGATATAAAATATACGACCACCCTTCTTCATACATTCCACAGCTGCCTTCACTAAAGCCTCAATCTGAGGAATAGCTTTCTCTACCGCATATGGAACTGTTTTATCTTCATTATTAATATTTGTAAGCAACTCAAGAACAGACATTTTGTCTAGATCTTGGTAATTAGATTCTTTCTCTGTTGTAATGACCATCTAAGTAAAATCTTTGAATACCCTTTATTAATTACATCGTAAAGATGCAATTTTTATACAAAACACGCAAAAAAACGCAACTATAATTTTTCTAACCTCACGAAATTATAATTTTTTGCGTTTAATTTATCTATCAATTCTTCAAGCCGCAGATACAGTTTATCCGTACGTCGCGGATCTGTACCTATATGGATTAGAATGATATACCCGTTTAACCCGTTCGTTTCTTCATAAGAATACAATTGATTCAGAATAGCGTCCGACGACATGTAGCGGTTAGCCATTTCGGGATACGTATAGTCTGCAGGAGTCCGCAAGCCAGGTGTATAATTATACACACTGAAATTTAACTCTTCGGCCCACTCTACCGTCTGTCTGTTGTACCACTCATACGGCGGAATAAACATTGAACCTCTATCTATTCCTTAATTTTTGAATCTTTGCTACATTGGCTTCCAAATCCCTGAGCAAACTCTTCCTTTGTCACCAAGAGACTATCGCGTTTTTCCCATGGAGCATACAGCAGATGCTTATCCGAATGTGGCCCCACGTAGTGTCCATTGCGATACAGGTCTACCAAAATTCTTGCCGACTTTTTGTCTTCCAAGAATTTTCCTGTAACGAAAAAAGCGGCTTTAACCTTTTTCTTTTTCAATACTTGGGCAATATGTGGCAAACCATCTCTGAATTCATCTCCCGTAAACACCAAGCTCACTTGAGGTTTCTCAGCATTACCTCGTATTATTGCGCCGAATTTGTCAGTAGTTTTTTTTTTACTTTCCGCTTCTTTTGCTGATAATAGATAGATTAGCGAGGCGGTTCCGTCCATCGTAGGCTCATTCGTACTGTAGTCTCCGAAATCATCGTGATAAACGGCTAAGTCGCTTTGAAATTCTGCATATTCGTCCGGCTTTGACAGCTTGATACCGATTAGACTGTTGAAGATAGAAGCATACACTGGACCATCGACAAGACCTCCGTCGATAGGATAGTTATGCAGGTGCGTAAAGGCCGAATGCGGATCTGTAGGCGTATCACCATCAGCAGGAAGACCATAAACCATACTTGTCCCCCAAGGGTTTACACCAAATAACCAGTCTACATTGGCTTGCTCGAGCTCCTCATACTGAACATCTCCACTTAGCTGCCTGTACCAATAGGCTTGAATAGCAAACGACGTAGTGAGATTGTTGCTACAC
The DNA here is from genome assembly GCF_000814685.1 of Sphingobacterium sp. T2. Taxonomy (GTDB): domain Bacteria; phylum Bacteroidota; class Bacteroidia; order Sphingobacteriales; family Sphingobacteriaceae; genus Sphingobacterium; species Sphingobacterium thermophilum. The sequence goes on from NZ_JXAC01000019.1 coordinate 6,714, forward strand.
CAAATAAAAGGAACTCCACGATAGAACATATTTTCTTTGGCTCTGCTCCATACATATTCTATCCCTTTTTTATAATAATCCAATATTTCTTTACGTATTTCACCTTGCGTCACTTTTGCTAATTCGAAATGTCCTAGGTTGATAAAAGGATAATACTGATAATGGTTGGCCGTGTCCCGTATCATCCATGGTGTTACCGGCTCTTGACGGGCATACTCTAATGCTTTTTGAAGATTTTTTTCATCACGCGTAATGGTATATAGCATAGTTTCTGCCAGCTCCATATCGTCCACCCAATTATCTTCAGCATAGATATATGGCGATTTCACAGAAACGGTCTGTGTTACACCCGGCTTAATATATGCGTAATCGTATGCCGTCTTGGCCTTCTCTTTCAAAATAGCAGCGTATTGGGCATCTTTATCACGTAGAAGATGGTATCCCAATGCAAACGCTCCTGCGAACTTACCTGCTGTAGAGCTCGTTCCGGTAGTATTGTTTAAAAACTTACCACGTTGCTGTGGGTTTCCATCAATAAAATATACCGGTCTTTCGTGACCTCTGCCATAAAGAGAGTCTTGTCCCGGCAAGCGCATGCTGACATGATCTCTATCATCTGCTATCTGGTTAAACATCATGTTAGGCTGCGGATGCATCTTCAACAACCAGTCCAGTCCCCATTTAGCTTCATCCAGCACATCCGGAACACCATTTTTTCCGTCCAAGCCGTTAGCCTGCTTCTCATCACCAAACACGAAAGGAAAGTCGCGATACGCCGCCAACAGATGGAACGTTGCATTTGCTGAAGTGGTAGAATATTGCAGGTAGTCCGAGGCGTCATGCCAACCTCCCGCCACATCTATACGAGTGCTATCGGGAAGTCCCACCGAAGAGGCATACATCGTAAAACCATCGTGAGTATGGCAGCTGTCCTTCAAAAAAGGATTGAACAAAGTCCGCTGCTGACGCATATAACGCAAAGCAAAATCTGCTGTCCCTTTGTATACATCCTCATTAATCTTGATAAGTGGCGACCTTGTGCCATCATCGGTAACAACATAATAGGTTCCGGATTTTTTTACAGCAGAAATATCCAAACGAGCGCCCTTCGTGAAAGGACCGTATTTACCAAAAACCTTATTTACCTTGGCGCGATACACAGTCTTCTTCGTTTGAGCATCTACAACCTGAAAAGATTTAACGCTCTTTTCACCTTTGGTGACCCATACCACCACCTTCTTTCCTTCCGGAAGATAACCAAGCTGGTTCACACGAATCCATGAAGACTGCTGTGCAAACACTACATTAATACTCAAGCATAGTAAAACTAATAATGGAAAAATTCTCATAATAATTGTGAAACGTAAATTTAGATTTTGGTAAAAGTATAAAAAACATAACAAATGGGAGAGAGAAATCTCTCTCCCACGTATAAATAACGCACTACCAGCCTACAGTTTGGGTGAGAGTGTACCCTCTATCGCGATATTCGTCGATGAGTAGCTGACTTATTGGCGCCAAATAATTTCTATCTTGAACAGGCTGACGCGGACCAAATCCTCTCACAACATAGTAACCCACCATTTGCGCATCATTGGTGCCGTCATATTTGATAATCTGTCCTGATGCTGTTTTGACCTCCAAAACATCCTTATAGGTACTTGCAATCTTCCCTGGATTAGCCTTATCACGTAAATCTACATTACCGATAATCCAGGCTCCCAAGCGATAATCATCGCTATCGAAGTTCAAATAATGAAGTTTCTTCCAACGACGTATATCCTGAATTCGGGCGTATTCGAATATAAACTCCATACGTCTTTCCCTACGGATTTCCCACATCAAAGGAGAAACATCACTATCTCTTTCCGGATCGTTTGGAAGGCTATTAAGCATCAGAGGAGCTGTCTTTGTCACTCCCTTGCTGACAGCGACATCATCCAAAGGACGGTTTCGGATAGCATTGATAGACCTATCCAAATCTGCCTGCGTCACGGCAGCACCACCGTAAAATTCAGCTAATATCTGCTTGGCCTCTATCCAGTTCAGAACCACCTCTGCAAGTCTTACAATAGGAGCGTCATTGGTATTGGAGTTGGAAGCCCATTTTGCTGGGTAAGTGGAGCCTATGTAGTTAAGGGCTTCTCGTCCCGCAAATTTATGAGCATACACCAATGTTCCCGAAGCCGCCGTGTTGATGGTATCCATGAAAGTAGCTTCGAAACGAGGGTCTCTGGTTTTAGCAAGATCCTGCAGACGAAAACTGTTGGCGTCAGGAACCGATGAGTTTTGCCAAACCTTACCATCCACACAGATGAAAGCTTTTAATAGGTCAAGGTTGGCTGAACGGGATTGTGCTTCCGTGCCATTGCTATAGGATCCCACAGCATGGCGTACAGCCAACGCATCATCATATACGCGATAAAAAATCACTTCCGGATTGCCGGCAAGATTTTCGGAGGCGAAAAGACTCTTGAAATCCGACGAGAAAGACCATTTGCCACTATTCATGACATATTCTGCAGCATCGCGCGCAAATTCAAGGTATTTCTTCGCCCGTGCGCCATCCAGATCATGATACTTTTGCCAAGATCCTTCAAACAGCATAAGGTTGGAAATAAGTGCTGCGGCAACATATCTGTTGAGATAGCCCACGCCGTCATTTTCACGCATATTGTCCATCACGTATTTGAAGTCCTCATAGACCTTGTCCATGACCTCGCCCCGTGGATCGCGAGCCTTATACATCTGGTCAGGATCATTCACGGCTACTTCTGTATCAAAATAAGGGATATCGCCGAAATTGCTTACTAGACGCGAATACTCATAACCTCTGAAGAATCTAGCTACCGCGGTCCAATGTTTGTATTCCTCGTCCGAAAGGTTAGGCTTAGCCACATTGTCGATACGATGGAGCATGATATTGGCTTTTCTTACCCAATAGAAGTTCCAGTTAGGTCCCGGATGTTCGGCACGCAATATAGACAAGGCCGAGCTACTAGAGCCGCCCGTACCCGTAGGTACACTTCCCAAGAGATTGGCCTGATTTCCTGAACTCGTAAAATCGTCGGCAAAATTATAGCCTGTCAGTGGAGCATATGCCGTTCCGTAACCTGTATTATACCCTACAAAGTAGTTGGGATAGAAGTCATTGGCAAACAGACGCAAATCGTTCTCATTGCGCCAGAAGTTACCTTCACTATCCACTACCTTATTCAATTCCGGTCTGTCTAATAAATCACTACAACTAGAAAGCCCCAAGGTCGTTCCCAGAAGTATATATATTAACTTTTTCATAATATCCGAATTAGAATGTCAACTGTAAACCAAAAGAAGCACTCTTATAGGTAGGCACGCCAACCCCTGCTCTATTCATATTATAGTTTGAGGTATTGAACATCGAATAGCCTGACACTTCTTCAGGATCGATAGGTAAACCTCTAAGCTTATCCCAGGTAAAGAAGTTTTCCAAAGAGGTGTAGATTCTCACCCTATCCAGCTTCACCTTTTGTGAAGTTTCTCTAGGAAGAGTATAACCTAAGGACAACTGCTTTATGCGCAGGTATGACATATCGAGCAGATAACGGCTTTGTATCTGCATATTATTGATATTTGCGGTACCACCATTGCTATAGGCTGCAGGGTAGAAAGCGTCCGGATTATCCGGCGTCCAATAGTCGTTAACGAAGGTTGCCGGCATAGCTCCGTCCGACACATGCCATCCAGCTTGCGCTAAGAAACCTTCTCCCCAAATCTTACGAGCCCCTACACCTTGGAAGAAAATGGAAAAGTCAAAACCTTTGTAGTCTGCACCGAACCTCAAGCCGTAGTTGTAGCGTGGCGTCGAGTTACCTATAATAGTTCGGTCTCCAGGATTATCAACGGTGCCATCCCCATTGTCAATCTCTCCATCGCCATTAAGGTCTTTAAATTTAACATCCCCAGGGCCGAAGTCGAAAGATGCTGAGTTTTCGAGAAAAGTCTGATATACAGGTTTACTGCCATCCGGATTATTCTTCAGCAAGTAGGTACGTCCCCCTCCATTCGTATAATACTTTGTCATCTCCGGCGTTAGCGTCACTAACTGAGGTTTTCCATTCGCATCCAGCACGAAATCATCTAACTGAAACAACCTGTCCGTAACATAACCCCAGATATCACCGTACACAGCTCCATCATGCAAAGATCCCTGAATACGCGAATCGGTATAACCGTACACTCTGGATTTTGCATCGTCGAAGTTAGCGCGCAGGTTGATACCTAATCCATTTTCGAAGCGGTGATTGAAATCCACCGAGATTTCATATCCTTTGGTTACCAAAGAACCTTTATTCAACTGTGGTGCAGACCCTCCTATTGTCCAAGTCGTTCCGGACAATGCACCGAACATATCTTTGGTAGTCCGTTTATATATATCTACCGTTAACCCCAACTTATTATTAAGGAAACGTGCATCAAGTCCCCCATTCAAGGTTTCCAATTTTTCCCAGAATACAGAAGGATATCGTATTGCCGGAGAACCGATGGCTATGACTTTAGCGCCATTAGCAATCCAAGTACTCTCCGAAGAGGTCATATTAGAAACATACAAATCAGGTGGTACAGCCTGGTTACCGATGACGCCCCATGATCCTCTTAATTTCAGGAAGCTTATGGCTGGATTTAGTGCCTGCATAAATGCTTCTTCTGACACTACCCATCCTGCAGACATTGAACTAAACCACTGCCATTTCAGCTCTTTAGGGAACTTAGAAGAGCCGTCATAGCGTACATTTCCTTCAAACAGATATTTGTTCCTAAAAGCATAGTTCATACGTCCGAAATACCCCAACTGAGCATCCCAAGCTTCTCCACCACCTCCTGTGATTTCTCCTACAGCCAAGTCAAATTGTGGATTGGTTATATCCAAGAGGTTTGTGCGTTGGGTCCAGTGGCTCTTCTCGTTATTTGTCACCAAGTTTGAACCTACAATAAATTTGAAGGCATGGTCCGTATTCAAGTTAAGATCGTATGTGGTGAAGGCATTCAGCGTATGTTTGAATCGGTTTTCCGACCTTTGATAGATGTGGTCCGGGTTGGAACCATTTGCTGTGTAGGTTTCATACGCAAGATCGTAGGCTAACATTGCTCCTGGGTCACCTGCAGACACCACCTTACCTTCGGAATTTACATATACAGGATTTCCGGCGGCATCTCTACGCTCGCGTGCCGCCACCCAGCTGTTTGCCGCTGTAAAGCGCGTACCTCTTCTATCCCATTTATAATCTTCTGTAGTGAAAGTATAATCTACATCAACTTTCCAATTGTTTTTAAGTTTTAGGGTCGTTCCGATATTAGCATTAACATAATTTCTATTCATGGATGCTCTATTGGCAAATTCATTTTCGCTCCATGGGCTGCGGATAGGATATCCTCTTTCATCATAACCCATAGGGTATAGAGAGCTCCATCGGTACATATAAAGCCATGGGTCAGCTGTTGTGGAGTTAGTGGCATATGGGTATGTCTTGATGCGATTCACATACATAAGCCCACCTCTTACTGTAAGGTAATCCGTCAGATCGGTGGACAGACGTAATGCTGCATTATATCGGGTGAAGTTATCTTTATTTCCAGGCTTAAGCATACCACTTTGGTCTACCGCAGCAAAGGATGTAGTGTACTTTGTCTTTCCCGCAGTACCACTGATTGAGACATTGTGGGTACGTGTCGGAGCCCACTCGCGAATCATATAATCATACGGATCATACGTTCTAAGGCCATACTTTCTTGTAGGGAACGCAGGATCTACATACCAGTCACGTCCATAGACGGTAGGGTCGTCAGGTCCCAACTTACCAGCATATTTATCGTGCCATTCCTTAGCCTTTTCATAGCTGGCCTTATCCAAAGAATAAAAAGCACCATACACTGTTGCTCCAACACGCTCCATCGCATCAATGCTATACTTTAAGGCATTGATGGTTCCCATCTCAAACTTTTTAGAAAGGTTCTGATACGAGAAGTTGTTGGAATAGTTTATACTTGGCTTACCTGCAGCTCCCGTTTTGGTGGTAATCAAAATCACCCCGGTAGAAGCTTTTGCTCCATAAATAGATGAAGCGGCGGCATCCTTCAATACCGTAATAGACTCTATATCGTCTGGATTGACATAGAGAATACTTGGAATTTCTACGTTATCTAACAAAATCAGAGGCGAACTACTTCCCGTTATGGAAGCCACAGCACCACGAATTTTGATTAAAGGGTCAGAACCTACCTCTCCACTAGGATGGTAATGTTAAGACCCGGCGTAGTACCCTGAATAGCACGCCCTACATCCACCACTGTGCGTCCTTCCAAATTATCTTTAATATTGACAGTAGAGACGGCTCCAGTAAGATTTCCTCTACGCTGGGTACCATATCCCACGACTACTACCTCATCAAGGGCTGTACCCTGCTCATCCAAATCGATGTTTACGGTAGTTCCTGTAACTATAACCTCTTTGGTAGCATAACCTACCATCGATACACGTAAAGTGGCTCCGACTTTCGCTTTCACAGAATAATTTCCTTCAGCATCGGTCTGTGTAGATTCTCCCCCCACTACTGACACCGTAGCTCCAGGCAAAGGACCAGACTTACTGGTAACCTTTCCTTGAACAACCTCTTGATCTACCTTTCGATAGGAATCGGAGGTTTTCTGTATCCTGTCTTTATCCTTATTCACCTTCACAAATGAATAAGTAGGGAGAGACATTCCCAGTGCAAGTGAAAATAGTACTAACTTTCGCATAACGTTTATAATTTGGTTATTGCTATAAGTAGATTAATGCAGAGTTAAATTAATCATTCCCTGAATGTTAAACAAGAAAATTTTCCAATTCTTGCCTAATTACAGCAAAACCAGAAAGAATAGGCATTAATTGTAACAAACCAATAAAAAAGGGAGCTTATTGCTCCCTCCTTTAATATTCTTTGTTTTAAATCAATATGTTAGCTTAACTATTTTACCGTCCATTGTGCTCGCGATAACATATTTTTTGGTTACCAGTGGTGGGTTGACTAAGGCATTGGAAATCTTATATTGCCAAACTACCTCCCCCGAAACAGGATTTACCGCAGATACCAAACCTGAATTGTTCGGCACGATTATCACATCTTTATTGCTATAGATAGCCGACGGAGCTAATTCATAAGGCAATTTGAGCTTGGACTTCCATTCGATATCCATGGAATTAGCATATACCGATACGCCTATCAGCTCTCCGTCCATAGTTTTGGCGTAGACACGCTTCTTGTCGAAAGACAATCCCATAGATTCTCTGACACGCACGGTATCTTTTTTCTCTCTCCAAATCACTTTTCCTGTTTTCAGGTCTAAGGCTGTCATAAATCTATCCGGCGCCACAATGAACACTCTGTTGTTGGCTACTACAGGATAGCATGCCGCTGCGGAAAACATTCTGTTAGTATGACCGTTGTCCCATTCCCAAACCACTTTTCCGGTATGCACATCCAAAGCATAGAAGCCATTGCCCCAAGAGCCGAATATCACTTTTCCATCTGCAATCGTAGGAAGCGTAGAAACGTAGCCTTTCACTTTATCAAAACTCCAAATCACTCTTCCTGTTTTCAGATCTATACAACGGAAGATTCCGTCGGAAGCTCCTATATAAGCTTTTCCTTTATAAATATTCGGAGAGCCTAACACCGCTTTGTTAGCCTTTACACGCCAGATTTCTTTGCCTGTCTTGCTATCCACACCATAGATATGGTTATCAGAAGAACCCACCACTACCACACCATTAGCTACGGCCGGCGTTGAATAAATCTTTCCTCCGGTTTTGAAGACCCAAGCTCTTTTTCCTGATTGGATGTCTAGGGCAAAAAGCTCACCAATAGTATTGGCGGTAAAGGCCAACTTACCATCTGTGGAAATGCCTGCTCCTAGGTCACCATCGTTGATATATTCCCACACTACACGGGCCTTCGTGGTATTGTTAACAGAGAAATCCGGTCTTTTATAATTCTTATGGAAAGTAAGTTTACGCAAAGGCAACTTAAGCCAAGCCTCTTGTGTTCCTACGCCGGGATTACGTTCTTGGAAGAAAACAGAGTCTTTGGTTAAAGTGATTATGTTGTACCCTCCTACTTCGGCTTTAGCACGAAGGTTAGAACGCCCCATAATCCCTGGTATACCATCCCAATCGTAAAGCTTATTGATATGGCCGTGACCACATAAAGCAAATTGTATATTGCGCGTATGTAAGCGGTCCACCAACTCATACCAGTTGTTCAGGGATGAATCCAAAGGATAGTGATTTATGGAAATCAAAGGCACATCTTTATCGGGATGAGCTTTGAAAATGGAATCCAACCACACAATATTTTCTCGCGGAATCTGTCCCGGACTCATACGCATGTTGGGTCCGGACGTCGTACCCACAAACTGAAATCCTTTGTGCTCGAAGAAAAATGTTTCTCCTCCAAAAACTTTTCGGAAAGAGTTAGCACCGCTTTCCGACCAGTTGCTGTCGTGATTACCTGGAATAACATATAAAGGCAGCTTGAGCTCGCTAAGAATCTGCTTGCACAATTCCAATTCATGATCTGCACCAAATTCGGTAGCATCACCCGACAGGATTACGAAATCTATATCTTTCAGCTGATTGAGGTCTTTGACGGTACGGCGCAAATCCTCTTCACCGGTTTGGCCTCCCACGTGAGTATCCGTAATCTGAGCAAATTTAAAAAGCGTCTGGGCACATACAGTCGACAGACTAAAAATAAAGGCAATAGCAATAAATATTCTTTTCATAAGCAAATAAGTGTGCACAAAGATACTTTTTAAAATAATCATTCTTTACTTTTTCTCAATAGGATTTGTTGCCTTGCTTTCCACATTATCCACATTTACAGCGCTCACGCAATAATAGCCGGCTTTTGTTACAGTAGCCTTTGTCGATCTAGTTACTTCTATCAACTCTCCTTCAGCTGTAAGGCTAGAAAAGTAGTACACCGCATAGCGGACATTACTTCCTCCTCCGGACCAACTCAGCTCATTTCCGTTCAATGCAAGATTCGTAGGAGTGGTAGGCGCTGCTGCCACCTCTCTTCCTGCGAAAGGCATCAGCACGTTGGCCTTATACAGGTCTGCAAGCTTGTCGGTAATGCCTATCTTGTTTGCCAGAATGCTGCTGGTATTATAGATGGAAGTACCTACTGTATAGTTGTTCTTACGTACTAAGTCAAATTGATTCACCAATTCTTGCGTATTCTGGAAGGCAGGATACGTTGGGTCACCAAACTTATAAAACCCTATCCCTATTACCAGCTTGGATTTACCACGAAACTGCGACCATATGCTTAGGTTTCCTTCAAAAGGGTTAAAAGAATTGCCTATTTCCTGATAAAGCTGAGGGATGAGTATATCTACCCACCTTCTTGCGTCCATTTGGCTACATCGGCATACAGATTATTATAGTTGTGGTCCTTATTTGCCGCTGGCGAGACCGAAAACACTACTTGAGGTTTGGTAGACTTTATCGTATTGTACACCCCTTCTATGGCTTTATCTACATTACCGCGACGGAATGCTGCCTTGGACGTATAGCCTGAACCATACTGACTAAACTCAGCATCATCATCATGTGTCACGCCGGATGGATAGAAATAATCATCGAAGTGAATGCCATCAACATCGTATTTGGTAATCAAGTCTTTAACAATATCATTTAGACGTTGTCTTACCTCCGGCAATGCGGGATTATACATCCTTATACTTCCGGGATAATCCTTTACCCAAGAAGGGTCGATAGAAGGATGTAAATCCGGATAAGGAGGAGCACTAGAAATACGATAGGGGTTCATCCAAGCGTGAAATTCAATATCTCTTGCATGGGCCTCATCAATCAAAAATTTCAGTACATCATAGCCGGGATCCTTTCCTCTGGTACCAGTAATCGCCGCCGACCACGGTTCATAAGGCGAATTGTAGAAAGCATCTCCCAAGCCCTTAACTTGGAAAAATACTGTATTGAATTTTAACTCCTTCAAGCGGTCTAAGATATCAATATACTGCTGCTTTTGGGTCGCCATATCGGTAGACTTAGGCCAGTCGATAGACCATACCGTAGCAATCCAAGCGGCACGCATCTCCTTGCGTGGGAATTTCAATTCCGTATTTGTTGGAGGGTTGGGATTTGGATTAGGCTCCGGATCCGGTCCTGGTGTCGGGCTGTCCTTACCACAGCTGCTCACCAGCAATACTACTAATAAGGCAAATATTTTAGTTATTCTCAATGATTTCATAAGATTAAGCGCTGACTTTAATAAAAAGAGATAGCACAACGGTTTGTGCTATCTCCAAATTATAATCTATTCATCTTCTAACACTTTTTTCGGAAATTCGAAGAATACAAATCCTGCATCACTTGCAGCAGAAAACAGCAATAAGCTCTCGTCATTACCCTGACTATCCTTTTTGATGGCCCATCCCGTATTGGATGAAGGAGAAGTATTTACAGGCCCCATCAAAGAATGTTCGAATACAGGTTTCACATTAGGTGTCGAGTTAAGCGTTGCAAGCGCTTCGCTAACACTTGCCCCTTTAGTGATGTCGTATACCGCAAAGTTAGTAGCTTCTGATCCTGTACGGGCTGCCGTAGTGACGATAAGATAGCGTTCGCCGTTAAAGTAGATCACACGAGCATCCGAACTTCTTATCGGAATTGCCGTTCTGCTCATCTGAAAGATTACCGAGCCGCTTTCGGTCACCAGCGTTACCGGCGCATCGTGTCCTGTGAAGATATATTCAGAGGAGTTACCTATCCTGTTGTAGGTCGTCCATGATCCAGCTCCTGATACCGGCATATTGAACACAAAAGGATCCGAAACAGTAGTGTAGTTTTCAACCTTAAGACGCAACACTTTTGTTCCAGCATTATCTCCGAAGAACATATAGCCATTGCCGCTATCATCCAAGCTTACAGAGAAGTGGTCTCCATGACGAACCCCAGCATTGGCCACTGTTCCTACATTTAAATCCACGATCATTTGTGGTGGCTCTGCAGGATTTGTCCAATGATAAACACGCATAGGACTGGCAGCGGTATTCCCCGATAGGTTGGCCACATAGATATGGCCGTTTACTAACGCTCCCATATTTACTGGGAAGGTACCCATTGATACACCTGTCATATTCAGCGGAATAGGTGTAGTGTCGTAATTTTTAAGATCAGAAACCTTAAGGAGGTGTGTTCCCATCGTCGAACGTGAAACTACCAACACATGTTCGCCGTCGAAAGCACTTCCTCTAGTCATAGCCGTAAAGGTGTGGGCCGGATAAATAGGATTTCCTATAGGATTGTTCGTAAAGTCGTAAATAGTGCCTTTCTCGAAATCGGCGCCATAGACAGGCACTTTCAGACGAATTCTCACATAGTATTCTCTGTATCGTGGGCTATTTACCACTTTTATGACTATGGTTCTTTCTGATTCTCCTTCCGAAAAGGGTACTGTGTAAGTTTCTTGGTCCAGAGTAGCTCCCTCCGACAGTTCGGCTTCAAAACGCAACTTGCTGAAGTCGGTCAACGTATCCAGACGCGGAAAAGTCACGGTTTTCGTGTCTTCATTTACTGTCCCTATGACGACTTCATTGCCGTTAGGTCCCGCATTGACAATTTTTATGGATTTTAGTACCGTAAACTTATCCGAGGTATCCATTGCCCCAGGAAGCTCATCTTTACACGATACCATAGTAAGCACCCCTCCAAAGAGTATAGCTATAAGTATCGTCTTAAAAAATATTATTGGTTTCATAGTTGGTCCTTCTTAATTAAACATTACTAAACACAGACTTAATTTTGTGGCCATCCTTCCGTTTGTTGTAATACATAACCTCTTATCGCGTACTCGTTTATCTGGTTAATACCCACAGGAGTAAGATAAGGATTCACATTCGGAAGATTCAGGAATGGCAGGCGAGGTTTATTGTTTTGATTTTTGTAGAAGCCTACCATGGCTGCTCCATTGGTTCCGTTATACACGATCTCATTACCGTTGAGATCTACCACCGAAAGAATATTCACATTCTTCGCAGCCAACTCACCCGGAAGTTGAGCCGGGAAATTAACCCATCCTCCGGACAACAGGTCCGTGTTCAATGTATTGTCCATATATTCCAACTTAGTCCAACGCTTCAAGTCTTCCAGACGGAAGGTTTCGAAGGCAAATTCCATACGTCTTTCTCTACGGATTTCCCATATAAGTGCCGGAACGTCGGGATCTCTGCTAGGATCTACAGGCAATGCAGACAGGTTCATAGGTGCTGTCTTCTGCACACCGCGGGAAACAGCCTCTTGTGCTAAAGGACGGTTTCTGATTTTATTTATCGTCTTGTCGATGTCATCTTGGGATACTGCCGGACCGCCTATTGTTGCCAATTCCGCTTTAGCTTCTATATAATTGAGCAACACTTCAGCATAGCGGATAATAGGAGCATCCGTCTCATTTTTATCGCCTGTAAAGTCGGAAGGCATCGCTCCCCCATCTACTTTCACCAGCTTTTCAACTTCACGTGGAATGAATTTATTTACATAATATAATGATCCTCTATTTAGCAATTCCGGCTTGCTATAAAATGTTGCCTCAAATCTGGAATCTCTGGTTTTGATCATATTTTCCAGGTCGAAATTATTGGCTCCAGCCATGGAGCTAGCTTCCCATGGTTGACCGTCGTTTAAGAGATATGCTTTCAAAAGGTCTGAAGTAGGGCCGTTGTTTGTAGACTCCTGAAGGTTGCCATAAGAAGCTATTGCATGCGTCACACCCACCGCCGCATCATAGTTGCGAAAGAATACCATATCCTTGTTACCCTTGAGCTCTTTGGAAGTAAACAGCGAACGGTAGTCAGTCACAATATCATACCTATTGCTGTTCATCACATAGGTGGCTGCTTCTACTGCCAATTCCAAAAACTTCTGAGCTCTTGAATTATTTTTATAGTAATATTTCTGCCATGTTCCTTCATAGAGGGCCAATCGCGAAATAAAGGCCGCGACGACATATCGGTTCACATATTGATCGCCATCATCTGTTCGCACGTTGGTCATAGCAAAACGCCAATCTTCATAAACGGCATCCATCACCGTATTGCGCGGATCTCTAGGCTTATATAACTCGTCATAGTCGGTATCCCCTACTTCCCTATCGATGTACGGCACATCACCGTAGGTACGCACCAATCTAGCATATTCCATAGCTCTGAAAAACTTAGCTATCCCTAACCAATGGTTTTTGGCCTCATTGGTCAATACGGACCCCATTCTTTCTTCAATACGGTTTACCATAATGTTCAGCGACCGTATAGTCGAATACGACCAGATCGAGCTTGTAGGAACCGCTCTGGTAAAGTTCGGTTGGTTACCCAATACCACGTAGTCGTCGTGATTGACATAACCTACCAAAGGGGCACCATCCGTAGAATACCCACTGCCATAGCCCACAAAAAAAGAAGGATAATATTTATTGGCATACAGACGCAGCTTCTCTTCGCTTGTCCATGCTGTCTCGTCATTCTCTGATGTCAAAGGTGGCCTATCCAGAAATTTCTCGCAAGAAGAAAATCCTAAAGCCAGACAGATCAACAATATTTTTGATGTAAGTTTCATATTATTCAACGCATTAAATTATAAACCAATTTGTAATCCAAATGATGCTGACTTGAACGTAGGATTACCTGTTCCTGTTCTTCCAAGGTTATAGTTTCCATTCGTCAGAAGAGGACTGTATCCGGAAATTGCTTCAGGATCAATAGGTAGGCCTCTCAGATTATCAAACGTGAAAAAGTTTTCCAAGGTGACATAGAGACGTGCTCGGTTCAACTTTACTTTGTTTAACAGAGAAGGGTTGAAGTTATATCCTAAGGTTATGTTTTTAATCCTTAGATAGGACATATCGAGCATATATCTCGACTGCACGCGCATTACGAAACCTTCGTTCGCGCCGTTGAAATTCCACGCTCTAGGATAGAAAGCATCTGTACGGTCTTCTCTCCAATAATTTTTGGCGATTGCGGAAGGCATACCTCCTTCTTTCGAATAGTATCCCGGAATAGCGAGCCTGTCCCGACCCCCAGATGCTGCGTTTCCCTACACCTTGCAGAAATACCGAGAGGTCAAAGCCTTTAAATTCTCCCCCAAAGCGGAAGCCGAAATCGTAGCGAGGAGTAATGTTACCTACCACTACTCTGTCTCCCGGATTTCCGTTGGTTCCATTTCCGGCATCGATGTAGCCATCACCGTTGACATCAACAAATTTTACGTCTCCAGGACTGATCAATAGGGTTTGGTTACCATCTTCAAAATAGGTCTGATATACAGGATTTGGTCCTGCCAATACGTTGGTACGCTTACTTGTTCCGTTGTAGATGATGTCTGTCTGAACAAAGTTGCCATCTGCATCGTACACAAAATCTTCTTTCTGGAACAGGCGGTCAGTCACAAAACCATACACATCACCATACCTTCTTCCTGTGGAGAACGTAGTACTCAACGATCTGTTTTCCCAAGGGGTTTTCCAGTCTGCTCCTTTTGTGGTGAAGGTTACCGCATCTGCAATATTGGCATTAGCAAACAACGTCAATCCGTTTTGGAACTTATGACTGAAATCAAGGGCTAACTCCCATCCTCGGTCCTCAGGTTACCATAGTTTCCAGAAGGGGAAGATGCACCGAACGTTGCCGGTACCACATCTCCTGCTACGATCATGTTTTTTGTATAGCGCTGGAACCATTCGGCGGTAAAACCTAACTTATTATTAAAGAATCTTAGGTCCGCTCCGATATTTAAGTGTTCGATATCCTGCCAAGTGATATTAGCAGATACGGCTCCCGGGGTTCCTAGCTGGAAGAACTGCTCTCCCGAAGAATTCAGCCATGTATTTTTGGCAATAGACATCTGAGGTAGGTACAAGGAGTTCGACACGGACTGGTCACCGATAGATCCCCAAGACGCACGGAATTTAGCAAAGGACAGCACCGGATTCAACGCCTCCATAAATTTCTCGTTGGATATCACCCATCCTCCGGATAGGGAAGGATACCATCTCCATTTCAAATGCGAAGGAAACTTGGATGTAGCATCTCTACGGAGACTGGCTTCAAAAAGATATTTATCACTGAATGAATAATTGATACGCCCGAAGAACCCCACCTGCGATTCCCAGTTTGTTCCTCCTCCAGAAGTTTCGGTTCCTGTGGCAAAGTTAAACTGTGGATTATCGTTATTGATAAGGTTAGTACGTTTTGAATAATGATTCAACCAGCTATAAGCCACCAAGTTTGTTCCCAACAAGAATTTAAATTCATGTTTATCCAACGAAAGATTATAGTTGGTAGTAGCATTAAACGTATGTCTTTTTTCTCTGTAGCTGCTTTGATAAAAGTAGGTATTCGCTTTTGTGGTGTGGTCTGTCATCGGAAACTGGTAGGCCAGCATACCTCCATTGTCCGTTGGATTTCCTTCCTCGTCGACATAGACATTCTGACCATTCTCGTCTTTCAACACTTCTACCCCATACCAGTGTGTCTTTGCACGGACATAAGGGACAGAAGAAGTTTCCATTCGGTTGTCTGTCTGATAGGAATAATCTCCTACTATATTCCAGTTTTTGGTAATATTAAGAGTTGACCCGATATTAAGATTAATATATCTATTGTTGTTGATTTCGTCATTTGACATTCTTGCCGAAAATGCGGGATCGATGATGTCGACACCATTTTCTTGCACACCGATAGGGAATAGACGACTCCAACGATACAGATAGAGCCAAGGGTCAGCGACAAATCCGTCAGCATTCAAGGAGTTAGGATTGCGTTTTGTTCCGTCCGCATAGCGCGCTGATCCGCGCAGTGAAATGATGTCATTCACCTTGGTGTTGATATTCAAGGTAGGCGTAAAGCGCTTATAGTCATCATGACGAGCAGGCTTCATCATACCTTCTTGACCCAAATAACCCACACTTAAATTATAGGAGGTGTTTCCTGTCTTACCGTTGAGGCTTACATTATGTATTTGTGAATAAGCGAATTTTTTGATCATGGCCGACACAGGATCGTAAAGTCTGTAACCGAATTTCTGAGATCCATCCCAGTACCAGTCTCTGCCGTACACTACAGGATCGTTAGGGCCGACCTTGTCCCCATATTTCTGTTGCCATTCACGGATTTTTTCTAGGCTGGCTCTATCCACACGCCAGAATCCACCAGCGGGCCCGGTCTGCTTCATATTTTCATGAGCATCTACCGTATATTCCAGTCCTTCGATGCCGGCAAGTTGTATATCCGTAAAAGGAGTCTGCCAGATGAAATTATTGGAATAGACTACCTCTGACTTTTCACTTTTGGCGCCCTGTTTTGTCGTGATCAAGATAACGCCAAAGGCAGCTTTAGATCCATAGATTGCACTGGAAGCTGCATCTTTAAGTACCGTAATAGATTCTATATCATTGGGATTTATATATTGAATGCTAGCACTTCGACATTATCTACCAAGATTAGCGGGTTATTTGAACCGTTTACTGAGCCCACCTGTCCACGGATTTTCAATATAGGATCGGAGCCGACCTCTCCCGAGGGAACCTGAATGGTCAATCCGGGAACAGCGCCCTGCAGACCTCTTCCCACATCCGGAATAGGTCTATTACCGAAAGTTTTTTCAACGTCTACTGATGTTACTGCTCCGGTGAGATGCCCCTTTTTCTGGGAGCCATATCCCACGACAACCACCTGCTCCAAGGTATTGTCTTGTGTAATCAACACCACATTCAGCGTTTGATTGGCACCCACTCGTATGTCCTGGGTGACATATCCCACCGATGAAAAGCGTAAGGTAGAACCTTGAGGCGCATTGATGGAATATCGTCCCTGAGCATCAGTAACAGCTATAGTGGAGGTTCCAACAACCTGGATTGTCACACCTGCCAACGGACCGTTATTGTCGGAAACCACCCCCTGTATGGTGTTCTGGACAATACCTCTGCTCGAATAAACAGATTTGCCATAAGAGTAGTCTTCCGAACTCCTATCCTTAGCAAAAGAATAGTGATTCAGAAGCTACCCCGCAAGCTACGGTAAATAATAAATATTTCCTCATACTTAGCATATTGAATTAGATTTATAAATGTTGTAAGGTTAGTTTCAATAAATACTAGGAATCGGCTAATAAATTAATTACAGATTAGTAATATTTAAGTTTATTAATATTACTCGGAACGGCAGATATAGTAATACTTGGTTATCTGGTTAGTTAAGCTCTACAATCCATGTTCCTCCCTCAGGCCGCCATCAATCGTATAGAACCTAAAAAGTTTGATTTTTTGCGTCTTTTTTGTTGAAAAACGCATAAACACTCACCAATTTAATCAAATAAATCTTAATCGAAAAATTTTTTTTTCAAAAAAATTAATTACTCAGCGTTCATATTGCGTGATAATTAAGAAAGACGTAAAAAAACGCACAAAACGATAAAACGATTTAACAAGCTCATAAAAAAAGGGATGACACTAGTCACCCCTTCTTTTATAGGTATTCAAAGCAGGCCTATTTTATTATTCGGCTAAGGTCTTCGATAAGTTCTCTTGGTGTCTTATATCCTACAATTCGGCCAAGTTCCTTTCCGGAAGCATCCACCACCATGGTAGGATAAGCATTGATTTTATATTTTTTGCTTATCTGTACGCCTTCACCTTTTTCCGCATTAATTTTCACTGACACAAACTTTGGATTCATAAACTCTCCAACAACTTGTGTGGGAAAGACTTCTGCAGACATGACCTTACATGGACCACACCAATCCGTATAAAAGTCTATGAACACCAACTTGTTGTCTTTCGAAGCTTTCAGCAGAGTCTGCTGATAGTCCAGATTTTCAAATTGAACGCCATTTTTGAACTCAAACTTCTCGTAAGCGTCCAGCATAGGACGAATGATTTTCTGATTATCTTCGGACAGCTCTTTAATGTTCTGTCTCAAAATACGCTTCTGCACAGCATTAATGCTTTCTGCATCGGCTTCTTTACGGGCAAACATATTAGCCATTAGGATAAACTTGTCGCTCGCCGTAAGGTTTGCGAACTCTTCTTCTGCCACTAGCAGTGCCTGTTCTTTATTATCGAACTTAAACCTCGCATCGGCAATTTTTACTAATGCCTCTATATTTTTCTGTTCTATCAATTTCGAGTCGACCAAATACTGCTTGAGAAAAGCATAATGCTGCTCATGGTTCAGGGCCTTGTTGGCCTTATTCCCATTGGCGAAGGCCAAAAGTTCTACCCTTCCTAAACGCATGAGGTAGCTTTGCACTTTTTCTTTTCCTAAAGTCCGCTCAAACGAGACCTGATGCTGAAGCAGGTATTTGATGCGCGGATGCGTAAACTTAGGTGTATATTGTGAAAAGACAAACCAATTGTCAGCACTATGCTTCTCCTCTTCGGAGAGTGCATTAAAATATTCGTGAAGGGCCAGCTCAGCCTCTCTGTCCTTACCTTCCTTACGTAGCAAAACTAAATAGTCCTGCATAAGCTGGGGCGACCTTTCTCCCGCAGCATATCGAGAAGCCACACTAACATCCGAACGTGAGGTATCGAGATGTTTGGCTATGAGCTCCTTAAACTCTGTTGGTGATTTTTTGCCGATAAAGCGAAAAGCCTCCTTGCGGTCTTGTTGCAGCACGACGAAGGTTGGATAGCTTCTCACAGCATATTGTTTGGCCAACTCAACTCCGTAATTTTTCTCCGCATTGACTTTAAGGAAAACAAACTTTTGGTTCATGAGGTTCTTTATGTCGTCTAATGAGAAAACCTCCTTGTCCATCTGCTTGCAAGGTACACACCAGTCGGCATAGAAGTCCACGAAAATGAGTTTGTTCTGTTGACCGGCTTCACTTACCGCAGCGAGAAACTCTTTCTCAGAGATTATCTCCCGTTGGGCAAAAAGTCCTACAACATGAAGTTGTAGGACTAATAGGGTTAAAATTCTTTTCATATCAGTCTCTTTCTTTTATTGTGTGCTGTTTCTCCACGTCATGCTTTTTACTTTTAGCAATCCTTCCCATTTCACGTCGGCCACTTTGGTCATCACAAGGTTGTTAGGATTTGTGCCTGTGATATATTTCTGAATAGTTCGTTTAGTCTGTGGATTATAAGTAGCCACATACAGCTGGCTACCATTTCCTTGCTGTATATCACAATTGATCATGGTAATTTCATCCTCAAAATCTTCTATGAGATAAAGCTTTTCCAATCTCAAATTGTAGTCATAACCATACAGCTTGCTTCCCACCGCGTAGAACAGAATCTTCTGTGTAGAAGAGAAAGCAAATAAGCTGGCTTTATCGATATCCTTTGCCACATCTGTAATCCTGTAATAGGCCAATTTTGTAGGCAGAGTAATGCCGGTAAGCTTAAATTCAGGCATTTCACTATCATAGACAATATCCACATCATACCATCTACTGATCTGGCTCATAACATACTGTATAGCGGTTTCTGCGAAATAGAAAAGATTATTTCTCCATGACAGATTCATATCTATATTGGCAGGGCTAACCATTATGCTATCCTGACCCATTACACTCTGCTGTGAAGGACGTAACAACACCTCCTTATCGTTGGCTTTCACCTTCACACTACCTTCCACCAAGGTCGTAACGATGGCCTTTGTCTCTGCATAAGCATTAACATTAAAGGTTGTCCCATACACGAGCACCTCCTGCGAAATATTTCTGTTGCGCGCCACCACAATAAAGGCTTTATCGGGATTTTTCTTCACCGCGAAGAAAGCCTCCCCTTCCAGAAGCACCTTTCGCTCCTGACTCGCAAATACCGAAGGGAATTCTAACTTGGAGCTGGAATTCAAGTCTACCGTACCTCCGTCAGGAAGTGTTATTTTATAACTGCTACCGCGAGGGGTGATGATGCTGTTGATGATATGTTTGGCTTTTGGGGTCAGTGCTGACGAACGGAAGCTGAACACTATATTTCCGGCATCTTTCTTCTCGATGAGAATACCGTTGATCGTTTTAGACTCACCGATCTTAAGATCTTCCAAACTCAGCTTAATATCTTCCGATACGAAGAGGGCTTTATCTTTAGCGGGGAGTGGCTCTCTTCCGTTTTTATCATCCGCTATGACATAAGACTCTGAATAGATCTTCTGCTTGTCACCCTGCACTGCAGCAACCTCTTCACCTTGATTAGATGTTCTGAAGAGATAAACATACAATACGACAGACAGCATCATGATAAAGGCGGCAGCCACCGCCATCCAAGCTTTATACTTAAAACGCGGTCTAATAGGCACAACCGAAACTGGAGCTGCCTGCACAATGGTATCAAATATGGCTTCCTTAGACTGTTCATCCATATCCAGCAGCTCTATATTTCGGGTGAATAAGCCCTCAATCTTCTGGTCAAAAATCTGCTGATAGCGATCATCCGACAAATAATAATATAGCTCCGCCCTTTCAACCTCGTTGATTGAATCACTAAGACATTTTTCGATTAATATGGAAATACGTTCTACTTCTTTATCGTCAAGCATAAAATATAATATTAGTCCGGCTATATTATTGAGCTACAATATGTGCTTTTATATTCCAAGACAATTGAAAAATAGAAATGGGGGTATGGGGTTAAAGATTTTTTGAAAAGAAAAACAAGAGCAAGACAAAAGGAAGGTCTTTGAGCTGCTGCTGACAGTAGGTACGTACGCTTTTCATCGCTCTTTCGAGGTTTGATTTCACTGTTTCGGGCGAAACATTCAGTACTTTTGCCACTTCTTCCCTCTTCAGAAACTGTTGTTTGGACAGAATGAATGCCTGTCGCTGTTTTTCCGGCAGCCTGTTTATCGCATCATTCAATATCTGTTGAAATTCCTTTTCGTGCGTATGATAATCCGCTTCCGGAAAAAAAACTCATCAATGCTGTCTTGGCCTCTTCCTAGGCATAGACCTTGTAATATTCGGCCTTCTTCATCATGTTGAGGATAACATTTTTCGCTATGCGGTGCAGCAAGCTTCAACATTCTCTATGGTAGGTAAGGATTCCCTGTTTATCCATACTTTCAGGAAAGTATCTTGCACCACATCTTCAGCCAAGGTTTGCTCTCCTAACAATTTGAGAGCAGCCGTATAAATTTTAGGCCTATATCTATCATAGAAACGCCTAAAACTGGCCTCATCCTATGCTACAATTCCTGAAATAATATCTTTCATGTTTCTTTCGTAGAATCCCCAAGATTTATATCGGCCGTAAAGCTACAAAATAATACAGGGCTTCTTGCTACCATTTTACAAATTGATAATCAAATATTTGCAAATACAAACAAAAAAGGAGATGACATATACATGCCATCTCCTTTAATTTGCTGAGATCGTAGGAAAATTAATTCCAATATCTTAGTTTGAGTTAATTTGTAACCTCTTTGCTCGTTATTCATTGATTTGATGTCAAACCAACTAGAGTAAATAATTGCGCTTACTACTAAATTGGTTTACGGTTTTTAGCAAT
>NZ_JXAC01000190.1 GCF_000814685.1 Sphingobacterium sp. T2
AACGAAGTGACGACAAAGTCATGGAAATAAGCGGATACATGTATCCTGTCAAAGATGCCGACAAACTGCCTGAGTCTTTCTTCTTCCGCGTGGCAACAAGCTGGGGTTGGGCGAACATGGGAAAGAGCTTGGGAAGCTCTTCAATCCAAACATCGACCAACTTACCGCAGGCTTCACCAGCGAAAAAATCAAAAGATTTAGCATAGACAACAGCGAAAACTTCTGGAAGCAAGTCAAAGAATTTAAAGCAGGAAAGATAAACTCTTGGGCTATACGCTGGTACCTATCAATCTTTAACAACCACGGTCTAGTGCTCTATCCCCGTCAGTCCATGATTCAAAATATGGGTACGGACGGCTCCGGCACCCATTCCGATGTGGACAACGCCTACCATGTGGAGCTAGCTACAGAACCTATAAACGAGTTCCCGAAAGAATTTGAAGAAAATAAGACCGCTTACGAAGCAATTAAGTATTTTTACAGAACTCGTAAAGGCTCTTTACCACAACGACTCATACGATATATTAAAAAGCTTTGGAACAAACGTTAAAAAAAAGTGACATCTCCCAAAATATCAATCATAACTATTGTTTACAACAACGTTCGAGATATCGAACACACCATACTGTCTGTCCTCAACCAGACCTACGACAATATTGAATATATCATTATCGACGGAGCTTCCACTGACGGAACTCTAGATGTCATCAACAAATATAGAGGCAGCATAGATGTTATAGTATCCGAGAAAGATAAAGGCATCTACGACGCTATGAACAAAGGTCTGTCCAAAGCTACAGGCGATTACGTCCTTTTTCTCAACTCAGGAGACGAACTATACGACAACAGCACCATTCAGACCGTTGTCGAAAGAGGTAACAATGCCGACATTATATACGGCGAAACGAAACTGGTGGATGAAGAGCGCCGCATCGTGGGTGACCGCCGCCATAAGGCTCCTTCAACTTTTGATTGGAAATCTTTCCGCTACGGCATGAACGTATGCCATCAGGCAATATACATAAAACGCAATATTGCTGAACCGTACGACCTTCAGTATAAGCTGAGTGCCGACATTGACTGGGTAATCCGTGCTGCAAAAAAAGCGAAAACCGCACAATATGTACACTGTTATGTAGCCCGCTATCTGGTTGGCGGCATGTCACAAAAAAGACATCGCCAAAGCTTGAAAGAACGCTACGAAATCTTTAAAAAACACTACGGCACCATACCCAACATTTTCAACCATATCGTCATCGCTTTCCGACTGATAAAATATAGAATTACCCATGGCAAAACCAGAGAATAACAGCCTTTTTAACCCTGAAATTCTGATCGAATTAGCAAACACAAAGATGCCTTTCGGCAAATATCAAGGCTGGCTCTTATGCAACTTACCCGAACCTTACCTCCTATGGTTTATAAAAAAGGATTCCCCCCCGGCAAACTCGGACTGCTGCTGGCAACCCTTTACGAAATCAAACTCAACGGTTTAGAATTACCTTTTAAAACCTTTAAATTAAAAAGTAAAGAAATTCCTAGCAAGCCATTATATTTTACTACCTTTGTCGCTTATCTTTTAATTAACATTAAACGCCGTTTGCAGCGGTATCAATGACATGACTAAATATCAAACATTGCTGTACTATTGCTACAGCCGTATCGAAAATGCAGAAAAGTTTGCTGCAGACCACCTCGAATTTTGTAAATCTCTTGGACTCGTAGGACGTATCATCGTGGCTGACGAAGGTCTCAATGGTACAGTTTCCGGAACCCCTGAAGCATGTAAAGCATATATGGAAGCCATTTATGCTGACGGAAGATTCAACCACACCGACTTCAAAATCGACAACGTAGAACAACCTTCCTTCGCAAAGATGCACTGCCGCTACAAACCGGAAATAGTACACTCAGGACTCCGAGATCCCAACATCATAGATCCTACCAAAGAAACCGGCAAATATCTGGAGCCCAAAGAATTTATGGAGATGAAAGACCGCGAGGATGTGGTTATCCTCGACGTACGATCCAACTACGAACATTCTGTTGGTCGCTTCAAAAATGCGGTAACACTGGATATCAACAATTTCCGGGAGTTTCCGGAAAAGGTCAAAGAACTGGAACATCTGAAGGGCAAAAAAATCCTTACTTACTGTACCGGTGGTATCAAATGCGAAAAAGCATCAGCCCTCCTTCTTAAAGAAGGTTTCGAAGAAGTTTATCAGCTGCACGGAGGAATCATCAAATACGGAAAAGAAGTGGGCGGTGTAGATTTTGAAGGGGACTGTTATGTCTTCGACAACAGAGTTACTGTGCCGATAAATAAAGTTAACCCTACCATTGTGTCCACCTGCCGCAACTGTGGTAAGCCAACAAAGAAAATGATAAACTGTGCAAATCCCCGCTGCAACGACCATTTCACCCAATGCGATGAATGTGGCTGGGAGATGGAAGGCTGCTGCTCAAAGGAATGCCAATCCGTACCTTATAAAAGAAAATACGACGGCACAGGCTATTACGCAAAACTTTCTTCCTATACGCTTGCTCATTAAAAATAAGTATAAAAAAATCCTTGCTGTAATAAAAGCAAGGATTTTTTTATCTACAAAGATTAGTCTAAAGGATTTTCCTTGAGGTATTTTTCCCAAGCCCATGCCGATGCCATCATCTCATCGATACCAAGCTCTGCTTTCCAGCCTAACTCACGGTTAGATTTGCTGACATCTCCCCACACTTTTACTACATCCCCTTCACGTCTAGGACCAAATTCATATTTCAGCTTCTGTCCCGAAGCCTTCTCAAATGCCGCAATAGCCTCCAATACCGAATAGCCGTTGCCCGTCCCTACATTGAAAACATCATACTTACCATTCGGATTTCCCTTCTCCAGTAGTTTGATTGCCGCTACATGAGCTTTGGCAAGGTCTACCACGTGAATATAGTCTCGTATACAAGAACCATCAGGCGTATCGTAATCATTACCGAATACGGTGAGCTTCTCCCTTTTACCTATAGCTGTTTGGGTGATGAAAGGCAACAGATTCTGAGGAACACCATTTGGCAGCTCTCCTATTAATGCCGAAGGATGCGCCCCTACCGGATTGAAATAGCGTAATGCGATAATATGGTAGTTGTCATAAGCACTCGCCGTATCCTGAAGAATCTCCTCAGCAATCTGCTTGGTATTGCCGTAAGGCGATGTAGCCTTCTTCACCGGTGCCGATTCCGTAACAGGCAAAACGTCCGGCTCGCCATACACCGTACAGCTGGATGAAAATACAAAGTTCACATTTTTTCCTCGATAAGCATTCAATAGATTAATCAATGAGAAAAAAATTATTGTGATAATATTTCAAAGGATCTTGAACAGATTCTCCCACAGCCTTCGACGCCGCAAAATGAATAATACCTTGTATGTCTGGATTAGCTTGGACAAATGCATTTACCTTCTCCGCATCACATAGATCAAATTGATGAAACTCCGGCTTTACACCTATAATCTTTTCAATCTGATCTAGAATTTTAATGTTGGAGTTGGATAGGTTGTCGATGATCACCGGTTTATATCCAGCGTTGTGTAACTCTACTACAGTATGAGAACCAATATAGCCTGTTCCCCCTGTAACCAAAATTCTGCTCATAATTTTAACGTTTATGCTCGTAAATAGTTTTGAAATAGTCTATAGTTCACTTTGTAACCCCTCTTCACGTGAAACTTTAGGCTCCCATCCCAAAATATTTTTCGCTAGAGTTATGCTAGGCCGACGCTGCTTGGGGTCATCCTCCGGCAAGGCCTGAAAAACAACCTTGGACTTACTTCCAGTAAGCCGAATAATATCACTCACTAAAGTGTTGAGGCTGATCTCATCCGGATTACCTATATTCACAGGGAAGCAATAGTCCGCAAACAGCAAACGGAAGATACCTTCTACCTGGTCTGTGATATAGCAAAACGAACGTGTCTGCGTGCCATCACCAAAAACAGTAATATCTTCCCCCCGCAAGGCTTGGCCGATAAAGGTCGGCAGCGCTCTTCCATCATTAGGACGCATACGCGGCCCATACGTATTAAAAATGCGTACAATACGGGTGTCCAAACCATGAAAGTTGTGATACGCCATGGTCATCGCCTCCAGAAAACGCTTAGCTTCATCATATACGCCTCTCGGCCCTACAGGGTTTACATTGCCCCAATAATCCTCTGTCTGTGGCGATACCAATGGATCCCCATACACCTCAGAAGTGGAAGCTACCAAGATTCGGGCTCTTTTCTCCTTGGCTAGCCCCAGCAGGTTGTGTGTACCCAATGAGCCTACCTTCAGTGTCTGGATTGGAACTCTAAGATAATCTACCGGACTTGCGGGCGAAGCAAAATGAAGTATATAATCCAAACGTCCCGGCACATGCACAAACTTGGTCACATCATGATGGAAAAATTCAAAATTAGGAAGATGAAACAAGTGCTGTATGTTCTCTATGCTCCCCGTAACCAAGTTATCCATCGCAATCACATGAAAATCCTCCTCCACAAAGCGGTCACAAAGATGGGAGCCTAAGAACCCTGCAGCTCCTGTGATTAATATGCGCTTGCGATTACTAGTTTGCACCGTAACTCCGTTTAGAAAAGGTTTAAATTTTTATCTTTGACGAAGATAAGTATTATTTTAGAATATGCGATTATTATACGACCTTGGTGTTTGGTTATATGGCAAGATTTTATGGATAATTTCGCCATTTCACCGCAAGGCCAAACTCTGGGTTCAAGGCCGAAAAGATATTTTCAAAGCCATCCGAGAGCAGATAGACCCTAACCAACAATATATCTGGTTTCATTTTGCTTCGCTGGGAGAGTTTGAGCAAGGGCGTTCGGTACTCGAAAAGATCCGCATCAAATACCCTTCCGAAAAAATTGTTATCACCTTTTTCTCCTCATCGGGATATGAGATACGCAAAAACACGCCTCTTGCGGACCACGTGTTCTATCTGCCTGAGGACACAGCGAAAAATGCCCGTCAATTTATAGAACTTATCCGACCAAAATTTGCCGTATTTACCAAATACGAATATTGGCATCACTATTTTGTCGAATTAAAGAAAAGAAATATCAAGCTGTTGATGATTTCGGCTATATTTAGGGAAGAGCAGATTTTCTTCAAGCCGTATGGAGACTTTTTCAGGGATATACTACGCAATGTGACCTATTTCTTCGCACAGAATATGGATACTGTCCATATGTTGAAGTGGATAAATATCACCAATGCCGGCCTTGCAGGAGATACACGCTTTGACCGGGTACTTGAACTTCCTGTGCAGCATAAGCCCATATCCGAAGTGGAACGCTTTTGTCGGGAGCATAGAGTCCTTGTCGCAGGCAGTACTTGGAAACCTGACGAAGAGCTTCTTAAAAAGCTGCATGACGACTTCAACGCTTGGAAGTTTATCATAGCTCCCCACGAAATCCATGATACCCATATTCAGAACATCGTAGAACTGTTTGATGGGCAGGTGCTTCTCTTCTCCAATTTCAGAAATTACTCACCTGAAGAAATACATGCTCGACGAGTCTTACTCATCGACAATATAGGTATGCTTTCATCCCTTTACCATTATGGTGACATCACCTACGTAGGAGGAGGGTTCGGTGTGGGTATACACAACACATTAGAAGCAGCAACTTATGGAAAACCTGTAATTTTCGGACCTAAGTACGCGAAATTCCAAGAGGCAGTAGACTTAGTAACTCTTATGGCTGGATTTTCAATTTCCAATTATAAACAGCTGAAAACGGTATTTGGAGCTCTTCAAAATAAAGATAAGCTGCAAGAATGTGGTGCTGCCGCAAAAAAATACGTACAGCAACGAGCGGGAGCCACCCAAATTATCATGAAATACCTTGAAACGGAAAAGCTCTTGCAATAAAAAAGCCATCTCCTAGAGATGGCTTATCAAAAACTAAGAAAATAAAAATTGGACTCTGAAATTTCTTAATAGTAGGTATAGCGTCTCACCCCTGCCACATGTCGCGCTAAACGCATCACCTGGTGCGTATATCCATACTCATTATCGTACCATACATAGAGGACCACATTATTTCCGTCCGGAGCTACGATGGTCGCCGGAGCGTCATACACCGAAGCTGCCGTAGTGCCTATAATATCTGAAGACACTAACTCCTCGCTTGTAGAATATTTAATCTGCTCAGTAAGACGACCGTCCAATGCTGCCGCTTTCACCAGCCCGTTTAATTCTTCCAATGACGTTTTCTTCTTCAGCTGTAGATGCAAGATAGCTAAAGAACCGTTGGGCACCGGAACACGGATGGCGTTAGAAGTAAGCTTTCCGGACAAATCTGGCAACACCTTGGCCACAGCCCCACCAGCTCCCGTCTCCGTGATAACCATATTGAGGGCAGCAGCACGACCACGACGGGATTTTTTGTGCATATTATCCACCAAGTTTTGATCATTGGTGTACGAATGGATAGTCTCTATATGTCCCTGCTTAATCCCAATAGCATTATGTATCACATCCAATATCGGAGAGATGGCATTGGTTGTACAGGAGGCTGCAGAAAATATACTCTCATTTTCCGTGTCTATCATATCGTTGTTCACCCCATACACAATGTTTGGAACACCTTTACCTGGTGCTGTCAACAATACTTGGGAAGCACCTTTTGAAGCAAGGTGACGTGACAACTGTTCTTTATCACGGAATGCGCCTGTGTTGTCTATGACCAAAGCATTCTGAATACCATACTTCGTGTAATCTATCTCTTCTGGTGTCGAAGCTGAAATTACATAGACTGTAACACCGTTAATTATAAGGGCTCTCTTTTCTTCATCTATAGTTACCGTTCCTTCGAATTCTCCGTGTATAGAATCGTTTTGAAGAAGAGCAGCTCTTTTCGTTAAAGTCTTTTTGTCAATATTATCACGTGTCACGATAGCTCGCAACCTCAAAGTATGGCCTGCCCCTACTTTAGTGATAAGCTCACGCGCCAACAATCGACCTATACGTCCAAACCCATATAATACCACATCACGAGGATCAAATTCGCGATGTTCTTTGGCAGACACCAGCTCCTTCTTTATAAAATAACGGAGCTGTTCTTCTTCAATATCTTGTTCACGAATTTTTAAGGCCAGCTTACCGATATCTATACGCGACGGCGCAAGATGTAAGCTCTGCATGATTTCGGCAACCTGCAATGTAGAGAAAATGCTGATAGGCTTACCTGCAATAGCTTTGGACTCCTCATGCAAGTTGAGCACTTTGCTTACACGACGGTCCATCAACTGATTTCGGAAGAAAACCAACTCTATGGAATGATTCACCCACAAATCACTGACAATTTTGATGAGTTTTACAGCAGCATTTTGCTGATTTTTATAACTTCTGATTTCGGACTCAAAAGTCGGTTGTTGTATCATAATTTCTTAGGTTATTATGACACAAACTTATGTATATTACTCATTATTAACCTATTGATATTTCATTTTTAATATTTTTTCATCTACCTTATAGTAACCTTTTATCAGATTAAAAAATTTAACCCCATTCCTTTGTCAAATCATTAAAAAAAACAGCTTTTGTCGAAAAATAAAAAAGCTAAAATTCAGCCGTATGTAGCTAAATTTTAGCCTTTGATAATTCTTTCCAGCTAAAAATTATTCTTCTACCATAAACAATTCGGAAGCAATATGGTCTGCCATCAACTTTCCTTTTGTCGTAGCACATAGATACCTGCCTTCTTTGAGCTCCACTTCTTCCCGTTCGATAAATGGATTAATGTCTCGTAGTAGGTGAGAAACACAACTTTCTCCAAAATCAGTTTTCACTTTATCGATATCTATTCCCCACATCGTTCGTAGGGACGTCATCACATATTCATTGAATCGGTCCTTTGTTTGCAGATATTCTGTTTCCTGAAAATCCTTGCCCTCACTTACGGCTTCTATATATTTGGCATTGTTGGCTATATTCCATGAACGGCTTTCTCCATTGAAGGAATGTGCTGATGGTCCTATGCCTAGATAATGTTTTCCTTTCCAATAGTTGGTATTATGACGTGCATACATACCGTTTTTTGCAAAGTTAGAAATCTCATAATGCTCATAGCCGGCCATCGTGAGTGTATCAATGAGCATCAGCATCTGTTCAGCACTCTGGACATCGCTCATGGGTGGAGTTTTTCCTTCCTTGACAAAATGTGCCAAGGCTGTCTTCTTTTCTACCGTCATCGCATAAGAAGAGATATGCGGCACCTGCATGATGATAAGTTGTTGGAGGTTGTACTTCCACTTTTCGTCCGTCAGCAAAGGATATCCATAGATAAGATCGCACGTAATATTCTCGAAGCCGGCATCCTGAACTCTCTTAATAGAAGCATCGGCCTCCTGTGCATTGTGAGCTCGGTTCATCCAACGTAAGTCCTCCTCAAAGAATGACTGAATACCTATAGAAAAACGGTTGATGGGAGTATCGCGCAACGAACGAACTTTCTCTGCGGTCAGGTCATCTGGATTGGCTTCCAACGTAATTTCCGCATCATCACTGATATCAAAATACTTGGAAACCTGGTCGATAAGTTTTGATATCTGCTGACTTTCCAGCAATGAAGGCGTCCCTCCCCCAAAATACAGACTATACAATTTCTTTTCTTGTAAGTAGTCAGCCCTCCGTACAAGTTCCGTTTGCAAGGCCTCCAGCATCTCATCCTTATATTTCAAGGATGTGCTAAAATGGAAATCACAATAGTGACAGGCCTGCTTACAAAATGGAATATGAAAGTATATCATCCGTTGTCCTCCGTTTCGGACAAAGATAGAGAAAGCATGCTTCAATTAGGCTTCAAAAACTGTTGGAAAACCAATTGTTCTCAAAAAATCAACTATTTATCTAAACAAAATATTAAGATAAACTGTTCAATATAGTACTACCTAGTATGAAAAACATGATAAATAAGAAATGCTTATGAAAGAGTTTTTAGTATGTGTTGCCATGATACTGTGCATGATATTTCTATATCTCATGGTTTCAGTATTAGAATCCACAAGTCCTCAACAAAGACTTACCAATAATAATTCAATACCTTTAGAGTTGGAATCACTTAATCCATAAAAAATAAGCGGATTTAAAATCCGCTTATTTTACTATTTTATGGTTGTCGGATGACTCAATATCTGCCAGTCGAAGCGTTGGGTCTATCCACACTTTAGCCACCTCTTTGCTCGCCGTAAAAGAGTAGGTAGGTTTTGTCCAGAACCAATCTTCCAATACGGTACGTTTCACTCCTGCATAGATATCATAATTTTCTGCCGGCTTTTCGCCTCTCATCTCACGCAAAGGGATGTAAAACAACTCCTTACTTCCATCCTTGTATTCTACTAGGATATCCAAAGGCATCGCGAAATCCGATTTGTTGCGAATGATTATTTCTTTTCCGGCAATGGTGTCAATAGCGTAATCGATTTTACGTGTGGTGTTGATAAATAAGTTGAAATACCATTTCAGGTTGATTCCTGACACATCCTCAGCTACGCGCTTGAAATCATTAGGGGTCGGATGTTTAAACTTCCAAAGCTCATAGAACTTCAAAAATGTCTTCTCAAGATTCTCTTTTCCGATAATATAGCCTAGCTGTTCGGCCATTACTGCACCCTTGTTATACGCCGCATTCGAATAAGCATAGTTGGTATTGTAATAGTCGGCCAAAAGGCTCATCGGCTCTTCCTTCCCTGAAAGGGCTAAACGATAGTAGCCGCGATATGGTTCCATAATAGGATTAGTAGGGATAGCTCCTTTTCTTTCAAAGATGTGATGCATAGCCAACTCTTCCACATAAGAAGTAAACCCTTCGTCAAACCACTCATCCACAGTCTCATTAATACCGAAAAGGTGTTGATACCACGAGTGTGCAGCCTCATGAAAAATCACATTAACAAGACTTTTCAGGTTACGATTGCCTGTAATCAAGGTTGCAGTACCATACTCCATACCACCATCCCCTCCTTGCACTATGGTATAGGTAGGCCAAGGATAAGCACCGAAGCGGCTTGAAGCAAAATCGAAAAATTCTGCTGCAAAGCCCAACGCTTGTTTCCAGTTGTTTTCAATCTCCTTATTGGCAGGTATAAATACCGTATAAATTTTAACTCCACCTTTGGAAGTTGTAGAGTCTACTACAAATTTTGGATCCGCTGCCCATGCAAAGTCATGGATATTATGAGCTTTAAAGTGCCATGTAGCCTTGTTTTGTGCTGTTAGTCTTTATTTTGGCATTTTTCACATAGCCTTTCACCTCTGAAGGGTTTTGTAAGACTGCCAGATCCGCCGATAACATAATCTTTATGGATATGGATCGTCACATCGAAATTGCCAAAAGGGGCGACAAACTCTCGGCCTACATACTCATCCAAATGCCATCCAAAATCATCGAAATGCGCCATCTTAGGATACCACTGCGTCATCGAAAGGGCTACACCTTCTCTGGAATTACGACCACTTCTTCGAATCTGCTCTGGAACCTGTGCTTTCCACTCCATCTCAAAGGTCGTCTTGCTACCGTCGGCAATAGGCTGTGGAAGCTCTACTTCCAAGATGGTCCCATCCACTTTGAATTGTGCCGGCACACCATTTACTTTCAGCGTCGATATCTTCTGATAGCCTATCTGTTCAGGAGTAAGCGTAGAAATGCGGCTCTGATAGACCGGCTTTTCCTTAGTTCCTATATTTTTGGTCATACGGGAATCCGGATCGGCAATGGATATCAAACGGTTATCCATCATACTCCCCGGCTGAAAAGCATTGAAATACAGATGAAAATAAACTTTAGATAATGATCGACCGGAATTGTTGCCATATTCCAAGGTCATCTTGCCATCATACTGATAGCTTTTCTCGTCCACATCAATATCCATCGTATACTTTACATCCTGTTGCCAATAGCCCTTGCGCTGTCCCAAAGCTATTCCGGATAAAACCATTAAAAAGAGTAATGCGTAATATCTCATATTTAGAATACTAAATTGTTCTATAACTAAATTAGGGATTAATCGCCGCAAGACGATAAATCCCTATTATTTTGTTACAATATAATCGGATTTGACCTATTGAAGATGTCCTTATTTTCCTTTCAGGAAATAACGCTCTTGAAACTTAAACTGAGGCGTCATCCAGTACATCAACACAACTCTGGAATAACGATAGTTGAAAGGCGCCAAGATTAAGGAAACAGCTACCGCTACCGAAAGATACAACCATGGAGACTCTAGATTGCCGGTAAGAATATAGGTACCTACACATGCTGTCACCAGCTCAGCCACCACAAAAGCATAACTCACATACATAGCCGCATAAAAATATCCAGGCTCTTTCTCAAATTTCAAATCGCAATGCGGACAAGTGTCATACATCTTCTTCGACTTGAAACTCAATAAAGGGGCTCTGAACATGTTGCCGGTACGACATCTAGGACACTTGCCATCCACAGCACTCTTCCACTCACTTGGTATGGTATATTTTGTTGACATAGTAAACGTTTTTCTATATATGATTTATTAACTTTTTTCTGAACTCTTCAGGGGTAACCCCTACTGCCTTTTTAAAAAACTTTGTAAAATACGAATTATCGTTAAAATTTAGCTCATATGCGATCTCAGCCACAGAATAATCTTTGATGACAAGGAGTCTTTTGGCTTCCAAAATCACACGGTCGCGAATGATCTCCCCTGCCGACTGACCTAATAACTCCTTACATAATGCATTTAAATGGTTCGGTGTGATATACAGCAATGCTGCATATTCTTTTGGCAAACGTAAGGATTTAAAGTTAGATTCTATAAGATTTAGAAAATTGCGCAGCAAAGTGTGGTTGTAAACACTAGACTCCGTACTGAAAGAAGAAATCCGCTGCCTGTTCAAAAGCTGGAAAAGATACAGCAATGAGGCTTTAATGAAAGAAACATCACCTCTATACTGCAGTATACGGTCTAATATCTCTGTCACTAGATTACGGTCTTCCTCCTCTATCAACAAAAACGCCATCTCATCACCAAACCCGAGAAAAAAGGAAACATCATCAGATAATCGGACCGCAACAACACATCCTTAAACAAATCCTTGTGAAAGTTTACCACATATCCATCCATGTTTTCGCCAAACTCCCACGTATGAATCTGCCCCGGAGACATGAAATAAATCTGCCAAGGCTCTACCTCAAAGCGTTCAAAGTCTATAGTATGGCTCCCTCCCCCCTTCGTAAACAAAACGAAGTGGTAAAAATTATGGCGATGCGGAAAAACTAAATTCTTATTCCTATCTAGATAATGTGCCAAGCTTTCAATCATAAACTCTTGATTAAAGCCATCAGACACAACACATTGCTCTATTACAGGAACTTTTGCCATCGTTCACAAAGATACTTCTAAAACTTAACTCTATATGGTACTATTAGCATATTTAATGGTACTTTTTACGGATAAGTAAATTATACCATTACGTTACGTAACAATAGGAATAAATTAACCTTCTTTTCCTAACTTTATAGCATGTCATTACATAAAGACCCGGAACTTAAAGAAGCTATATTGAATCTTCCTCCTAAAGAAAAGGACAAGCTGCTGGTACGCCTTATCAGTAAAGATAAGATGCTCATGAAGCAACTCCACTTTCAGCTTCTCGAAAACGAATACGACCTAGAAGACCGGATTAATACGCTGAGGGAAAAACTTAGCTCCCTGCTCACCCCAGAAAAGTCGGGAGTGAAAAATGTTCCCCTGTACTCCAATTATCGTACTCTAACTACTCTGTTGCGACAGGCTAGTGGCATGATCAACGAACATGAAAAAATCACGAAAGACAAGTTTAGTGAAGTAGAATTTAGACTCTTGATTCTTGAGTTGGCTTTTTCTTATTATCCCGCCCTATTTCAGAATAGCTATGTAGCTGCCTCCGATAAACTTCGCCGCTACGTGTCGGCACGCCTGAAGACAACCTTGAGCAAGTACGACAAACTACACGAAGATTTACAGTTTGACCTCAAAGAAAGCTATGACAAAGTAGTAAGCTTTTCCGAAGCTCATCAGCTCCTCTAAACATTTTCCTACCTTTTTCACCGCCTTTAAATATCGCTAGATTTATTTACCGATAAGAGAGCGGGATTTACCGATTTTCGAGATAAATTAGTCGAAAAGCCATTCTCTTGGCCTCTGCTGCGCTATAACTTTGTCATATCAAAACATCAGAAAACATTAAACATTATAAACATTAAAGTCATGAAAAGAAAAATAACAACAATCGCAGCAGTAATCATCGCTTTAGTAGCTTCTGTATATAGTGCCAATGCTAACGTAAAACCTTACAAAGACCTAAACAATAAAGAAGTCCTCTTTAGCTATGTCAGTGCTTCCATCCTAGGTAGTGACATGTATAACAAAATCATGTTCGCCGACGATTTCGAATACAGAAATACAGCTAATGACGACAAACACGACAAAAAATCGTATCTGAAGTACCTGAAATCTTTGAAAGACAACAAATTCGATTGCGAGCAAACGATAGAAATCCTCGACCAGACGGGTAACACTACCATTGGAAAAGTAACTATGGAGTTCCCGACCTTCAAACGCGTAGACTATGTTACCTTAGTACAGTCTGAGGAAGGATGGAAAATTAAAAATGTTACCACAACTTACCCTTTATAACTGAGTAATTTTTGTTTCATTAAGCTCGGCCTGCCCACAAAGCAGGCCTTCTTTTTAGATAGCAACCCTATCCCTCTCCTCGCTCCATGCCGTTTTCTTGAAAGTCTATCCAAAAAGCACTGACCCTAAAGCCATAATTTTACTAACTTTGCATCAAAACATTGGGAGTTAAGTGAATATTCAAGAAATCTTATCATATTACGGTCAAACCACACAAGTCTCTTCGCTTGTAAAGGCTATTCAAGGTAAAAATCCATAAAATTCAACTCAAAGGGCTAATAGGCTCTTCAGATGCTTTGGTGGCTGCTACCTCCTATCAGCTGCAGGAGCGTCCCTACCTTTTCATCCTTCCTACACATGAAGATGCTGCCTATTTTCAATCCGACTTGGAAAGTGCCTTCGAAAAGCAGGTGTTGTTTTTTCCATCATCCTATCGCAAGCCTTTCGACTTCACTCAGCTGGACAGCACACATGTGCTGCAGCGTGCCGAAACGCTAAGCGCTTTGAACCACACCTCCGAGCTACCAAAAATGGTTGTTACCTATCCCGAAGCTGTAGCCGAGAAGGTCATCAACAGGCAGGACCTAGAGAAAAACACGCTTACCATTACGCAAAACACAAAACTCAGCATAGACTTCATAAACGAATTCCTCTACGAATATGACTTCGAAAGGGTGGATTTCGTTTATGAGCCAGGACAGTTTGCTATACGTGGTGGTATCGTAGACATCTTCTCTTTCTCTAATGACTTACCATACCGAATAGAATTTTTTGGGGATGAAATAGAAAGCATACGTACCTTCGATATAGAAAGCCAACTCTCAGTAGGCAAAATCCATACAGTGACCATCGTTCCCAATGTTCAGGCAAAGTTTTTGGCAAACAACCATATTTCACTGTTGGAATATATTGACCGCAATTCGGTAATATGGATTAAAGATGTCCAGTTTACGCTAGATATCCTCCGTGAAGGATACAAAAAAGCCTCCCAAACTATGGAAAGCGTTATCCGAAGAGGATATAAAAAACAATCCAGAATGGATTGATCCAAGATTTACATTTACAGACGACAAAAATTTCGGAGCCATGCTGTTCGACTTCCCTAATGTGGAGTTCGGAAAGCAGTTCTTCTTTAAGGCCGACGAAATAATAACGTTCGACATACGTCCTCAGCCTTCGTTCAACAAGGATTTCAACCTCCTCATCCACAACTTCAAGGAAAACGAAAGCAAAGGCGTGAAGAACCTCATCTTTTCGGACTCTTCAAAACAAATCGAACGTATCTTCGCCATCTTGGAAGATTTAGATTCGTCGGTGGTATTTACCCCTGTTTACAAAGCCTTGCGGGAAGGATTCCGCGACGACACAATAAAACTGGCCTGCTACACAGACCATCAGATTTTCGACAGATATTACAAATACAAAAGAATAAAAACTTACGAGCGTTCGCAAGCTATCACCCTCAAGGAGCTTCGAGACCTCAAGCCCGGCGACTATATCACCCATATAGATCATGGTGTAGGTAAATATGCGGGGCTGGAAAAGGTAGACGTCAACGGCAAAACCCAAGAGATGATACGTCTCGTATATGCCGACAACGACTTACTCTACGTCAACATCAACTCACTCAACCGTATTTCTAAATATTCTGGCAAGGAAGGTACTGTCCCTAAGCTGAACAAGCTGGGCACTGACACCTGGGAAAAGCTGAAGAAAACAACCAAGAAAAAGGTAAAAGATATTGCTCGTGACCTTATCAAACTTTATGCTCTTCGCAAAGCACAGACAGGAAACGCCTTCAGCCCCGATACCTACCTTCAGAAAGAATTGGAAGCTTCCTTTATCTACGAAGACACACCGGATCAGGAGAAAGCTACCAACGACGTCAAACGTGACATGGAGTCTCCTCATCCTATGGACAGGCTGGTCTGTGGTGACGTAGGCTTCGGCAAGACGGAAATAGCCATTCGTGCCGCATTCAAGGCTGTCGCCGACAGCAAACAGGTTGCCGTGCTAGTGCCTACTACCATCTTAGCTTTGCAACACTACCGCACCTTCTCCGAACGTCTTAAAGGTTTTCCCGTAAACATAGACTATGTAAACCGTTTTAAGACTAGCAAACAGATTAAAGAAACTCTGAAAAAACTGGAAGAAGGCAAAATAGACATCATCATAGGTACCCATCGGCTGGTAAGCAAGGACGTAAAATTTAAAGACCTAGGACTGATGATTATCGACGAAGAGCAAAAATTTGGAGTTTCGGTGAAAGAAAAGCTGAAAGTGATGCGCGCCAATGTCGATGCACTGACTCTGACCGCAACACCTATTCCACGCACCTTGCATTTCTCGCTGATGGGAGCTCGCGACCTCAGCATCATCTCTACGCCCCCACCAAACCGACAGCCTGTACAGACAGAACTTCACGTGTTCAACGAAAAGCTAATCCAAGAGGCTGTAACTTTTGAGCTGGACCGCGGTGGACAAGTATTTTTCATCCACAACCGGGTTGCAGACCTGCAGCAGCTGGGAGCATTAATCAGAAAGTTGGTACCTCACGCTCGCGTAGGTGTCGCCCACGGACAGCTCGAAGGAGATGATCTAGAAGATGTAATGTTAAAATTTATCAACCATGATTTTGATGTGTTGGTAGCCACCACTATCATTGAAGCGGGGCTGGACATCCCTAACGCCAACACCATCATCATCAACCAAGCCCACATGTTCGGACTCAGCGACCTTCATCAGATGCGGGGCCGCGTAGGACGATCCAATAAAAAAGCATTCTGCTACCTGCTGAGCCCTCCGCTATCAACACTTACTCCGGAAGCATACAAACGCCTTTCAGCCATCGAAGAATTCTCCGAATTAGGATCAGGATTCAACGTAGCGATGCGCGACCTAGACATCCGCGGCTCAGGAAACTTGTTGGGGGCAGAACAATCCGGCTTCATTGCCGAGATAGGTTTTGAGATGTACAACAAAATTCTGGATGAAGCGGTACAGGAATTGAAAGAAGAGGAGTTCAGCGACCTCTTTGACGAAGACAAAAACCGAAAATATGTTTCTTTCACACAGATAGATACGGATTTGGAGGTCTTGATTCCAGATGAATATGTTACCAACATCACCGAACGTTACAATCTATACAACGAAATAGCCAAACTGGAAAACGAAGAGCAGCTTACTGCTTTTGAGAAAGCTCTGGAAGACCGCTTCGGTCCTATTCCTCCTCAAGTGTATGAACTCTTTAATACCTTGCGTCTGCAGTGGTTAGGAAAGACCATAGGCTTCGAGAAGATATCTTTCAAAAAGCAGACATTAAAAGGATATTTCGTCAACAATCCGAAGTCCTCTTATTTCGAGTCTGAACAGTTCGGAAAAGTATTAGCCTTTGTTGGAGCCAATCCGGCTATCTGCAACCTCAAAGAGGTTAAAGGACAACTTAGACTGGCCATCAGCAACGTAAATACTATCGACTACGCATTGCATCTACTCAAACAGATGATATAAAAAAGGCGTCCTAGTGGACGCCTTTTTTATTTCGGACTTAATCTACTTGAAAAATAGCATTGGCCATGATCTGCTTCCCTGATTCCCAGAAATTACGAAACAGCACATTGTCCGTCAGATAAATTATTGTCCCGGCACCTACGGATTCCGTTCCGAAAATAAGGCCGTTTTTTATTTTTTTGCTAAGCTGATAACCTACAAAACCACTCATCAAAGCTCCTTCTTTAATATATCCCACATTCCAACCACTTCCATCTTTAAAATAATCGTATAACGTTCCGCTTTGTCTTAACGTGTAATAGCGGCTAATGCCATACATCAAAGGATGAGTAGCGTCAAAATCTACTTTATAGATTGCTCCTGCCGTGTAGGACTTGAGA
The DNA here is from genome assembly GCF_000814685.1 of Sphingobacterium sp. T2. Classification (GTDB taxonomy): domain Bacteria; phylum Bacteroidota; class Bacteroidia; order Sphingobacteriales; family Sphingobacteriaceae; genus Sphingobacterium; species Sphingobacterium thermophilum. The sequence goes on from NZ_JXAC01000190.1 coordinate 17,597, forward strand.
GACTCACGTTCTCTGTCCGAATAAGCTTTCAGCGGACTGTCTTGGCTTTTTTGTGTACTATCTTGCTTCACGGGCTTCAGTCTGCTCCATGGCTGTGTAGCCAATTGTCTTACAGCTCCTTCCAACGCGATAACCTTGCCTCCTTTTCTTACCCATGCAGCAAAACCTTCGGCAAGACCTTTATCTTTGAGGAAGCTGTAATTTCCATTAGGCATGATAAACACATCCACTTCTTCCCATTTTATGCGTGCAAAATCTTTCGGATTCACTAATGTAATAGGATATTGAAGCTGATGATCGAAATAATGCCATACCTCCCCCACATTTAAAGCTCTTATCTCCTCTCCAGCTAACATGACAACTTTAGGCGCTTTAAGGGTTTTTACATCCGAGCTTCCCAAATCTTTTGCTCCTTCGATGATGCCAGAACTTATGCTATGAATCTTCACGGCATACTTATCACCCACCTCTTTCAATAACTTCTTAAGGTCTGTCTTCTTATTGTTGCTGCTCAACAAAAGTAGAGAACCTCGCGGAAAATCTTCGCCATTTAGCTTGAAGGCATACTCCGATCGCTTTACGATAACATCATGTTGCAACAAAGCAGCCAACACCTGTGCGGAAGAGAAACCATCCCACTTAATGGCATACCCATAGCTTTCCGACAAGTTATTGTCCACCCGCTCCAAAGAATAAGGCTTCATCGACGACACTTTGGTTTGCAAGGCTATTCCCTCCAATCCATACACATACGGCAACGACCAAGCAGTAATATCGTAAGTTACCGAATCTACAAGCTTCGCTTCCGGCTCGAAAAGTACCCTGACTAGTGCTGCCTTCGGCTGATTGCCGGGGATAACCACATCTTTTTCTCGTGCCACATAGGATACAGTCTTTTTCGTGCTGTAGTCTACCCCTTTGAACACTCCTTCTGCAGCATAGTATTTTATCTTATTCTTATCCAGCAGTTCCATTAAAGCACGTAATTTACCTTCATTTGCCGCCTCATATTTGATGACGTAGCTATGAAAGGAAGATAGCTCTCCCTCCTGAGCTTGCCTGAAAAATTTCTTGAACTCTTCTACCACACGATGCGCATTCTGCGACACCACTTCCACCAAGTTCACTCCTGAAGCATGATGCTGTATAGCCCGGTCTACCAAGGTCAAGGTATCTTTCTCATTGGTATACACCCCTAGTCCGGCTGAACCATTACCTGCCTTTTCGTATGTCATGCCTATAGCTCCCGAATAGATAGGATATGTATCGCCATACGATGGGTAAAATAGGTCAAAACGTTCTTTCGTAAAATACAGCCATCCCTTTTCATCGAAATATTTTGCATTATGCTTGCCGATGACAGCCTGAAACTCACGCTGCCAAGGCGTAATAACCTCATGTAGAGGCTCTGCAGCAGGAGGGAAATAATAAGGAGCATTAATACCTTGCTCATGGAAGTCTACATGTATATGAGGCAGCCATGAATTATAAATTTTCATCCGTTGTACACTTTCTACCTGCGTCTGCCATGCCCAATCTCTGTTCAGGTCAAAATAATAATGATTGTATCTACCTCCAGGCCATGGCTCCGCATGCTCCCGGGCATAGAGATTAGGGTTGTATTTAACCCCCAAGATACCGTTCTGCCAATTGTTATAACGTTCGGTACCATCAGGATTTAGACAGGGATCTATAATTACCAAGGTATTTTCCAGCTGAGCCTGCATCTTTGAGTTCTTCGGATTTACAAGTTCATATAAAGTCATCATCGAAGCTTCCATAGAAGAAGTTTCGTTGCCATGTGCATTGTTGCTCATCCAGATGATGGCAGGCATATCTTCAAGAATGAATCCATCACGTTCTTCCCCCACAATGGACATGTTGCTCTTCCTTATTTGTTCGAGCCGCGCTATATTTTTTGTCGAAGACACAAAGAAAACATACAAAGGTCTCCCCTCCACAGACTCTCCATATTGCTCATACTTTACCCTATCAGGAGCTAGCTCTAGGGAGGCAATTGTAATTTGTAATATTACTAAAACTCTTGGTGACKSKACGTCTGACTAATTTCTTAACCATATTTTCTTCGAC
>NZ_JXAC01000191.1 GCF_000814685.1 Sphingobacterium sp. T2
AACAAACCAATAGGAACTATTTGAATAAGGAGAGCAATCCCAATCCCTAATTGTGAATAATTTTCCGAGAAATCTTTGTTAGTAATTTTAAGAAAAGTGCAAATAATTACAACTAGAAATCCAATAATGGCGAGCGCTAATAATATTTCTTTTGGAATTGGTAGTTTATGTTCTTTCATATTATATTTTTTTAATTCCTTTAATATTGATAACCGCTTTTTGTTCATGGCAGATAACGTGCCGCGTATTGGCGATGGGCGGGGATTTTAGCACGGGCGTTGATACGAGGAACGGACGTTGAATTTTGCACCTCCGTTGATACGAAGCCGTTCAGCCCGCCTATTGCCAATACGATGTTATGTGGCGTTTTATTAATACTCTTTATTTTCTGTTTCTCGTTTTAGTTTGTCGCCAAAAACTTGTTTGAATTTCAGCAACTTTTCAATGCACCAATTTTTAATCTCGTCCAAAGTTTGTGTGTCTGTCCAAATGTCGCCATCTCTGTAAACTGCAATTCGTGAAGCCCGTTTTGTCGGCAATTCTTCAAACTGCAATTCTTCGCCAAATTCTTGTTCTAATTGTGTTTTCTGTTGTTCAAATGCTCGGAAAATTTCTTTGTTTATTTCTTGGCTTGGTGTGTCTATGTAAACTTCTGCACGAACTTTTGAACCTCTTGCAAACGAACAACCATAAATGCAACCTTTTACGCCTGAAGTGAAACTATACCAACTTTGTGGTTGTCCTGTTCTTGCGTTTGTGAAGCGATGTTTTTCTCTCAACTCGTCCAAAAGTTTTTGAAAAAATGCTCGGTAAAGTTCGCCTGTTTCTGTTGTCGCTGTCGTTGATGTGTTTCCGCCCGATTTCGTCCATTCGTTCGGAAATGCTTTGAGTTTGAAGTTCAGTGCAGGTTTTGAGTTGTCAATTTTGATGATGTTGGCTTCAACTGCATAAAATTCTAACTTGTCGTTTGTGTTGTTGTTCAGCCAATCTATTGCAGAACGATGTTCTTCGGTAACTTCCTGCGAAACCCAAATAATAATTTCTGCTTTAAAATAGGAAGCATAAGTTATGAGTTGCCCTAAATGTTTGTGGTCAGTTTTGTAAATTTGATTTTCAATAACCACAATTTTGTTGTTAGAAACTTCTTTCGCTAAAATGTCTAATTGAAAATTTCCTGCGTAAACTTCTGTTTGTTCAACTTCTAATTGCAAACCGCCTAATGCTTCGCCCAATTTTTCAATGTTTTGAGCAAGCCAAGGCGTAAAATCTCTTTCTTCGTGTTGCCAAATTTGGTTCATTGGAACGCTTACAATTTCTCCGAACTCTATTTCCATTAGTTGATGTTGTTTATATAGTTTTCAATTTGTTGGCTGTTTTCAAAAACTTCTGTTGGATTGTTGAATGGTGGTCTGTCTGTATTTTGTGGACTTAAAAGTTCGCCATTTTCAATTTCATCGGCATACGAACCGGTTAAACGAAAATCACCTGTTCCTCTGAAATTCAAAATCACGGCTTGAACACCCGACAAAACAGCAATTTGCAATCCTGTTTCTTCGCTCTCGTAAAAGTCGTTTTTGTTCAAACGCATTTTTACTCGCTTGCCTTTAAGCCAACTTTCGGGACAATAGCCGTTCCACATTTGGTCAAGTTCTTGCGGTTCTCTTGGTGTTTCGGTTTGTTTCGGTTTTTTAGTTTGCAAAAACTCAAAATGATATTCGTGACTGATTATTTGCTGAATTTTATCTTTCACAAAATCGTTCATCGGCTCGTTGTCAAACTGCCAATTATCTTTTGTGCTTGAAATGCTTCGGCTTAAATTGTCAAACACTTTGTTTATTGTTTCTTGCAATTTGGTTTTTACTATTTGCTGATATTTTTTGTCAATTCGAACGAAATAGTACGTGTGCCAAAGCGGATTTTTATTGGCTAAATCGTCAATAAAGTTTTGAAAGTTGTCGTAAGTTTCAGCAAGCAAATCATTTGATTGAACTCGCAAAGTGTTGTCGCTGTTCAGAAAAACGGAAACGTCAAAACCGAAACCGTCTTTGTAAACGCTACCTCTAAAATCTGCAATTTGATTGTCGGTTGAAAACATTATTTTTTAGTTTGTTCGTCAATAAATCGGCTTCGTTATTTTTTAGTATTTCCGAATGTTCGTTGTCGGTTAGTTCGTCTTTCATTGCAGTGTCGTTTTAAAATGCCACATAACGGCTGGCATATTGGCGTTCGGGCGGGATTTTACCCCAAAATTCCAATCGAAGCACCAACCTCCAAATTTACAAAAAACTTTCAATCGAAGATGTTTACCCCGCCTGACGCCAATATGTTTGTTGCCTGCTGTTATTTTTTGTCGTTTGTCTATATACTTTATGTAAAGTTTATTTGTCTTAATGAAATGTTTACTTTACCTTTGTTAAGAAAATATAATGTTATGAAACAAAAATTGTTAT
>NZ_JXAC01000192.1 GCF_000814685.1 Sphingobacterium sp. T2
AGCAAAACCTGAATCTTTTGCTTTAAAGTTGAACCCCATTCCTAGAATGTAGCCCATAGCTTCTTTGAGAGCTAGGTTGGATTCGAAATGAGGATTGGTATTGATGTCCGCGTGCACTTCGAGATCTACTTGGTATTTTTCAAGGATGGGACAAAGTTGATAGGCGATTTCGATGGAGCGTTGTACTTCCATCAGCATACGCTCTTTGATACTGAGCTTGAAGGATATTTTATCTTTGTGGATAAACATGAATTCCACCTTTTTTTTCGCGGAGGAACACAATGACGGTGGCTACCTCTATAGTGTTCCGCTTGACTTGTGAGTCTGTGCCGATAAATACTTTTAACCTAATTCCGTTATTGACCTCACGAATGATAGCATTTTCAACAGCGTCTAATATAGATTCTTGTAAAGGCTCTCCGTTGTATTTTTCCCAACTCATAGTATGGCTTGTTTTGGTGTATATGAAGATTTCCGAATTTCATGTCATGCATTAATAGTTCTACACTTTATTCTTTGTTTCCGTAAGCTAAATCGCCGGCGTCGCCTAACCCCGGAACGATGTAGGATTTGCTGGTAAGCTCTTTGTCTACGTCAGCAATCCACAGTTGTGCTTCCGGCACGAAGGCACGCACGTGTTGTATTCCCTCCTCGGAAGCTATCACCGAAGCTATATGCAGTTCTTTGATGTTATATTCACTTAATAGTTCTTTGCAGCAGAGAACAAGGCTGCGGCCGGTGGCCAACATAGGGTCCGACACGATAACGATGCGATCGTCCAAGTTGGGGGTAATTTCATAACGCTTGTGTATTTCAAACTCGCCACTTTTTTTGGTGTGACGAAACGCACCTATAAAGCCACAGTCAGACTGGTCGAAGACATTCAAGAAACCTTGATGAAAGGGTAACCCTGCCCGCATAATGGTGATAAGTACGGGTTGTTCGACCGGGATATTCATTTCGGCAATACCCAAAGGCGTTTCGATCTCTACTCCTTTGTAGGGTAATGTCTTGCTGATTTCATAAGCTATAATTTCGCCTACACGTTCTAGATTCCTGCGGAAGCGATGCCTGTCTTTTTGAATGGTGACATCTCTCAGCTCAGCAACAAAATGGTTGGCAATACTGTTGTTCTTTGAAAGAATATGGATCATAGCTTATTAATTTACACCAATTTACTAAAAAAAAGTCAAATATGTTTGACGGATGTCACATTCTCGGATATATAGAGTATTTTATTCTTTTGAAGTGTTATCTTTACCTTAGAGGAGTTATATGAAATTTGAATTAACATCAGAATATAAACCGACGGGAGACCAACCTCAGGCTATAGCGGAACTTGTGGCGGGCGTGAATGCCGGAGAGATGTACCAGACCCTGTTGGGGGTTACCGGATCGGGAAAGACGTTTACTATAGCGAATGTCATCCAGCAGACCCAACGTCCTACTTTGATTTTAAGTCACAACAAGACGTTGGCTGCTCAGCTGTATGGTGAGTTTAAACAGTTTTTCCCAAAGAATTCGGTAAACTACTTTGTGTCGTATTACGACTATTATCAGCCAGAAGCATTTATCCCTTCGACAAATACATATATAGAAAAGGACTTGGCGATAAACGACGAGATCGAGAAGTTACGCCTTGCCACGACATCGGCGCTGATGTCGGGTAGGAGAGATGTCATTGTCGTGTCTTCGGTTTCTTGCATATATGGTATGGGTAATCCGGAAGATTTTTCGCGATCGGTCTTTCGCTTTGGAGTGGG
>NZ_JXAC01000193.1 GCF_000814685.1 Sphingobacterium sp. T2
GTTGAGCTAATAGAGATTTACTTTTCTCGATAGATTTGTTATATCCTTATTCATTGTAAAGACCGCCAGCTTTTTTTTGCCGACAACTTGATACCTTTTATAAATGCTGAGCTAAGTCCGTTGTGTTCCATTTCGTTGAGCCCCGCAATAGTACATCCTTTCGGCGAGGTCACCTTGTCGATTTCACTTTCCGGATGACTATGGGTCTGCAACAACAGATCTGCTGCTCCCTTAGCTGTCTGTATCGCCATCTTCAAGGCATCATGAGCATGGAAACCTATTTCCACGCCTCCCTGTGATGCCGCACGTATTGCACGCAAGAAGAATGCTATGCCGCAGGCACACAAAGCTGTTGCCGACGTCATCAGATCTTCGTTGATTACTACCACAGATCCTACAGCCTCAAAAAGTTTCTCTACCTTCTTCACCACTTCCGCATCCGCATTATCCGTGGCAATACAGGTCATGGACTGCCCGATAGCTATGGCCGTATTCGGCATAGCACGAACGACAGTTTTATCCTGCCCCAACACCTCTTTGACATCCTGGCATGATACACCTGAAGCTACCGAGACAATAATCTGATCACGCTGTACCACGGGGGCAATCTCCTCCATCACCTTCTTAATCTGCTGCGGAAGAACCGCCAATACAATGATTTCAGCACCTTGAATAGCTTCCGCATTGTTGGCACTCACACCAAAACCCTGCTTAGCCTCCTCCTCCAGAGAAGCCAAGGTTCTGCGCGTAAGCACAATGTCCCCTGCTTGATAAATATTAGACTTAACAAGGCCCTTAGCCAATGAAAACCCAATATTTCCGGATCCGATTATTGTTAATTTGCTCATGGTTTGTAGGTTGATTTTTTAATATTACTTATTCACCAGACAAGTTCCAAATTTTTGCTGCTGGAACAGATGCAGGTTGGATGCATTTCCGATATATACGGACTTCACTCCTTTGTTGATAGCATCAAAAGCATTCTGCAGCTTAGGAATCATGCCCTCACTGATGATGCCGCTATCTTTATACATCTCAAATTGCTTTGCCGTAATCGTTTCAATGACAGAATTCTCATCGTTGATATCTTTCAAGACACCATTTTTCTCAAAACAATAGATTAATGAGGTTTCATAATGTTCTGTCATATTGACGGCTAAGGCAGAGGCGATAGTATCTGCATTGGTGTTCAGAAGCTGCCCGTTGCCATTATGCGTGATAGCCGAAAAGACAGGGGTAAATCCCGCATCTAAAAACTTCTTGATAGCCAATGAGTTTACCGAATCCGCCAAGATATCGCCCGCAAAGCCATAGTCTATCTCTTTAACAGGACGTTTTACGGCTTTGATGACATTACCATCGGCACCACTCAGCCCTATGGCATCGCATTTATATTTCTGTAATGTCGCAACAATATTTTTGTTGGTAAGGCCGGCATAGACCATAGTCACCACATCCAACATATCCTTATCCGTAATGCGACGGCCGTCTACCATCTTCACCTTCAATCCCATCTTTTCTGCAACGCGGGACGCTATCTTTCCTCCACCGTGCACCAAGATTTTCTTTCCGGGAATTGCGGCAAATTTTTCTAAAAAAGCTTCTAATTGAATATCATCATCAATAACATTACCACCGATCTTAATAATATTCAATGTACTGTTTGACATATGCTTGTTTATTTGTTTAGATTCTCTAACATTCGCTTCAATACCACCTGTGCGGCCCACACCCTGTTGCTCGCCTCCTTAATTACCAAGGAGTTTGGTCCGTCCAGTATTTCTGACGACAGCTCCAAATCACGGCGAACAGGCAAACAGTGCATTACTTTAGCGTCATTTGTAAGAGTTAATTTTTGATTATCTAACATCCAGTTGTCAGATACAGGGTATACTTGACCGTATTCTTTATAGGAAGACCAGTTTTTAACATAGACGAAATCTGCTCCTTGCAAAGCTTCTTCCAGATTGTGGGTAATCGTAGCGCCTTGCGTAAACTCTTCTGCAAGCTCATACCCTGCTGGATGGGCAATCGTAAAATCCACCAATCCCTGTTCTTGCGCTTTGGACATCCACTCGGCGAAAGAGTTAGGAACAGCCTGAGGCAAGGCTTTCACATGTGGTGCCCATGCCAATACTACCTTAGGCTTTGCTACCTTCTTATGCTCGGTGATAGTTATCAAGTCGGTAAGACTTTGCAATGGATGACGCGTAGCACTCTCCAAAGATACTACCGGAACACCACAGTATTTTACAAACTTGTTGAATAGGTCTTCCGTATAGTCGGCTTCCTTATCTTTTAACGAAGGAAAAGAACGTAATCCTAGGATATCACAATATTCACCCATCACGGCGGCAGCCTCACGGATATGCTCTACGGTAGTGCCGTTCATCACCACACCATCACGTGTCTCCAAGGCCCAGCCGTCCTTATCCATGTTCATCACCATGACATTCATCCCTAGGTTCATGGCAGCCTTCTGTGTGCTAAGACGTGTACGCAAGCTCGGATTCAAAAATACCAAGCCCAACATTTTATGTTTTCCTAAATGCTCATAAGCATTTGGGTTTGCTTTTAAGGATAGTGCTTCCTGCACAATAGCTTCCAAGCTATCTACATCAGCTACAGAAAAAAAACTTTTTCATCAATCAATCAATTTATGCTTTAAGACGTTCGTCCAAGGCGTCCAAAAATCTGTCTGCAATCTCCTTCGTAATATTCAATGCAGGCAAAATGCGGATGACATTTGGTTTTGCCTCACCTGTAAATATTCTGTTTTTGAAAAGAAGATCCTTCTTCACACTAGCCAGCTCCGCAGGCAGCTCTATACCGATCATCAAGCCTCTACCACGCACTTCTTGGATCTTGTCAAACTTTTTGAGCTCTTCCAACAGATAGTTTCCCACCGTCTTTGCATTCTCTAGGAGTTTTTCGCTCTTCATCACATCCAATACGGCTGCAGCGGCAGCACAAGCTAGATGATTACCCCCGAAGGTTGTGCCCAACAAACCATATGACGCCTTAAACTTAGGAGCAATAGCGATACCTCCTATTGGGAAGCCATTGCCCATACCTTTCGCCATAGAGTAGATGTCGGCTTGCACACCGGCATAGTCATGCGAATAGAAGTTCCCTGTACGTCCATATCCACACTGTACTGAATCGGCAATAAACACTGCCCCGTATTGGTCACACAACGAACGTATCAATTGCAAGAAAGGAATAGATGCTTCACGGATGCCTCCAACACCTTGAATACCTTCTATAATCACCGCAGCAACTTCCTCACCATAAGAAGCAAAAGCTTGTGACAAGGCCTCCTCATCATTGAAAGGCAAGAAAACGACATTGTCCGTCTTATTTACCGGCGCAGAAATCGAAGGATTGTCCGTAGCTGCAACAGCCAACGAGGTACGACCATGGAAAGATTTACTGAAAGCGATGACTTTCTTACGTCCAGTATGGAAAGATGCTAACTTCAACGCATTCTCATTGGCCTCAGCGCCCGAGTTACATAAAAACAACGCATAATCTTCTTTGCCCGACATCTCACCAAGCTGCTGTGCCAGCTGCTTCTGCAACGGAATCTCAATCGAGTTGGAATAGAAGCCTATATTATTCAGCTGCTCCGTAATCTTTTGAACATAATGCGGATGTGTATGTCCTATAGAAATCACAGCATGTCCGCCATACAGATCCAAATACTCATTGCCGTCAGCATCCCAAAGAGTAGAACCTTTAGCTCTTACGATATGGATAGGATTGACAGGATAAACATCAAATAAATTCATATTTTTATATGTATTAAAGGCTTTTGTGATGCCCGTAAATATAGTTAGCAAATATACTTAAGTACCGATAAAAAGGGTTAAAATATCTTTCATTTTTACAATAAATGATGAAAAAAAGACTGTCATCCGCTTCAATAACTCCCTGATAGTCTAAGTTCTTCTCATTTACTGTTTTAGATGATAACCAAAAACCCTTATCTTTATGAATTCAAACTCAACCCAAAATAATATTCAACAAAAACCTAAAAATCTTAAAACCTATTATGCGAATAACATTTTATCAAAAACTTCTTGCGTTAGTATGCTTATTGACCTTAAGCATTAACGTCCTTTTCGGTCAATCCAGACATTATCAGCCTATACAAGTATTGGTGACACCAAATAAAGCGGACTGGACATACGCTCCCGGAGAGAAAGTTAAATTTACTGTAACCGTACTTAAAAACCAGGTTCCTCTGCAAAACATCGAAGCAAAATACACTATCGGCTTGGAAAAGATGAAACCGGAACAGTCTGGTACCTTGAAGATTACTAAAGAAAATGTAGAGGTAGGAAAAGTCCTTTCATTAGATACACCCGGTTTCGTGCGTTGTGAGGTAAAAGTCAACATCGAAGGCACCGAATATAGAGGTCTTGCCACTGCCGCCATCGCACCGGAAAAAATCAAGGCCACGCAAAAACTCCCTTCCGACTTCCTTTCCTTCTGGGAAAACGAACTCAACAAAGCAGCAAAAATTCCTTTGGATGTAAACCTAACCTTACTTCCTGAAAGATGTACTCCACTGGTGGATGTATACCATATCCGCTACAAAAATATTGACAACAGTTTCATCTATGGCATCCTCGCCAAACCTAAAAAAGCAGGAAAATATCCGGGTATCCTGCAGGTGCCAGGAGCAGGTATCAGACCTTATAATGGTCTTATAGAACAAGCCGAACATGGATTTGTAACCTTACAGATAGGTATCCATGGCATCCCAGTGACCTATACCACGGACCTTTATAACAACCTTGCTGCCGGAGCCCTTAAAAACTATCCAATGGTAAACTTGGACAACAAAGACACATATTATTACAAACGTGTGTATATCGGCAGCGTAAGAGGTATAGACGTGTTGGCTTCCTTGGAAGAGGTAGACAATTCTAAACTTTTGGTATGGGGTCAAAGCCAGGGCGGCGCCCTCTCTATCATCACCGCAGCTCTCAACAAGAAAGTTAAAGGACTTGTCGCGGTATACCCGGCCTTATCTGACCTTACAGGATACCTACATAAACGTGCCGGCGGATGGCCTCACATGTTCAACGAAAACAATGCTCCTACCATGGCAACAAAAGCCAAAATTGAAACATCAGCATACTACGATGTGGTAAACTTCGCCCGTCAGATTAATGTTCCGGGATATTATACTTGGGGATACAACGACGAAACATGTCCTCCTACATCTATGTACTCCGCATTCAACCAAATCCAAGCTCCAAAAGAATTACTCTTGGTACAGGAGACAGGACATTGGACCTATCCGGAACAACAACAAAAGATATTTAACTGGATAAAGAACTTTCTAAAATAGAGCGCTTATGTCTATTTCAAGAAGAAGATTTATGCAACATGTAGGATTGCTTTCCTTGTCAATCCCACATGTTGCCTTAAGCAAAACAGCCAACAAGGAAACACCACTACATGCGCAGTCTCCTGGTTTTACGACAGAACCTTATCTACAAAGTTTGACCTCATCGTCTGTAAGTATTCAGGTATTGACCCGCACCAACAGCTATACCTGGGTAGAGTTTGGCGAGCAAAAAATCGATCAGTCACACTTCGAAAGCAGACATGGTCTCAAAGTAGCCAACTGCCGATATTTTAACTTCAAGCTGTACAACCTCAAACCGGACACTCTATACCAATACCGCATACATACCAAGCCCATACAGAAGTTAGCCGGATACGAAGTACTCTACGGCGAAGAGATGGTTTCCGAAACCTATTCCTTCCGCACCCTTCCTCAACAGAAAGAAAGCTGCAATGTCATCCTTTTCAACGACATACACGACCGCAACGGAAGTTTCAAAACGCTTTGGCAGGTCCGAAATCAGCAAACGACAGACTTGGTCGTATTCAATGGAGATATGTTCAACCAGATAAAGGATGAAAATCAGCTCGTAGAGAATTTCCTACTCCCCATAAATGAGCTCTTCTCAACTCGTACTCCTTTTGTGTTCAACAGAGGAAACCACGAGACAAGAGGACTTTTCGCCCGTGAGCTAGACAAATATTTTGATTATCCTAATCAAAAGACCTACCAGGCATTTCAGCTAGGACCTATTTTCTGGATATTCTTAGATTCCGGAGAAGACAAATTTGATAGCAGCAAAGAGTATTTTGGACTAGCTGATTTTGACCGATTGAGACTAGAACAAAGGGATTGGCTGCTGGAAATCGTTAAAACTCCGGCTTTCAAAAGAGCCAAATTCCGCGCAGTAGCTATACACATGCCTCCACTCTATTCGAAAGACTGGCACGGACCTACACATTGCCATGAATTGTTTGTCCCTATCTTCAACAAACATAAAATCGATATTGTCTATAGTGGCCATAATCACAAAGCAGAGTTTATCGCTCCAAATGATGACCATAAATTCGCCTTATTTATCGGCGGCGGACCTAAAGAGGGACAAAGAACTATTCTCGATGTACAGGCAAACAGCAAATCCTTGCATTCACAACTCATAAGTGAAAACGGACAGGTCATAAAAAGCTGGACGATAAAAGCTTAATGAGCCTGTATACTTTTGAAAATATTTTTTTATTTCGTTGATTTTCAATGAAATAAAAAATATTTTCTTTTTACACCCCTACCAACCTTGTCTTTCTGCATATTATGAATGAAAGACAACCATTATGAACCATAACCAAATTAAAAACTTACTATCCAAACTTAATTCCAATACCATAAGTCCGTCGGAGCTTGAAACCCTTAAAACATACTTCACCGATCCTACGGCCTCAAAAGTCTTATTGGAAGAGTTTAAGACCGACTTTGAACATATTCAACAACATATAAATCAGTATCCGGAATATACGAATGCAGAGAACACACGCCAACGTCTGCTGAATTCTATACATCCTCATAAGTCAGCGGTTCGGTCTCACAAAAACATTATAGCCCTAGTGGCCTGCCTGATTGTGTTGCTTATGACAACGTATTACCTCTTTCAATACCGTAGCGAAAACAAAAACATTGAAGAGTGGATTACGGTTACCACACCCCATGGGATTAGAAAGAAAGTGACACTGCCGGACAGCACGACTGTCCTGCTCAACGGCAACAGTACGCTTACCTATCCTCAATGGCAGCCCAAAAATTTCAGAATCGTAAAAATACAAGGAGAAGGTTTCTTTGATGTAAAACCGGACAAGCAACGCCCCTTTTTCGTGATTGCTCCACAGTACACTACCAAGGTCGTAGGCACTAGCTTCAATATCAATACCGACATCAATGCCAATATTGAAGTGCGCTCCGGTGTAGTTCAATCCTATGTTATAGAAGCCCACATTAGTGAAAAAGAGCTTATAAACCATTTCGTCAACCGTACAGAATCCACATTGCTCCATATCATAGAGTCACGCGCCATAGAACTAAAAGCTGGTGATATTGCCTACTTAGACGAAAACAAAAATTGGCTTAAACAAAAACATGACCAGCTTCTATGGATCAATAACGAGCTTGTCTATTTCAACGAACCTTTGAAAAATGTAATCAAAAGTGCTCATAGAAATTTCGGCGACTCCATAGTCATCGATAAAAGTCTTGAAGACGTGAAAATCACCATAACCTTCAAAGGCAAAACCAAAGAACAAGTTATCTATACACTTGGTGAATTAGCCAATGCAAAAGTGAAGTTCAATAAACAAAAAAACGTATGGGAGATGAGAACCAAATAAAATACCTTTCATAAAATAGCCAGACTTGCTAGGCAAGTCTGGCCGCAGTTCCTAGATATCAAGGGCCTGAGAAACTTCTTGATATCCGATAATTAACAAAGTTTTAAACCTTATTAATTACAATGCAAATATGCAAAAAAATAGACAATGTATTGCTCATATTAAGTACAGACAAATTATGCGTATATCGTTTATGATTTGGTATTTTGTCCTGACAACATGCATAGTGCTCGCCAGCAATGAGAGTTATGGACAGAAAGAACTAAACCAAATAGCTACGGTCAACTTCTCTAATGTGACGGTTGAAGAGGCTTTGGTGCAGCTGCAAAGTAAATACAACGTACCTCTAGCCTACAGCAACACCAACCGTCAGTTAAAAAATAAAATCAACTACAAAGCTCAAAAACCTATAAAAGAAATTTTACAGGATATCCTATCACAGACCAACATGACCTATGAAGTCAAACACGACTTTGTCCGTCTTGTGCAAAAAAACACTTCCACAAACACGGGTCCATCATCTGCCACAGCGCAAACGCAGATAATAGGAAGTATTGTGGATGAGAAAGGTCAACCTATGGCCGGTGTGTCTATCACTGTAAAAGATAAACCTAGTATGGGAACCATCTCTGATATCAACGGTAAGTTTATCTTGGCAGTGCCTACACCTACCGTGCTAGTATTCAAAAGCGTAGGATATCGCGATCAAGAGGTTTCTGTCACCTCTCCTACACAACTCGATATTGTCATGACACCTACAGAAGCAGGGCTGGATGAGGTGGTCATCGTAGGCTTCGGAACACAGAAAAAGGTAAGCTTAGTGGGAGCACAGTCTAGCATCAGCGGAAAAGACCTTCAGGTGACGGCAGCAAACCTTACCAACGTCCTCGGTGGTAGAATCGCCGGCGTAGTGTCCGTACAACGTACGGGAGAGCCTGGCTTTGATGACGCCAGCGTGTGGATTCGTGGAATTTCAACCTTCAGCCAAGGGTTGAGTGAACCTCTCGTGCTCGTAGATGGAACCCCACGTAAAATGGCCAACGTAGATCCCGAAGATATAGAAAGCTTCACCGTGCTGAAAGATGCTGCCGCAACAGCAGTCTACGGAGTCCGCGGTGCCAACGGCGTGGTCATCATAAAAACAAAATCAGGGACATCAGGAAAGCCTAAGTTCAACTTCCGCTATTATGAAGGGGTAACACAATTCACCACCCTTCCAAAATTTGCAGACGGTATCACCTATATGCGGATGTCTAACGAAGCCTTGACAAACAGAGGAGCAGCACCTATGTATAGTGAAGATCGCATCCAAAAAACTATGTCCGGTGAAGACCCTTATCTATATCCTAATGTGGATTGGATGTCAGCACTATTCAATGACTTCGGAAGACAACGTCGTGGAAACCTCAATATCAACGGAGGCTCTGATCTTTCAACCTACTATGTCGGTGTCAGTTACTTCGATGAAGTGGGACTTTATAAAACTGACGAAACCGTAAACTACAATTATCAGGTAGGATATAAACGTTATAACCTGACATCCAACCTAACGGTTAAGCCAAGTACTACCACAAAAGTAGAACTGGGCGTGCAAGGCTATCTGGCAAATGCCAACTATCCAGGATCAGGACAGGCTACCATCTTCGAAAACGCATGGATGGTAACCCCCGTAATACATCCTATTGTCTTTGAAAACGGAACTATTCCGGACCAAAGGGCAGGCTCTCTGGTAAACCCTTATGCACACCTTACACAGACAGGATATGCCAACCAATGGCGCAATCAGCTGTTTTCTAACTTACGTGCAACACAAGAGCTTCCTTTCATTACGCAAGGCCTTTCGGCAACTGCTATGTTCTCCTTCGACGTGTACAACTACACCTCTATGAGAAGAACAAAAAGACCAGACTCCTTCCTTGCCATCGGCCGTGACGCTAACGGCGAAATGCAGTACGAACAGACTTATCAGGGGGAGCGTTTCCTCTCTTTCTCCCGAAATAGCTCTGGAGAGCGTACCATCTACCTTGAAGGTGCCTTAAACTATAACCGCTCTTTCGGCAAACACAACACCTCTGCCATGTTACTCTTCAACAAGAGTGACCTCCTCAACTCTCAGGCATCAACCTTAATTACTTCTCTTCCGTACCGCTATATGGGACTTTCAGGAAGGGTAACATACAATTACAACAACAAGTACTTCGGAGAAGCAAACTTCGGATACAACGGTTCGGAAAACTTTGCTCCTGATCACCGCTTCGGATTCTTCCCTTCCTTCGGAGTAAGCTGGGTGCTTTCGGAAGAGCCTTTCTTCGACAGCCTCAAAGATAAGATAACACTAGCTAAAATTCGATTTTCACATGGTAAAGTAGGAAGCAGTAAGATACAGATTTCCAGTGAGGAACTACGGTTCGCGTACATCTCAACCATTAACAGCGTAACAGGCTATAGCTTTGGCAAAAACCCTAAATCTTTAGGTGGCTACAACATCGGTGAATATGGGGTGGATGTAACCTGGGAAACTTCTATAAAAAGCAACTTAGGCCTCGATATTCAGACAGTCAACAACGAGCTAAACTTCCAGTTCGACTTGTTCAAAGAACGTAGAGAGGGTATCTTCTTACGTAGAGGTAACGTGCCTTCCTATGTTGGTCTACAGTCCGCCCCTTCCGGCAACCTCGGAATCATCGACAACCAAGGGTTTGACGGATCCATCACTTGGAGCAAGAAGTTCAATGATTTCTCTTTCCAGCTGTTAGGAAACATCACCTTCAACCGCAATAAAGTCGTAGAAAACGACCAACCTACTCCTCTATATCCTTGGCTGGATGCCAAAGGAAAGAAAGTAAGCCAGCGCTGGGGATATGTGGCCTTAGGGTTGTTTGAATCACAAGACGACATAGATAACGGTCCTCTACATCCAGGACTGGTACGACCAGGCGATATTAAATTCCAAGATATCAATGGGGATGGTAAAATCGACGACTTTGACAAGATGCCTATGGGATATGGTACTATCCCGGAATTGGTATACGGCTTCGGGCTTTCATTCTCCTACAAAAGCTTCAGCCTCACCTCCTTGTTCCAAGGTGTAGGCAACGTAGACATCCTGCTAAGTGGAGAAGGTGTATATCCTTTCTCGGTATCGCTAAGCCGTGGTAATCTTCTCAGCAACATTGAAGATAGATGGACGGAAGACAACCCTCGTCAGGATGCTTTCTACCCTCGCCTTTCGGATGGTTCTCCAAACGGTAACTACAATCCTAGCACATGGTGGATGAAAAACGGAAGATACTTACGCTTGAAAGACATACAGCTATCTTATCAGCTGCCAAAACGCTTCGTGAATAGCATACACCTTACCAATGCAAGTATATTCTTATCAGGATACAACATCCTGACCTGGAGTCCTTTCAAGTTTTGGGATGTGGAATTGGGTGACGGTCGCGGTACCAGATACCCTAACCTGAAAACTTATTCAATTGGTATGAACATTAACTTTTAGCGAAAAAACTATGGAAAATAAATATATAAAGACATTGAAATACGTTTTGGTTGCAGGAGTGCTATTCACCGCGTCAGCCTGCAATAAAGATTTCCTAGACCAAGTTCCTGACGACAGGTTAGACCTCAACGAGGTGTTCAACCGTAAAGATCTATCGGAAAACTGGCTTGCTGCAACCTACAACTACATACGCGATGAGACACACCGTACTAATGACACCCCTTGGGATGTAATTTCCGACGATTGTGACGTTTCACAGCGCAACAACCCTTATCGTGTCAACCTAGGTAACTGGAATGCCTCTTCCAATTACTGGAACTTTTGGGACCACTATTATAAAGGCATACGTACCGCTACAACATTTATAAACAACATAGATGGTAACAAGCAGATTTTAGAAGAAAGAGAAGGTCCCAACTTCATCAAACGCCGTAAGGCAGAAGCACGCTTCCTGAGAGCTTTCTTCTATATGGAATTGTTAAAACAATACGGCCCGGTAATCATCATAGGTGACGAAGAAATAAGTCCCGACTTGCCGATGACTGACCCTAAGATGCAACTCGCTAGGAGTTCATATGACGAATGTGTCGATTACATTCTCAGCGAACTAGACCAGGCAGAAGCCGACCTAGACATAGACCACTACTATGGTGATCAAGTGTTGGAAAGCGATATGGGTAGAGCCAGCAAGGTGTTGTGCATGGCCATGCGCAGCAGGCTTTTGCTGTATGCCGCTAGCCCTCTCTACAATGGCAACAAAGATTATGTTGACTTCAAAAACAAAGACGGAAAGCCGCTAATGAACACCACCTACGATGCCACCAAGTGGGAACGTGCAGCCGCGGCCGCAAAAAAATTAATAGACTATGCCGAGTCCTCAGGAAAACTGGGCTTATACAAAAAATATAATACCAATGGAACATTAAATGCTTTCCTATCATACCGAGACTTGTTCCTAGATGTATGGAACATTGAATGGATTCTTGGAAGAAACACAAACAACATAGCGTCCTATCAAAGATCTTGCACTCCTAGATTAGCTAACGGCTACGCTTCCTTAGGTCCTACGCAACAACTCATAGACGCGTACCGAATGGAAGATGGTTCAGTTCCCATTACTGGTTATTTAGCTGACGGTTCCCCTATTATCAATCCAGAAAGTGGTTACTCTGAAACCGGATTCTCCCAATACAAGGCCGTTAGCTCTTCTAGAGAGAAAACAACATTCAATATGTACGTTCGTCGTGAACCACGATTTTATGCTACCGTAACATATAGCGCAGCGACTGGATTAACGAAACTTCAACCCTAG
>NZ_JXAC01000194.1 GCF_000814685.1 Sphingobacterium sp. T2
TATTTCCTATGATAAGCCCCACGGCATTGACTGCAAAAAATATTCCGTATTGAGAAGGTGTAACCTTATAAATATTCTGAAAGATGAACGGCGAGGAGGCTAAGTAGGACGAAAAACATCCCACTAGTAAATCCTATGGACAAGGTATAATTGAGATAATTGCGGTTTCTAAGCACCTTACCAAAAGACGAATAAGTTTTGAGCATATTGCCCTGCAGTCGTCTCGATACAGGTAGCGTCTCTTTGAAATAAACTCCTCCCATAAGGATACAAACACCCAAAATAAGAAGTACAACAAATATTCCCCTCCAGTCCGTAAAGTCCAACAGCACCCCACCTCCTACCGGAGCTATGATAGGTGCTATCCCATTTATCACAGCCAGAGAAGAAAGAAATCGGGCTAAGTGCTCCTCTTCATACAGGTCTACCGCTATGGAACGGGAAATTACAAGCCCTCCCGCTCCGGCAAATCCCTGCAATAGCCTAAAAAAGTTGAAAGATTCGATGTTCCAAGCGTATATACATCCCAAGGTTGCCAACACAAAAGCCACTAAAGACATCAGCAAAGGTGTTTTCCTTCCTTGCTTGTCGCTTAGGGGACCGAAGAGCAGCTGTCCCGTCGCCATTCCTATGAAGCTGAACTTAAGACTCAGCTGCACGTTAGACGCATTTGTCGCAAAAGCTTCCGTCAAGACCGGCAATGCCGGTAAATATAAGTCCGTCGTTAAAGGGGCAAAAGCAGACAATATTGCTGCAAATACCAAAATAAAAGTCGCCGAATTCTGTCTGTGCATAGATGAATACTTTTTCCGCTAAAGGCGACAAATTTACACTTTCAGCATGGAATTTTACTGCTAAAAAATAAAAGCTATCGGGTTTTAAGCTTCCGGAAAAGAGAGTATAGCCGTGTGTTGGATGAAATATGATGAGGAGTGCTATCGATTATATCCTGCATCTTTTTCTTTCTTTCTGCAGTCAAAGGGTGCGTGCTCAGGAGTTGGGGGATAGAAAACTTTTCTTGTGCTTCCAGACGTTCGAATAGCCGCACCATACCTTGGGGATCCAGACCATTATCCATAAGAATCTTTAACCCCAAATAGTCGGCTTCCTCTTCAAACTTACGCGAATAAGAGAGAGAATTCAGCTGATGGACGTTGTCCGCAATAACGGTCATTATGCCGTTTACGTCGCTAATCAGCAAAGATATCACCATATAACCGGCTAGGTTGCGACTCAACATCTTTACCGAATGGCGTTGGTTGACGTGTGAAGCTTCATGCCCCAACAGGGCAGCAAGTTCTTCAGCACTACGTAGCGAATCCACCAAAGCGGAGTACACGACAATCTGCCCATTCGGAGCGGCAAAAGCATTCATCTCCTTTGATTTCACTACAGCAAATTTTAAAGGTTTATTATTTTGCAGGTTGAGTTCCCGTGCAAAAAGGGTAAGGTATTCGCTTCTACGGTGATCTATGTCGTTTTTCTCCAAAAAATTTTCGGTAAACATATCGCCCAACGTATCGTCAAAGCTATCAGGAAGCAGCCCTACTGCTCTTTCCGCCAGAGGAGGTAGCAGATAGAAATATGCAACCACTATCAAGGCCATCAGACCTATGCTTATTGCGACCAACTTCTTATAACCTAACTGCAATAAGCGCGTGTGAATATCCACGCGCTTATGTTGTTTCATATACTTATAAAAACGGTCTGCAAAGTCGTCGTTGTCGACCTTAAGGATTGCACCCGAATATCTTTTGTTGCGCAGCTCCACCACACTACCGTAGCGCTCAAACTCGAGGTCCTTAATCTGCCACTTTTGCTCGTGTTCTATAGACTGCAGAACCAACATATCGCTTTGCTCTTCCATCGTGACCAATGCAAAGCGAGCCGCTGAAGACTGCCCGTCAAAATATGTTCCTTCAACTTTTAAGCTCATTCCTATGCTAGATCTATGTCGAAGAAGTCCATAGCATCTTCACCGAAAGCGTCTAAATATTCGTCTTCCGTCTGCTGTATCTCGTCTAGGTTAATATTTCCCTCCAATTTGATGTTATCTAAGATAAATTTATAAAGACGTACATCGGCCCACGCCTTTCCTAAGCCCAATGTGAAAACAATGATGAAGAAGTTTCCAACGAGCAAACGTAAAAATCCTATGCCGGTAGCGGTAGAATGGCATCGTATCTTCTGTTCTCCCCTCCGCATAGACATCGTGTTAACGAAATAGTTAAAGATATCACGATACCACCAGAAAGAATATATGCCAAGGGTGAGGATTGTCAGAAGATACCCTTTCAGGTTAAGAATAAAGTATTCAAATCCTTCCGACTCATTGTCAAACTCCACGTCTCCGTAACGTATATTACCATAAATATAGCGACGCAGATTCATCTCCATCCAAAACACATAAATACCTAGAGTAAAAGCAGTTAGAATTAACCACTTGAAGAAGTATTTAACAAGCTTTTCGCGTTCACCACGGTAGCCAAAGCGTATACCGCGATAGGTAGTGCGACTCATCCTATAACGGAAAGCGCCGTGTATAGCCAAAGGTATAATACCCAGAAGACCAACATACAAGATAATGATGGCTATGATTAAGCTACTTTGAAGATATAGATAATAGAAAGCTCCCAAAATAATTGCGTAGAATACCATCAGCTTAATAAAGCCGATAAACATTTCCTTTCCTGTGCCGGAAAAATGAAAACGCTCGTTGTTCAATGAGACATTTCCGTATATATAGCGTAGCTTCTTGGCTCTAGCCCATGGATAATAAAGTCCTAGTGTCACCAAAGTCAATAACCAGTTGACAATAACTATGGAGAAATATTCAGACCCTTTACCCAAAAATTCCAGTCGATAGTTTTGCTGTAGGCTTGTGTTTTCTGCAGTCAATTCCATATTATAATACCGTAATAATTGTTTAGTTTGTTATAATTTTCAAAGTATCACAAAATAATAAAAATCAACCGTATTACAAGACATCCCAAAGAGCCAATTTAAATTTTCGGCATGAGACAGCTTTTCGTGCTATGGTACACCAACAGTTATAGGACAAAGGCTATGGTAAAATAAGTGACGAAGTTACCTAGACCATGAGCTACCCAGCCGGGAATGATACTGCCATTGCCTTTCTTTTCCTTTATATAGCCTAAAGTCTTACCCTGAGGCTTGTAAAGTCCTACATACTGCAGAAACCCTGTGCTCTTATCCTTTCTGAACAAGAAAAAAGAAAAGGAACAAGAACCATAAAGCCAACCTGAAATAGCGTAGAAATTACTTCATTCATCAATTCATTCATAGGTCTAATAATTTAGGTTATCAATATGGATTTAGTATTGAAATTAAAATGTAACTGGTTGTCAAGATACAAACCATCGTTCTTGTAACAAATTTATTAAAATTCAGAAAATAACAAACCCATTGCAATATTATTTCTATAAAATACAATATTCTGTTAGAGAAGATATTATCTATATAGCAGGCGGACAAAAAACAAAAAAGCCCGGATATGTTCCGGACTTTCATTAAGATGAACAAAACTTATTTATTCCACCATACTTTTGTACTTAACACATCATCACCTTGATTGGCTAAGGCGTTTTGATAATTGCTCTTGTTTGTAGACTGTTCTTTCAGCGGATAAACAAGGCGTGAAGGTATAGCGTCCCCTACTTCCGGTTCAAATCTATATTCTACTGTGTTTCCCCCCACTGTTCCGGCGAAGATGACGTCACCTTTTTTCACTAAGAACAGAGGGTATCCTGTTCTACGGATTTCGGACCAAGCTTCAATACCTTGGGTAAATAGAGCTAGATATTTTTGGGTAAGTACATTTTCCTTATTGGCTGGTGGTAAGAGCGCCAAATAAGCGTTCGCTTCAGCAGCTCCCACACCCCACTTGTCCAAGGATGCTTTTACTCCCCTTTCATATGCWTCCTKATCCCAATTCCTGTATTCTGAAATCAAAAATTCCA
>NZ_JXAC01000195.1 GCF_000814685.1 Sphingobacterium sp. T2
GAAGAAGTTGCGTTACGGTACCTGACCTTGGTGTTTCAAGATTGCGTATGGGAAAATTATTTCGTTTAGATTATTCTTGGATCAATATGAACGAGATACGGTTTAATGTGTAAATGCGATCCCGACTATGCTGAAGAGCTACGTGAACGGTATAGTCAAACCGTTTTTCCGGGTTATCATATGAACAAAAAACATTGGAATACGGTATATGTGGGGAGAGAGCTGCAGGAAAAGGAACTTAAGGCACTTATAGATCACAGCTATGAGTTGGTAGTTCAATCCTTACCTAGAAGTGTGCGTAACAATATAAATAAATAAGGACAATCAGCGATTGTCCTTGTTTATTTTATTACATTTTCAAACCGATTTCTCTTAACCTTTCATCCAAGTATTGACCGGCAGTATAGTCTTCATACTGTTTAGGATATTTTTCCGAAATACACGATTCAAGACATGCCAAGCTCATGCTGGCTTTAGGATGCAAGAAGAACGGCACCGAGTAGCGGGATGTTTTCATCAGCTCGCGAGGAGGATTCACCACACGGTGTGTGGTAGATTTGAGTTTATTGTTGGTAAGACGCTGTAGCATGTCTCCCACATTCACCACTATATCTTCACCCTTAGCTTTTATAGGGTACCACTCTCCATTTTTTGTCAAGACTTCCAGACCGTCGGCGCTGGCACCTATCAGTAGGGTAATTAGGTTGATGTCTTCATGTGCGCCGGCACGTACGGCGTCCGCAGGCAGCTCGTCCGGATTTTCGATAGGAAAATAGTGTATTGCTCTCAAAATAGAGTTTCCGTTGATGACATGTGGTTCGAAATAATTTTCGTCTAATTCCAGATATGTAGCTATGGCTTTTAGCAAGCTACGGCCTGCATCTTCCAGTTTTTTGTATACCTGGGCCGTGATTTCGTTGAAGCGAGGGAGCTCCTCTACGAAAGGGTTGTCCGGAAAGTCTTCTTTTGAATATTCTTCACCGACGATAGTCTGACCTCGTTGCCAAAACTCTTTAAGGTCTGGAACTTTAGCGTCTTTGGCTTTCTCTTTTCCTTTGCTGGTATAGCCGCGCTGTCCAGCAAGTTCAGGGAATTCGTATTTGTTTTTTATCTCTTGCGGTAGGTCGAAGAAAGCTTTGACAACGCTGTATAGCTCGTCGATAAGTTCTTGGCTAAGACCATGATTTGCTATGGTGACAAAGCCTGTCTCGTTGAATGCCCGACCAAGGTCTTGGATAAACTTCTGACGGTCTTCCGCCGAGCCTTGCGTATATTGCTGCAAATCCAATCGTGGGATGTTTACTAATGTCATAGTTTATGTTGTTGTTTATGCAAAGTTAGTCGAATATAATCTTATAGGTTAAAGATAATGTTTATAACCTTTTGTATGCAAGATATAACTTTAAGATTTTCAGTATTTAAAAGTTTTCAACATTATGGTTTTGTAACATAAAATAGAAGCAAAAAAATCCCTTTAATCCGTTAAAGACAAATATTTATCAAAAAAACTTTGAATTGCTTGAAATATTAAACTGTAATATATAAATTTGTTATGCTTGCATAATAAACTAAATTTAAAAACCTTATACCTAATTGACAATGAACCAAAACAACAACAGTAAGACAATAGATTATTTCTTAAAAGCCGCCTGGCAGACTGTGGCGAACAAATACAATAACATTGCGTCGCAGTATGGTTTTTCTCAAGCTGCAGGGTATATTTTGATAAATATTCATCGGGAGGGTACTCCTGTGTCGCAGATAGCAAATTCCACGGGCGTGCGTACGACCTCGCTATCGCGTGTGTTGGCAAATCTGGAGAGTTTAGGTTTCATTTATAGAGAGATTAGTGATAAGGATAAACGTTCGGTTAAGGTGTTTTTAACTCCTTTGGGGGTGGAGAAGCGCAAAATCGCAAAGGATGTTGTTCGCGGTTTTAACGATTATCTGAATGCCCATTTTACCGAGCAGGAGCGCGAGCAGTTGATGAATATGCTGGCAAGAGTAAATGATCTGGCCAACAAATATGAGCCGGAGCTACAACTTGAAAACAAATAAAATAGATAATTCGATTCGATAACTAATATAAACTTATGATGAGACGTATTAATAAAGTAGCTGTACTTGGATCCGGGGTGATGGGGTCTCGCATAGCTTGTCATTTTGCTAATGTCGGCGTAGAAGTACTGTTGTTGGACATTGTTCCGCGAGAGTTACTTCCGGCGGAGGAAGCAAAAGGACTTACCTTAGACCATCCGCAAGTACGCAACCGCATTGTGAATACATCATTGGACACTGCTATAAAATCCAATCCTGCACCATTATTCAGCAAGTCATTCGCCAAAAGAATAAAAACGGGGAACTTTGAGGATGATATGTCCAAGATTGCTGATGCCGATTGGGTAATAGAGGTGGTAGTAGAGCGTTTGGATATTAAAAAATCTGTATTTGATCAGGTAGAAAAATACCGTAAGGCAGGAACGTTAATCACCTCGAATACTTCAGGTATTCCTATACACATGATGAGTGAGGGACGTTCGGAAGATTTTAAATCCCACTTCTGTGGTACGCACTTCTTTAATCCTCCTCGTTATTTGCCTTTGTTGGAAATCATCCCAACGAAAGACACCAAGAAAGAGGTCGTAGACTTCTTGATGGAATATGGAGACAAGAAATTAGGAAAAACAGTTGTGTTGTGTAAAGATACGCCAGCTTTCATCGGTAACCGCATTGGCGTTTACTCGATGCTGGCGTTGACACATCTTGTAGAGCAGTTAGATCTTACTGTAGAAGAAGTCGATAAGTATACGGGACCTGCCATGGGGCACCCTAAGTCAGCAACTTTCCGCACGGCGGATGTAGTGGGGTTAGACACATTGGTGA
>NZ_JXAC01000196.1 GCF_000814685.1 Sphingobacterium sp. T2
AATGATGACAACGATAGAAGGCTTGGTGTAATGCCTTACATCAAGAGCAAAGATTGCCGAACGGGAGAATGAACCTCCGGAGAACATGTTGATCATGCCCAGAAGCCCTTCTTTCTCTCCGGCACTTGCCAAAGCTTCAGGATTTACACCCGGAAGAACCACGTGACATCCAAAACGATAAATAAGAAGAAATAGTAAGGTATTTAAAATACGATTACGTAAGTCTTCAATCTTCCATATATTGGTTAAGGTTGTGATTAGTTTTTTCATGTATTAAAGTTTTACGATAGAACCACCTGCAGCTTCAATTGCTTTTTGAGCAGACGCTGAGAATGCATGCGCTTTAACTTCAACTTTAGCTTTCAACTCACCACGACCTAAGATTTTCACAAGATCATTTTTAGATACAAGACCATGCTCTCTTAAAGTATCGAAATCTATAACTGTCAAGTTATATTTATCTACTAAACCTTGGATAACGTCTAAGTTTACACCATTGTACTCAACACGGTTGAAGTTTTTGAAACCGAATTTTGGTACACGACGCTGCAAAGGCATTTGACCACCTTCGAAACCGATTTTAGTAGAGTGACCTGAACGTGAACCAGCACCTTTATGACCACGTGTAGATGTGCCGCCACGACCAGAACCTTGACCACGACCAATACGTTTTCTGCTTTTTGTTGAACCAACAGCTGGTTTTAAATTACTTAAGTTCATCTTATTAACCTAAATTATGTTGCTCCTTCGCTCTCACTAAACAGGAAACAACGTTAAACAATAAATTTATAAATAAATAACTAATGGAAAGAATAAAATATCCTTTCCATACGATTATTTTTTCATTAGATAGCTTCCACAGCAACTAAATGGCTCACTTTGCGCACCATTCCGATGATAGCTGGAGTAGCTTCTACTTCTACTGAGTGGTTGATTCTTTTCAATCCTAAAGCCTCAATAGTTTTCTTTTGGCGTTCGCTTCTGTCGATAACGCTCTTTATCTGGGTAATTCTAATCTTTGCCATGATAATTAACCGTTAAATACTTTATTTAAATCGACACCGCGGTGTTGAGCTACTGTGTATGCATCGCGCATGCTAGTCAATGCTGCAATAGTTGCTTTCACTACGTTGTGTGGGTTTGATGATCCTAAAGATTTTGCCAATACGTCTTTGATACCGGCTGATTCCAGTACGGCACGCATTGCACCACCTGCCAATACCCCAGTACCGTCTACAGCTGGCTTGATCAATACAGAACCACCTGAGAATTTACCGTATGCTTCGTGTGGAACTGTTCCATTGATGATAGGAACTTTCACCAAATTCTTTTTAGCATCATCAATACCTTTAGTGATAGCTTCAGTAACCTCTTTAGCTTTACCTAAGCCATAACCAACGATACCGTTTTCATCACCAACTACTACGATAGCTGAAAAACTAAAAGTACGACCACCTTTAGTCACCTTAGCTACACGTTGGATGCTAACTAAGCGATCTTTTAATTCAATTTCGCTTGATTTTACTCTTTTAATATTGCTTAATGCCATTCTTTCTATTGATTAAAAGTCTAAACCGCCTTCGCGAGCACCTTCCGCCAATGATTTTACACGGCCATGGTATAAGTACCCATTACGGTCAAAAACTACTTTATTAATACCTGCTGCTAATGCTTTCTCAGCTACTAATTTACCTACAGCTTTAGATTGTTCTACTTTAGTACCTGATGCGGTGAAATCTTTCGACATGCTTGAAGCAGAAACTAAAGTTTTGCCTGTAGTATCGTCGATGATCTGCGCATAAATACCTTTATTAGATCTAAATACTGATAAACGAGGACGCTCAGTTGTACCAGCAAGTCTTTTTCTTTATTCCTAATTTGATTCGCTCTCTGCGAGATGTTTTACTTCCTGCCATGGTTATTATTTTTTAGCTGATTTACCTGCTTTTCTTCTTAATACTTCACCCTCGAACTTGATACCTTTACCTTTGTAAGGCTCTGGCTTACGGAAGCTGCGGATTTTCGCTGCTACCTGACCAAGTAATTGCTTGTCGATAGACTCAAGCGTGATTGTAGGGTTTTTACCTTTTTCAGCAGTTGTTGTTACTTTAATTTCCTTTGGCAATACAAAAACAATCTGGTGAGAGAAACCTAATGTCAGTTCCAATGTATTACCAGTGTTTGATGCACGGTAACCTACACCGACTAACTCTTGTGTAGTTTTGTAACCTTCAGTTACACCAATCACCATATTGTTGATTAGCGCACGGTACAAACCGTGTAAAGCTTTGTGTTTCTTTTGATCAGTAGGGCGAGATACGATAATTTTACCGTCTTCGGTGGATACCGTAATGTCGCTATCTACTTTTTGAGTTAATTCACCTTTAGGGCCTTTTACTGTTACCAGATTCTTGTCTGATACAGTTACCGTTACTCCCGCAGGAATAGCGATAGGCGCTTTTCCAATTCTTGACATTTTTCCGTGTTTTTTTTCCTAGATTAATAAACGTAACATAAAACCTCACCACCTACGTTTTGCAGACGAGCTTCCTTATCTGTCATCACTCCTTTAGAGGTAGACAAGATAGCGATGCCCAAGCCGTTCAAAACGCGAGGCATGTTTTCAACACTTGCATACTTTCTTAAACCAGGTTTACTCACACGTGTCAAAGTGCGAATAGCCGGTACTTTGCTAATTGGATGGTACTTCAAAGCGATTTTGATAGAACCTTGAGGCCCTTCTTCAATGAATTTGTAATTAGCAATGTAACCTTTGTCAAAAAGAACTTTTGTAATTTCTTTTTTAAGGTTCGATGCAGGAATTTCAACAACCCTGTGGTTGGCCTTAATGGCATTCCTTACTCGTGTAAGGTAATCCGCGATTGGATCTGTATTCATTTTACTTTATACTGTATTTATGACAACGGTTTCCCTGCTCAACCTAGAGCTGAGACCTATTGTCTGTTTAACAAATAATTGCAATGCAAAAACCCTGATAAGTCCTATTTCAGACTTATCCGGGCAAAAATAAATATTTTTTCGAGATTACCAAGAAGCTTTTTTTACTCCTGGGATCTTACCATCTAATGCCATCTCACGGAAGGTAACACGTGAGATACCAAATTGACGCATATATCCTTTTGGACGACCAGTTAATTTACAACGATTGTGTAAACGAACCGGAGAAGCATTCTTAGGTAATTTATCTAAAGCTGCGTAATCTCCAGCTGCTTTCAAAGCTGCACGCTTAGCTGCATATTTAGCTACCAACTTCTGACGTTTGATTTCGCGTGCTTTTACTCCTTCTTTAGCCATTGTTGTTCGAATTTTGATTTTTGAATGGTAAACCGAATTGTTTTAATAACTCCAATGCTTCGATATCGTTTGTAGCTGAAGTTACAAAGGTAATATCCATACCAGTGATCTTGTTGATTTTGTCAATGTTGATCTCTGGGAAGATAATTTGCTCAGTGATACCTAAGTTGTAGTTACCTCTTCCGTCGAAACCTTTGTCGCTGATACCGCGGAAGTCACGGATACGTGGCAAAGACACAGAAATCAAACGGTCTAAAAATTCGTACATATGGTTGTCGCGTAATGTTACACGAGCACCGATAGGCATTCCTTTACGAAGTTTGAAGTTAGAGATATCCTTTTTAGATTTAGTCGCAACAGCTTGTTGACCCGTAATCAAGGTTAACTCAGCGATAGCATTATCGATTAATTTTTTATCTGCTGTAGCAGCACCGATACCTTGCGATACAACTATTTTCTCAAGTTTCGGAACTTGCATAACGCTTTTATACTGGAATTTCTCTTTAAGCGACACACGGATTTCTTCCGCATATTTCGCTTTTAATCTTGGTACGTAAGTCATTATTTAATTTCCTCCCCTGATTTTTTAGCGTAACGAACAATTTTGCCATCTGCATTAACTTTGCGACCAACGCGGGTAGGAACCCCTGTTTTAGGATCTATTAAAGCTAAGTTTGAGATGTGGATAGCAGCTTCTTTCTCGATAATACCACCTTGAGGATTTGCTGCGGTTGGTTTAGTGTGCTTTTTAACTTTGTTAGCGCCTTCTACGATAGCTCTGTTGGCATCCACCAAAACCTCTAATACTTTTCCTTGGACACCTTTAGAGTTACCGGCGATAACTTTCACTTAAATCTACCTTTTTTGATTTTTAGTTTGTTGTCGTTTTTTTAGTTTTCTGTGCCATAATTATAAAACCTCCGGTGCTAGTGATACAATCTTCATGAACTGTTTCTCACGTAATTCACGAGCTACTGGTCCGAAAATACGTGTTCCACGTGGTTCATCGTTGTTATTTAACAATACTGCAGCGTTGTCATCGAAACGAATGTATGATCCGTCTTTACGACGTATCTCTTTTTTCGTACGTACCACTACTGCTTTAGAAACTGCTCCTTTTTTGATGTTTCCTGAAGGCAAAGCGCTTTTTACAGATACAACAATCTTATCTCCGATTGATGCATAACGCTTGCGCGTACCGCCCAATACACGGATTACTAAAACCTCTTTAGCACCGCTATTGTCAGCTACATTTAGTCTAGATTCTTGTTGTACCATGTTATTTAGCCCTTTCTAAAATTTCAACTAATCTCCAGTTCTTTGTTTTACTCAGCGGACGAGTCTCCATGATTAATACCTTATCGCCGATACCGCAGGTATTGTTTTCGTCATGAGCTTTAAATTTAGTAGTTTTCTTCACAAACTTACCGTAGATAGGGTGTTTCACTTTACGCTCTACAGCTACTACGATAGATTTGTCCATCTTGTTGCTAACTACTAAGCCGATTCTTGTTTTTCTTAGATTTCTTTCCATTTCGACTTAAATTTTATGCCTCAGCGGCTGTTTCAGACTTTGCTGCATTCTTACGCTTTGATAACTCAGTAGAGATACGAGCGATAGTTTTGCGTGTTGCTTTTAAAACGTTAGGGTTTTCTAAAGCAGAAACAGCATGTGCAAACTTTAATTTGTTTAACGTAGCTTTCTCTTCAGCCAATTTAGCTGTCAAAGCTTCTGTTGTTAATTCTACGATTTCTGAATATTTCATTGCTTTCAGTGTTAATGTTGGGTTATCAATCGGTTTATATATGCCTCTCGAGTAACGGTCGAGAGGCTAAACTATTGACATTACCAACTTTTTTATGCTCCTACGTAGTCTCTACGTACTACAAACTTAGTTTGTACCGGTAACTTTTGAGCTGCTAGACGCAACGCTTCTTTAGCAACTTCTAGTGGCACACCTTCTGCTTCGAAAAGGATACGTCCAGGGCGTACTACGGCTACCCAATATTCTGGAGCTCCTTTACCTTTACCCATACGTACCTCAGCAGGTTTCTTAGTAACCGGCTTGTCCGGGAATATACGGATCCACACTTGACCTTCACGTTTCATATAACGTGTTACCGCAATACGAGCAGCCTCGATTTGACGGCTAGTGATCCATGCTGGCTCCATTGATTTGATACCGAAAGAACCGAAAGCTAATTCTGCTCCGCGAGTAGCATTACCTTTCATGCGGCCTTTCTGCATCTTTCTGAACTTCGTTCTTTTTGGCTGTAACATGTTCGTATTATTTTTAACCTACCGTTAAGGCAGATATTTTACTTCTTGTTGTTAATTAATCCTTTTTAGCACCACGATTTCCACCACGGCGTCCACCGTGGCCGTGGCCGTGG
>NZ_JXAC01000197.1 GCF_000814685.1 Sphingobacterium sp. T2
ACATTTAGTACGCGCTTATTATTATTTCTTATTGAACGCGTACTAAATGTGCCATACCTACATACTCTTTCAACTCTTTTTCTTCGTTTGCGTTAGCTGGAGAGATAGTAGCAAAGCCTTCAATGGCTGTATTGACATTGATCAACGCCGAATAGTAACCTTGCCAGTTGTCTCGGATTTGATAGTTATCTGACGTAAGGTCTGTCCAACGGTGAACAGATCCATAGTTGTTACCGTAATCGGAAGTAGCATTCAACTGGTCAGCTTGAATATCCGGAGACAAAATGTAGTGGCCATATACTCGACCGCGCAAATCCGAATGCAGGCGGTTAGCCCAGTTTTTTGCGTCGCTAACAGTCTTGAATGATTGAGAGCTTTCAATCACATTGTATGGGTATAAATCCAAATCACAGGAGCTAAGCAAACTTGTAATGGCAATACCCATTAATATATACTTTTTCATTTTCTTCATTTTCTGATAATCTAAAATTAAAACTGAAGTTCAATACCAAAAACAGATTGTTTAGTGTTTGGATTTACCCCTAATGCTAAGTTGCTATCAACCTCAGGATCTGGACCTGAATATTTTGTCGTTGTCCACAAGTTTCTTCCTAGATAGTAAATTTTTGCTGATCTAAAGAAGTTCTGAACCCCCAACCATTTTTTAGGGATGTCATAACCTACTCTTAAGTGTTTCATACGTAGGAAAGAAGCATCCTCGATAAGCGCACTGTCGAATTGGTTAACAGTACCATATTTAGGATATCTTGCGTTATCTCCAGGTTGTTTCCAGTAATCCATTACATCCTTCAATTGATTATATCCAGCAAAGTTGTAAGGGTTAACAAAGAAGTATCTATCATTGTTGATCATATACTTATCTTTGTTGAATACAAAGCTCATATCGAAGAAGATACCTTTGTATCCTGAGCTAAATCCGAAACCTCCTACGAATGGAGAGTAACGTTTCAAGCCTGTACTTTGTGCTAGAGCAGTACTGTTCCATGTAGATGTTACATCACTATCGTCTTTTCTTGTTACGGTGATATCTTCACCAGGAACATACCATTCCATAAGACCTGTCTGTGGATTAACTCCCTTTTGGATAGGATAGAAGAATTCTACAGGTTTACCTACAGCCCAGCTCACACCAGTGTTCGGCACGATCCAATAACTTTTACCTTGGAAAAGTTCTGTAATCTTTTGCTTGTTGTAGTTAAAGTTGATGTATGGTGTGAAGTAGTAAGTAGACGATTTGAAGACATTAAATACCAAGTCCACGTCTACCCCTGTATTTTGTAAAGAACCCACGTTTGATGTGATATCAGAGAAACCAGAAGTATAAGGGTAAGGCACTGATACCAACATGTTTTCTGTTACACGCTTATAGAATTCGATATTGAAGTTCATAATTCCGCCACCGATACCACCTTGGATACCTAAGGTAGTTTTGGTTTGCTCTTCCCATGCTAATGAAGGGTTACCTGGAGCACTTACACCTCAAGCTGGTGCGGAGTTATAAACAGTAGATCCTACTGTTGCTAAAGATTCATAGTTGCCAATAGAGGAGTTACCTTGAGTACCGATACTAGCTTTCACGCTCAAGTTATCCAACCAATCAACATCTTTCAAGAAGTTTTCTTTCTTAGCTTCCCACATCAAACCTACAGCCCAGAATGTTGCATTTCTGTTATTCTTACCGAAACGTGATGACGCATCATTACGTAAGGTAAAGTCAAAGTAATACTTGTTGGAATAAGAATAACCTAAACGACCGAAATACGAATTATAAGCAAACTCTGATTTCGAAGAACCTGCCGAACGTGAATCAGCAATAGTATTGCCTAACAATAACAATCGATCGTCAGTCAAGCCAGAACCGCCTGCCGAGAATGAGGAATAAGTATATTTTGTAGACTCCTGGCCAAAAAGGATAGAGAAGTCATGAACCTCCTTAAATCGGCTACGATAATCTATCGTATTTGTCATGGTTCTTTGTGCTCCTTGTTGCCATTCTTCACTAACAGTACCATTGCCCAAGGCACCTGCATAGGAAGGATAACGCAGAGAGGTAATTCTATAGTTGAAGTAATCCATACCCGCCTGTGACTTAATAGTCAGGCCTTTAATAGGAACAATTTCCACAAAAGCTGTCGGGTTAAACTGTTGGTTCACATTGTTGGTTGGCATCATATCTGCCAGATATCTTGGAGAATATCTGCCTAATCCTGGAATAGTCACGCCATAATACTCTTCTCCATTTTCGTCGAAAGGAGAATACCATGGTAGTGCCAAGAGAGACAGACCTCCATTCGTATTATTTGAATTGTATGGGTTTGACTGTCTTTTATCTTGACCACCAGACAAATTCAAGCCTACTCTTGCCCAATCATTCAGTTTAGAAGAAATATTGCTTCTTAAAGTAGCTCTTTTAAACCCTGAACGATACATGATACCTTCTTGGTCATAGAAGCCACCACTGATGAAATAGGTGGTACGTGGAGAACCTCCTGAGATATTCAAATTATATTCACCGTATGATGTATTTTCACGGTAATAATACTTACCCCAGTCAAAAGTATCATCGCCATAGGTAGCAGAAATCTGATCGATCTGTGCCTGAGTTCTAAAGCCTGTTTCTAACCAGAAAGCACGCAACTCTTGGGTATTCATAAAGTTTTCGATATGCTTTCTGGAAGCTAGATCGTTAGTTCCTTTCTGTATCCTAGCAGTAATATTCGATCTTTCACCAGCTTTACCTTGTTTTGACTTGAAGTAAATCACACCGTTTGCAGCACGCGAACCATAAATAGAAGTTGCGGCAGCATCTTTCAATACGGTGATACTTTCCCAGTCATCTGGATTTGTAGACACAATAGATCCCGCATCCACAGGAATTCCATCTACCACGAAAAGTGGAGTCGAGCTAGCTCCCAATGAACCTGAACCGTGCAAACGGATAGATTGTGTTGCTGACGGCTCACCGTTAGATGTTAGCACCGACAATCCTGGAACACGACCTTGGAGAGCTTCCAAAGCATTGGCAGTAGGTTTACCTTCAATATCTTTGGATGTAACAGTAGTTTTCGATCCAAGACGGGTACCTATAGCGGTTCCCGATCCATAACCGATAACAAGTACTTCATCCAAAGCCTGAGCGTCTTCTTTTAAAACGATTGACAAAGTAGTAGCATTGCCAATGGACACTCTCTATGAAACATATCCCACATAGGATACATTCAGTGTTGCTCCCGCCGGTACAGTAAGCTTGAATCTACCAGCGTCATCGGTTTGTGTAGCAATGTTAGATCCAACGACAGAAACAGAAGCGCTGCTAATTGGCTTTCCATCTGCAGTTGTCACCACACCACTTACTTCTTTGGTTTGCGCATATGACGAACCTACTAAGCACGTCATAGCAAACATAGTACTAAGTAATTTGTGTTTCATATATTAAGTTTATTGTTATTAAGTAGTTATTGCTTAGACAACTTTTGTTTAGTAATCTTTTTCAACAATCAGTTAGTTTATCCACATAACATATACTTTTTTTTACATTTTTTAACATTCTTAAGATTTTTTTTTTAAAAAAAAATTTGCCCATCACTTCGGAATAGCGGAAAACGGAACATCAGAAAAATAATGCCCAAGATGATTAAATATTATACTATTTTAACACAAACAAATACCAATCAAGTTATTTACCACTTGTTGTAGGCAATTATATTATGTAATAAAAAAACCAAAGGACTTGAATTTTCAAGTCCTTTGGTTTTTAGTTATAGTATCTCGCTAATGATAATTATATTATTCTCTTGCTCCGACAAACTTATATTCTTCGTCTATTGTTGCACGGATATAAGGAGCTGCCGGAACCATATTTGGCTGAAGCATAAAATACCTAACCTTTAATGTTTTTGTTTCCGGATCGTAATAGTTCTCACCCGAAGGATCCAACTCAGCTGAACGCGTATTACTTGCCGGCTGACCATAGTAGTTTGTTACACTAATGATTTTATTTGTTTCTGGGTCAAACTCGAATACCGGACAGAAAGATCCATATCCACTCCAACCTCCACTGTAAATCGGATAGGTATTATCGCCCCAAAGTATATCATCAAACAATACTACTTTGGTTTCTCCTATAGTATGAAGTTCTACCGTATAATCTCCATAACCTTGAGCGGCATATTGAATCGAAACGTGTTCCATTGTCGGAGTTACCACATCTGTAAGTGTACCGGTAAACTTATAAATACCGTCCCACATGTTCTTCAATCCCAGCTGGACAATAATGGTGTCACTCAGCTGAGAACTTGGAGTAATATCACCATAATCGGAGATCACGAATGCCAAAGCATATTTAGTGGACATATCTGTCCATTTAGATCCATCAAGATTGATAAACAGCTCGCCATACGCATTACCGTTACCCAGTTCTATAGAAATTGTGTTACCGGAAACTGAAATTCCATTTTCTTGCACCCAAGTGAAGAAATCAGAAGGCAAAGGTTCTAGTTCCGTCTCATTCTCTTCATTGTACTCATCGATAAGAGCTGGGGTGATGGTCAGTTTTACCGTATTGACACGAGCCAGTTCGGCCGCATTGTGTGCATCTTTAAACAGAGTGAAAAGTTTAACTTTTCTCACACTTTCGGAAGGAGAAAGCCATTGAATGACCTCTCCTCCATTAGGAGTCTTCAGGAATGTAGTACCACTATCGCCTACATTGTCTCCCTCGAAAGACTCTTTCACACAGCTTTGTGTCAGACCTACCAACACAAAAGCGGCTAATATATATTTTAAGATATACCTTTTCATATAACAGTTAAATTATTGATCCCACCATACTCTTGCAGACATTACATCCTGGCCACCAGGAATTCGAGCTACCGCTTCATCTAAATTAGCTTTATTGGTCGCTTGTTCGTTCGAACCATACATAAACCTTCTAGGAATCTCGGTTCCTGGATTTGCTCCCGGTGCAGGAGATAGAGAAGGCACGCCAGACTTACGCCAGATATTCCATCCCATTCTTCCGTCTGGATAATGTGCTATATAGCGCTGAAGGCTGATTTTATTTGCATCATCAGCCGTACCATTTAACGCTACGCCCGATTGATTTAAGTAAGAGTTCGATACACTTTCCCCCCACTGCTCGAAAGAAAGGGTGATACCATCTCTATACAGATTATTCTTGTTTTCAGAGGTCCATCCGAGTTGAGCAGCCTCTGCTCTAGCAAGGTAAACCTGTCCCGCACTGATAATTACATATGGAGCATCTTCCGTTCTGAAATCACCTCTCAGCACCCTTGCAAAATTGGTGTTGGCACTAGCAAAAGCTTCAGCCTGTGCACGAGGCAACCCGTAAGGGAAGCCTACATTTGAAGTTGCAAATGCATTTGGAGAAGATAAATCCTCAGTAGCACCACCAAAGGCTCGCTGTCTGTCATCGCTCAGGTTGGCAGTAATATCCGTAAGCGTTTTACTTTGAGCATAGTCCTTACGTCCGTCGTAGGTATTACGCCAAGGGTTTTTGAAGTTACCTCCCGGAAAATTAAGTTTAAAATTATCCTCATTGGTA
The DNA here is from genome assembly GCF_000814685.1 of Sphingobacterium sp. T2. Taxonomy (GTDB): domain Bacteria; phylum Bacteroidota; class Bacteroidia; order Sphingobacteriales; family Sphingobacteriaceae; genus Sphingobacterium; species Sphingobacterium thermophilum. The sequence continues at coordinate 5,585 of NZ_JXAC01000197.1, forward strand.
GTGATTACGCCATCAGGATCATTCAAAGCAGCTTTAAACTCTGTAGCAGCATAATCATTTGGTCCTGGGAATTTTTTGGAGAGCTGTAAAGATACCAACAGACGTAAAGAGTTGGCCAGCTTCTTCCATTTAGTAATATCTCCATTATATACGATATCTCCTTTGATTATTGCCGAGGAGGTTAACATACTTTCTGCTTCAGCAAGCTTCGTTAAGATACCTTTGTAGATATCTTCCTGACGGTCATATTTTGGTGTGATACCCTGCAAAGCTTCCGAATATGGGATGTCTCCCCACAGGTCGGTCAAATACCAGAAGATATATTGTTGCACAATCTGGGCTACAGCTTGCATATTAGGATTATCAACATCCGTATTGATAATATTCTGCAAGTCCATCAAATGACCTGAATAATAAGCGGTAAAATTGTTCTGAGGCAAGGAATACAAGGAAGCCTCGGTATATTGTGTCTCAGAAATATATTGCGCATATAATCCCGGTTGATAGTGATTATTTGAAGCATACCCTGCTACTCCAGACAACACATTAGTTAACAATGCTGATGTGATTGGCTGAGTAGTGGCGTTAGGGTTGTCATTCATATCCCCAAAGTCACTCAGCGCGTCACATGACGTTGCGAGCATTGAGGCACCTAGTAATATATATAAGAATCTCTTTTTCATCGCTATACTCATTTAAAAGCTAACATTTAAATTAAAACCAAACCCTCTAGTACCTGGCAACTGACCTGTTTCACCCACAGAATAAGTAATTTCTGAAGGGTCGAAATCTTTGGTAGTAGCGTAAATCAACAAAGGATTATTTGCCACCAACGAGAACGTTGCTCTTTTAATGTGACGTCCCAAATTCCATTTCTGAACAGGGATATTGTAGCCAAAGGAAATAGCTCTTAACTTAACGAATGTCAAGTCGTAAATAAATTCGTCGAAGGTCTTGTTGTTGTAAAGACTGTGATAGTAATCTTGTGCGCCGATATAGAATGTTACAGGGTTATTATTCTCATCTACACCATCCACACGTACACCACCACCATCGGCTACAGCATCACGTATAGGATTTCCTTTATCGTTCAGGCGAGCAGTTCTAGCGGTCAGACCAGAATATGATCCAAACATGTTTGATAATGAAACCATCTTTCCTCCATATTGGAAGTCCAGGTCAATGCCTAATGTGAAATCTTTATAACGGAAGCTGTTTTGAAAACCTCCGGTATACATTGGCAATACCGAACCAAACTCTACTGCAGGGTCGTTTTGATAATATCCGGCTGCAGTAAGAATTGGAATACCGGCTTCATTACGTTTAATACCGTTACCATAAATCTGTCCCCATCGCGCCCCTTCTTTATGGGTTAGATAAGGCATGGTGGTACCCCAAACCCCTTCCACAGAGATTCGCTTGGTATCTTCGGTAATTTCGTCAATATTATTTTTAATTAGACGTGACCAGATCACGGAAGTATTCCACTCAAAATCATTTGTTCTTACCGGTATAGCTTTCAATAACAAGTCAAATCCCGAACGAGAGATTTTACCGATATTGGTCAATATAGAAGAATATCCACTGGCACCGTTTTGAGATACTGAATATGGATAGTCTTCATCCTTACCTGTCCAATAAGTAGCAGTAAGCCCCACTCTGTTTCTCAAGAAGAATAATTCCAAACCGAAGTCCTGTTGAGAACTTACTGATCCATGAATATTAGGGTCAACCAAAGCATCAGGAGTAGACATCAAGAAGTTATTACCCCATTTGTATTGTCCCACACTATAAGACATACCCGGATATCTGTAATATCCGAAGGTAGTGTTGTTGGTTCCTAATGCTTTAGGAATCTCACCCCAAGAGTACTTCAACTTACCCAAGCTTAGCCAAGGCATACCTTCTTGTAACAAATCAGAGAACACGAAAGCACCACCAAAAGATTTAGAATAAACTTGGTTGTTGTCCTCAGGTAATGTTGAGAACCAGTCACTTCTTATCGATGCATCAGCGAATAAAATATTTTTATAGCCAACATTTAATTTAAACAACAGGGCGTTATATCCTTCTCTATAACGATAGTTATATTGGTTAGCTTGACTTACGGAGTTGGCTAACGTGAATAGGTCTGGCACATTTAATCCGTCTACTGTATTTCCGGAGTTTTCATTGTATTGCGAACGGAAGAAGTCAGCGACAAAGTTACCGTTTATGGTGAAGTCTTGAATCTGCTTGCTGTAATGTGCTCCGACTTCTACGTTTTGACGGTTGGAATAGGTATTACCTGTTCCGTAATAGCCTTTGGCCAACTCGTTGTTTCCTGTAGTCTGTAGACCACTTTCATTCAGACGTGAACTGTATTTATATTCGTAGAATGTTGTATTCTGCTGTTTACGGTAAGTTGCCGAGAAACTTAAGTCATCATTAACTTTGTAACGCAGATTAACGTCTCCATACCAGCGGTCACGTTGGTTGACTCTATCTACTAAATCATAGTAAGTATATGGGTTATACCAATAGTTGGCTGCGAAGAAACTTCTAGGGTCATCTGCTTTATATGCTGTAGGATTGGCGTGGTTCCAGCTGGCAAAAATACCTTCCGGAGTTGTCAACCCTCTTAATTCTTTTAGAATATGGATATCTAAATCTCTATGGAACCATTGATTGAACGCTCCCGTAGATTGGTTAGAATAATCATCATCAATTTCTCCGTACAAACGGTTATTCACATAGTTGATATTGGCACCCACTGTGATGTGGTCATTAATATCAAAAGACCCTCTTACGGTGAATAAATTTCGATTCAATGAGGTAGTTGGCAACAAACCATTTGTATATTGGTTAGTATAACTAAACCTCAGATTATAAGCGTCTGCAGATTTTGTGATTACAATGTTGTTGTTAGTCGCACCTCCTGTTTCGAAGAAATCTCTTGCGTTGTCTTTTTGAGGTGTTAGTTTTGCTGTTTGATATGAACGAGAGTGACCTCCATACCACGCATACCAAGGAATATATTCTTGGCCAATCATTCTTGGTCCCCAAGAAGCATCATCATTGTAATCGTGATAATACTTTCCATCCAAAGCCTTCCATTCTTCCGGATCACCTGGTTTCCAATTATATTGATACATAGATTCCGAACCACCACCAGCATAAGAGTTTTGATAGTTAGGTAAAATATAGGCTTTGTCGAAGTTAGCACCTAGATTTAGAGCTATACCCAAGCCGGGATCGGTTTTCCCTCTCTTGGTAGTGATAACTATAGCACCATTAGCAGCTTGAGAACCAAACTGTGCCGCTGCCGCTGGTCCCTGCATTACAGTGACACTTTCAATCTCATCAATGCTAAGGTCATCGTAGTTCGGCAGGATAGTACCATCTACTACATAGATAGCTCCATCGTTACCTGTGCTCAATCCTGTAGCACCTCTTAGACGGATAGTGTTGTTGCGTCCCAAAGCTGCCGCAGATTGCGATCTTACCTGAAGACCTGCTACCTTACCGGCTAACGCATTGTTAAGGTTAGGTTGACGTGTGGTATTAATGGTTTTTGCCTCCAACACCTGCGCACTGGAAGTAGAAGAACGTGCGGTCTGCCTGATGCCGTAAGCTCCTGTCACCACCACTTCTTCCAGCTCCTGACTTACGGGAACTAATTGCACGTTAATCACGGATTGGCTTCCCACAGCAACGCGCTGCGTCACATAACCAAGATAAGAATAAGATAATGTCGAACCCTCAGGAACAGTAATCGAATAATTTCCTGAAGGATCAGTCTGAGTGGCTCTGTTTGTCCCTACAATAGATACAGAAACTCCAGCAATAGGACTTCCATCCTCTGCCGATGTCACTTTACCACTCACTTGCCTATTTTGTGCAAACGACACGCCTATAAAGCAGGTCAGCACAAAAATCAAACTGAGTAATTTCTGTTTCATAATTAAGCTAGTTAGTTTTTGTTTAGTAAAAAAATTATATTGGATAAAATTCATATTCTACTATAATTTACACTCATTAAACTATAACGACAAATACCATTCTTTGTAAAGCACATTATTCTTTTGGTGAAGATTATATTTATTACAAAGTAATAGAACAAGCTTTAATCTATCGTATAGCTTCTATCCTTTCGTTTTTCCCAAAACAAACCAAACAAAACAAAAGATATCCTATTAAGAAAAGAAGTGTGACTTCTCAAGCTTCCCTGAGAATAATACGAGTAAGCTTTTAATAATAGATAATAATAGCAAGTAACTAGGTAACATGCTTCTCATAACTTAGTGTTTTTGTTTAGTTAGTTTTTGTTTAGTAAAATACTTTTGATTCGTATTTAAATATAAATATACGAACTCTTTTGAAAGTAACTATGCAAACATATAAACTATTTTAACATTTTTTGACGGAGGCACGACAGAAAAACACTAGCAGTAACTGTTTTTAATAGTCATAACAAAAAAAGCTACCCTTAATTATTAAGGGAGCTTTTTTATTAGGAAAAACAATTAATCTATTAAAGGATTGTAATCCGTTTCTTTTGCTGGGGTAACCACTCTCCATTTGTTCTTTTCATTTGGCTGAATTGTAACAGCAAAAGTAGAAGCGAAGTTGCCGCCGTTAGAGAAGCTTTTTCTTTTTACAGGATCTCCCCAGCGTTTTAGGTCAAACCAGTCAAATCCTTCACCCCATAATTCTATTGCTCTGTATTTTTTAATCTCGTCGAACAAAGCTTGTCCTGTCAAGGTACAGTTGTATCCAGGATCACGTCCTGAATCTCTTGTCAGTTCGTTGAGAAGGGCTTGGATTTCAGATGCAGGTTTATTTTGTTTGTATTTAGCTTCAGCCTCTATCAGCAATAATTCGGACGAACGGAAGTTGTTGGTATGTCCTACGCCAGGCATATCATTCGCCTTAATTTTGAATTGCATATAGGCATACGCTTTGGCATTTGAAGGGATATCCGGATATAGACCACGGATATAAGCAAGTTCATTTGCTTCTCCTTCACCCGTATTTGGCTTGAAGACAAGACTTGGATCTGCTGTAGGGCTCAAGAAGAGATCTTTCCGTATGTCAGTAGCCGGGATTTGGTCATACAATTCCTTACTGATACATTTTGGCGTAGTTCTTACTGCACTTGCTGTCGAGTTGTAAGCTATATATGCCTGGTAAGAATAAAAATAGATGGTTTCATCTGAGGAATCGAATACCGACCAGATCCACTCCTTATTAGGATTAGAGAAGCCGCTCTTATATTCTGCTACAGACATCAAAGGATATTTAGCACGTGCTAGCTTAGCATATTTTTCAGCATTGACATAATCTTCTTTATTTAATGCTGCTCTCGCATAGATAGCATATGCTACATCCAAGTTAACCTCATAGTTATTGTTTGCATTACGGTCCAGGCCTGAAGAATTGTAAAGCGAAATAGCTGTATTTAGGTCCTCATAGATGAGATCATAAGTTTCGGCAAGCGTCGACAATGGCAAATCTTCGATGCCTTCGTTCACACGTAATACTACGGCTTTGGTAGCACCGTTATTGGAATCTGCCCAACGGTCGCCATAGATTTGCGCCAGCATCATATAGCTGTAAGCTCTGAAAGTAAGGGCTTGCGCTTTGAGGAAGTCTTTTTGATTTTGCGCACCACTTGCATTGTCAATATTAGCAATGATAGCGTTGGCGTTAGTAATAATCATATAGTAATAGTACCATGGATAGAATGTGTACGTACTTGTAGGATTGGCTAAGAAATCCATATTCATCACTAACGACCAAGAGCTCCCCATACCTCCGGCAGTAAAATGATTCCCCATATAGTTGCCGTAATACATCTTTATGGTTCCCTCGCCATTGAATCCTTGAGAGGACAAATATTGTCTTTTCATTAGACGAGCAAGCCCATTCACTGCTGCTTTAGCATTTTCTACATTTTCAAAGGCCACATCTGGACCTGTAGCATTCGTTGGAGCCGTATCCAGATAATCTTTCGCACAAGATGACAATACGACTGCAGTAGCAACCAATACTTTTATCTTATTTAGAATTTTCATTGTTTTCAAGATTAAAATCCAACACTTAAACCAAATGATACTATTCGGTAAGGAACAAATTGATTTTGACTATATCCACCAAAGGTTTGCTGTGGGCTATATCCTTTTCTAGCCGAAAATGTAGCTAGATTTTCTCCGGTCAACAAAATATTTACTCTCGAAAGCCCTAGTCTTATTTATATAAGTGTAAGGAAGTCTATAGCCTAAAGCAATGTTTTTGATAACGAAATATGAGTTGTTAAACAAGAAGCGTGTTGATGTCGCATTGTTGTACTGCGAGTTGGTAAAGTGGATTTGAGGAATGGCAATTTGGATTGATTCGGTCTGAAGAAGT
>NZ_JXAC01000198.1 GCF_000814685.1 Sphingobacterium sp. T2
TGATTTTTTGGCTACACCTTGCAAGCCTTGCTTGCCATAATTTTGGTAAAGCCTAAGCCAAAATTGTAAATTCGATTTACTTAATCCTTCTCGCTTTGCAAGGCTTCCAATACTGTCTTTACCTCGTAGAATAGTGGTTACTAGACGTAACTTAAAATTGAAATTATACTTCTGTTTTTTACTCATAAAAATGCCCCAAATAAGTGTCTAACTTTTTGGGGCATGTCTAATTTCAAGGCCTTTATTTTTATAAGTCAATGACGTATTCCAAAATTTTTCCCGGTTCTTGAAAATCTTCTATTGCCAGTTTTAGCTGTTGCGGCTTACCCCATTGTTTTTTCCATCCTGGCGTTTTTATGGTCAGTAATACCGGTTCATCTCTTGTTAAGAGATAATGCAGATAATTTTGACGGTCTTCTATGCGAACTACGACCTTGCCTATTTGCATGGAATGATACCACATAGGTTTTTCCTGTCCGTTGAGCAGACCACTGGCAAAGGTATTCATTTTGAATTCCCGTGGATTTTTGAGATAAGATTGTAAGTATAGCTCCACGATAGCAGTATCTCCGTTTGCCGACAGATGTACACTTTTGGTCCATACCTCAATCTCATTAATATCTATGGAATTTCTTTCCTTGGTATCTTGAGCATGGACACTTAGGCTGAGCGACAGGAAACCCACAAGAAAGAGGAAGCATCGTTTCATAGCTATTTTTAACGTAATCGGTCTGCCGATCGGATTAATTTTTCATCTTTTCGGATTCCTCCTAATGCCATGGCTAATAAGATTATCGCTACAGGCAATAGAAAGAAACCTACACCAATATTATTTGCTCCGAAGCTTTGGGAGATAAGTTGCAAGGTAGATGTAGCGGTGAAGTACATCCACACGCCCAACAGTACCACAAGCGCTATGGATAGATAGATTAATTTAATCTGCAATTTTCTGTTTTTGAATTGAAAGATGGTGATGAGAGGTACCAAGGCTACTACGATAGTACCCAATGTCTGTAGGATATTTTGTTTTACGGATTCATTGTTGACAGCAGAATATTCTCCAGTAACAAAAAGTTTTTTGCCTAGATCTTCTAAGTCGTAATTTAAGTAAGGGAAAATAAAAAGTCCTAAGATTACTACCGTTGCTAAAAGCAACCAAATTGTTTGAATGCGTTGTATCATATTGTTTCAATCTAATGACAGTAATACAAATATAGTATAAACCACAGAAATATGACTTTGTTCTATCATGACGAAGGCAGTATTTTTTTACCTTTGTTGTGTGAACGAGAAAAAAAGGTTTTTTTTGGAGATAGCCTATGATGGGACAGCCTATCATGGATGGCAGGTGCAGCCGAATGCTGTTTCCGTTCAGGAAAAATTAAACCAAGCCTTAAAGACTTTTTTGCGGGAGGAGGTAGAAACGGTGGGGGCAGGACGTACGGATACGGGCGTACATGCACGACAGCTCTATGTGCATTTCGATAGTGCGAATGGAATGCTTGTGGACGTTCCTGACAGAGCCTTGCTGGCTTTGAATGCCTTGTTGCCCTATGATATTGCGGTGAGAAGGATAATTCCTGTGTTGTCGGAGGCTCATGCTCGTTTTGATGCCACGGAACGTTCGTACGAATATCATATCCATCATCAGAAAGATCCGTTCTTAATCAATAAATCGTGGTTTGTGCGTGACGTGCCGGACGTAGAAAAGATGAATGAAGCTGCAAAGCTGTTGTTAGGAACCAAAGATTTTGCCTGCTTCAGCAAGTCCAACACACAGGTGTTTACTACTATCTGTACGATAAAGGAAGCCCGATGGGAACAAAAAGAAGGAAATCTTGTTTTCCATATTACGGCGGACCGTTTTTTGCGGAATATGGTGCGCGCTATTGTAGGTACCTTGTTGGAAATAGGGCTGAAGGGCAAGTCTATATCTTTTTTGACAGAAGTGTTGGAAAGTAAAAGTCGTTCGAAAGCAGGGGTTTCCGTGCCGGCGCATGGCTTATATTTAACACGTGTTGTTTATCCATATATTCAAGAGAGGTAAATTTTGAGAGAAGAAAAGATTTCGGGAAAGGCGTACGACAGTAAGCTGTTAAGTAGATTGACAAAGTATATGCGTCCCTACAGGACCATCTTTTGGGTGTCTGTAGTACTCACTATACTTTTGGCTGCTGTTGCTCCCGCCCTTCCTATGCTTATTGAATATACGCTGGACAATTACATCCTTACCGGTCGTTACGAAGGGCTTAACATGATGTTGTTGGTCATGCTGTTGTTGCTGGTAGCACAGACCGTAATTCGTTATTTTCATACATTGATGACCAACACCTTAGGACAGTCCGTCATACGCGACATACGTATTCAAGTATTTGAGCATATTACCAATCTACGTCTAAAATATTTTGATAATACCCCGATTGGGAGACTTATCACCCGAACGATTTCCGATTTGGAGACTATTGCTAATATTTTCTCTGAAGGACTGATTCAGATTATTGGAGATCTTTTACAGCTTGTAGTAATCTTAGGGGTCATGTTCTATACAGATTGGCGGCTGACACTTATTGTGCTTATACCTATGCCACTGATGATCGCTGCCACCTATGTTTTCAAAGAGGCAATGAAATCAGCCTTTCAAGGGGTGCGTCTATGGGTGTCCAATCTGAATACGTTCCTGCAGGAGCATATCTCCGGTATGGCTGTCATTCAATATTTTGCTCGAGAAGAGCAGGAGATGAAAAAGTTTGATGACATTAACAAGGAGCATAGAAATGCCCATATCCGAGCTAACTGGTATTTCTCTATTTTCTTTCCTGTTTTGGAAATTATCATCGCCATAGCTACAGGTTTGTTAGTATGGTATGGTTCCAAGCAGGTGTTGGCCGATGTGATATCTCCGGGTGTTGTGGTGGCCTTCCTGATGTATATCAATATGATCTTTCGTCCTATTCGTGAGCTTATCGATAAGTTTAACACCTTACAGATGGGCATGGTGTCTGCCGAACGTATTTTTGATGTCTTGGATACGGATGAGTTCACACCTAATTCCGGAACGTATCAACCTGAGCATATCCGGGGTGAGATTGAATTTAAGAATGTGTGGTTTGCCTACAATGATGATAAGTGGGTGTTGAAGGATGTCAGCTTCAAAGTGAAACCGGGAGAGACATTGGCATTGGTAGGAGCTACTGGCGCTGGTAAGTCCTCGACGATAAATATACTTAGTCGCTTCTACGAAATACAGAAAGGACAGATTTTGCTGGACGGCGTAGATATTAGAGACTATGAATTGTCGTTTCTGCGAAAACATATTGCCACAGTATTGCAGGATGTATTTCTGTTTTCAGACAGCGTAAGAAACAATATTACGTTGAGTAATAAGGAAATCACGGATGAACAGATTGTCGGTGCTGCCAAACGAGTGGGAGCATATGATTTCATCATGCGTCTTCCGGGAGGTTTTGATTATCAGGTACAGGAACGCGGAGCAACCTTATCTGCGGGACAAGCCCAGTTGGTTTCTTTTATTCGGGCTTTGGTACATGATCCTAGGATTCTTATTTTGGATGAGGCAACGTCTTCTATTGATACTGAAACAGAACTTCTCATCCAGTCGGCAATAGATAATCTCATGGAGGGAAGAACCTCTATAGTCATTGCTCATAGACTGTCAACGATTCAGAAAGCGGATAAGATTATTGTCCTGGATAAAGGGGAAATCAAGGAAATGGGATCCCATCAGGAATTGTTGGCACTGGACGGCTATTACAAGAAATTATACGATTTGCAGTTCTCTTCAGCGGGAATATGAGCAAACTGTTTATAAGAGCAAAAGGCCTGATAGTATCAGGCCTTTTGCTCTTTATGTTTATTTCTGGACTATTTCTCCTTTGGTGTTTATAAAAACAGAATTTTCCGCCCCTTGTTTATATACTTCTGCAAGTCCCTTTTCGAAAGGAGTTGCATATTCATATTGAAGAGGGATTATCACTTTTCCGTCTGCGTTGATAAATCCATATTTTTCATTTTGGATGACAATAAAGATTTCTTTCTCTTTGGCGTACATGATGTAATCAAAGGATGCTTTCTTATCTCCTTCCAAAGAGTATAGAGAATAACTGTCATCCTCTTCGCTAACAATAAAGCGGTTTTCGACTATTTCGACGATTGCAGGATATTGAAAAGGAACAACGGTCTTATTTTGTAGGTCTATGACTCCATATTTCCCGTCCTTGGTGGCTATGGCTCTTCCCTCATCACTAAAGAAGTTGATATATTCATATTCGTTTGGAATAAGTATTTTGCCTTGAAGGTTCATAATTCCGGCCTTCTCATCCAATGTGAATGCCAATGTTTTATCTTGCGGGTTGTAGGTCAAAGATTCATATTTTGGGGAAATGATGGATTTGCCATTGATGTCTATAAGTCCGTAGTAAGAGTTCTCGTCTATCACTACAGCCATGTCGTCCTCAAAAGTTTGAATGTAGGAAAACTGAGGGGCGAGGACTATTTTTCCTTCACTGTCTTTTATGCCATAAAGGTCTTTTTCTTCATCAAGGAAAGCCGTTCTGTTATCGGCCAAGAAATACTCTTTTTCTTTATCTGCGGTGGGGTCCATAGACAGGAAATCTCTTTCCAAAGGACTTTCTATTTGTGTGTAATGGTCAGGTATATCGAAGAGGTTGGGACTGTTGTCAATGGCCACTTTGTCAGCTGAGATGCCTATTCCCATAGTGGTTATTTCTAACGCTGCTCCAGGGATATTTTTCAGGTAATAGTATTCTCCCCAATATACAGAAGGTAATTTTTCTGTGTACCAGACTTCCAAAGTAATAGGCGTGTTAGGGGCCTCTTCCTCCTCAAAAATCATTTTGGCCAGCTTACAGGTGTAGCCTGCTATTTCTTTAGTTTGGTCAGTGAATTCAAAGGGAAGCTCATTGTCGGAATTTTCGAGTTCTTCCGCCAACGCTAAGGGCACATTTTCAGGTCTTTCGTTTTTATAGTACTGTGTTGAAGCAGGATAAACCAAATATTGAATATTGTTTTTTTTGTCGGTAAGTTCAAATTGATTAGAAGATAGATTACTTTGTGCCTTGACAAACTCTTTATTTCCCCAAACCTCTGCCAGCGGTTTATCATCCTCCTGAAAGACCTGAATCATCATTACTGCGGCAAGCAGCACTTTCTGAGATTCATTAAGATCTTCTTCGCTAAGCTCCATCAACTTAGGATCCACAACAAATCTATATTCTATTTTGTAGGTTGGATTCTGTTGGGCAAAGGAGTTTAATGAAAATAAAATTATGGCAACAAGTGATAAAATATTTTTCATAAAAATTTATTTTATCACAAATATGGCAAAAAGAAATAAATAAAGCTTCTTCTTTTTAAAGATATAAGGTTGATGTTATATGTCAGAAGCTTTAGATATTTTTCTGGATTGATTTTTTTGTTGTTTTTTAGGATTTCGTAGTGAAGGTGTGGGCCAGTACTACGTCCTGTATTTCCTAATAAACCAATAGGAGTTCCGGCTTCTACTTTTTGATTTTTATTTACCAACGGGCGGATGAGATGCGCATAGCGGGTTTCATATCCGTTTTTATGTTTGACTTTAACCACATAACCATAGTCACCTTCATAGCCTGCGAAAGTAACTTTTCCGTCTGCTGTTACACGTACGGGTTCTCCGATTTTGCCTTTAAAGTCTATGCCGGAATGCATTTCTCTTCCTCTATTGGTAAAAGGATTGCGGCGGTAGCCAAATCTAGAAGTTATGACACCTTGGTGTGGTCTTCCTAGCGGTGTGGTGGCCAATTTTTTTTCTACCTCCAGCACTAAGTTGGTGTAATATTCACTAAGAAGAGATATATCCCCATTGTCTTCTTCTACTGGTCCACCACTGTTAGCAAGGGGTAAGGTTTTAAGTCCTCGTTTCTGCATCTTTTTATTTATGATGGATATAGTAGAGTCTATTTTGTTAAGCGTTTTTTTGACGTCAGAAATTTCTTTTTCATTTTCTAGCTGAGTGGTACTTATACTTTTGCTTTTTTCATACAGCTGTCGAAATACCTCTGCGTACTTTTTGTCAAGTTCTCGAGCTTTTTTTTGTGCGGAAAGATGAGCTATGATGCCTACGGTGAGGATGATAGCAGCTATTGAAGATAGTAAGATTGTTTTCCAATATTTGATGACGACGGTAGGTATTTCTAAACATTTATTTTTATTACCTTCTATACTGATTTGTACAGATGAATTTTTTTTTAAACATTAACCTTGTTTGTTTTATAGTAAATTTTTTATAGGCGAAAGCAAAAGTACAAAATTATTCCTCTAATATTCAACTTGTTGTTGTTGAGAATCAATGCGTTGGTGTTAAATTGTGTTAAAAATATGTGATATTTGCGTATGTCTTTTGCACAAAAGTTGTTGTCTTGGTATGCAGAAAATGGGCGTGATTTGCCTTGGAGAAACACAAAAGATCCTTATATCATCTGGCTTTCGGAAATTATCCTTCAGCAGACTAGGGTGGAACAGGGAATGCCGTATTTTTATCGATTTGTGGAAGCTTTTCCTACCGTAGAGGCTTTTGCTAGAGCCGAAGAGGAAGAGGTTTTGCGATTATGGCAGGGGTTAGGATACTATTCGAGGGCACGTAATATGCATAAGGCCGCAAAGATGGTAATGGAGTTATATGGAGGGGAGTTTCCTGCGGCTTATGATAAGGTAATTAAGCTATCCGGTGTGGGAGAATATACGGCTTCTGCTATAGCTTCCTTTTCTGCGGGCGAGAAAAGAGCTGTATTGGACGGCAATTGTTTTTCGTGTTTTGAGTAGATATCTAGCTATTGATGTGCCGATAAATACTACGCAGGGTAAGAAAGTCTTTTCAGAAGTTGCTGCAGAGATGATGTCTGCTGAGCAGCCCGGTTTATATAATCAGGCTATAATGGATTTTGGGGCTATGGTATGTAAGCCTAAAGGTCCGGTGTGCTTCTCCTGCATCTTTCGTTATGAGTGTGCTGCCCTGCAGCAGGGCGTGGTGAGTGCGCTGCCCAAGAAGATTAAGGGCAAAGCTAGTAGAAACCGCTATTTCAACTATTTTATCATTAGAGAATGAAAATGGCATCCTCATGTCCCAGCGTCCTGAAGGAGATGTGTGGGCTAATCTCTTTGAGTTTCCGCTGATAGAGACCGAGCAGCTATTGACACAGGAAGAACTGGTGGAAACCGATGCGTTTAAACAACATTTTGGCTCTTCAGAAGTGTATCAAATCGGAAAAACTGTCAAACATGTCTTGAGTCATCAGAATATTTTTGCTAACTTTTATAGGATAATAAAACCAGTTGATTTGGAGCAAAAAAAAGCGAATTGGTGTTATTATAATTCGGAAAATTTAGATAAATTAGCTAAGCATAAACTTATTTTCACGTTTATCGATAAGTATATGTTAAACTAATCAATTAATAAACTCTAAATTATTATGTCGAGCGTTAACAAAGTTATTCTAGTAGGACACTTGGGCAAAGATCCTGAATTGCGCTATCTTGAAGGAAATGTGAGTGTAGCAAGCTTTCCGTTGGCAACGTCGGAAACTTTTAACAAAGATGGCAAAAAAGTGGAGCAGACCGAATGGCACAATATCGTAATGTGGAGAGGACTGGCTGATGTTGCTGCCAAATATCTTTCTAAAGGAAGATTAGTATATATCGAAGGTAAATTACGAACACGCTCTTATGAAGATAAAGAGGGTATAAGAAGATATACTACGGAGGTTGTGGCTGAAAGCTTCAATATTCTTGGCAGACGTTCGGACTTTGAGGGGCCTAACACGCAGCAGGGAGGCTCCAACGCGGGGGCGGCACAGAGTGCAACAGCTCCATCGAATACAAATACCACTAATGAAGGACAGCAGATTTCCGAACAGTCGGTTGATTTTACAGAAAATGAGGGAGATGACGGTCTTCCATTTTAAGCTGTGCTAGCAAATTTTTTGAATAACCTTTCTCCAAAAGTTTATTTTTTGCCGTATCTTTGAATATTATGTTGCAAGATAAGATAGCGCAGTATACGAAAGAGGTTGAACAGTTTGCACCGGCATCTGCTGCTGATGTAGAAAGTTTCCGATTGAAATTTTTAGTTTCAAAAGGTATTATCAAAGAATTGTTTGAAGAGTTCAAGACTGTTTCGCCTGAAGAGAAGAGGACTTTAGGTAAAGTTTTGAATGAGCTGAAACAGTTGGCTGAAGCGAAATTTCAGGAGGCTCAATCTCAATTTGCTCATACTGCAAAAGTTCATAAAAGAGAGGAAGAAGATTTAACACTTCCTGGAGAAGGATTTCAACTTGGGTCTCGTCACCCGCTGTCGTTGGTGCGTAAAGAGATTGTAGAGATATTTAAAAAATTGGGCTTCGTGGTTGCTGAAGGTCCAGAAATCGAAGATGACTGGCACAACTTCTCGGCTTTGAACTTCCCTCCGGAACACCCTGCCCGTGATATGCAGGACACCTTCTTCATTAAGAAGCAGGAAGGCAACGACATTGCTTTACGTACGCATACTTCATCGGTTCAGGTGCGTCTAATGGAGGCAGGAAAGCCGCCATTCAGAGCTATCATGCCGGGACGTGTATACCGCAATGAGGCTATCTCAGCACGTGCTCACTGTTTCTTCCATCAGGTAGAAGGACTTTATGTAGATGAGAACGTTTCTTTTGCTGACCTGAAGCAGACCTTGTTCCACTTTGTGCAAGAGCTTTTTGGTGAGGGCACAAAAGTGCGTTTCCGTCCTTCGTATTTCCCTTTCACAGAACCATCGGCAGAGATGGACATCTCTTGTACAATCTGTAAAGGCGATGGATGTAACCTATGTAAAGGGTCCGGATGGGTAGAAATTTTGGGATGCGGAATGGTAGATCCTAACGTATTGGAAAACTGTGGTATAGACAGCAAGAAATATTCGGGATTTGCCTTTGGTATGGGTATTGAACGTATTACCAACCTTAAATACGAAATTAAAGATTTACGTCTTTTCTCGGAGAATGACGTACGTTTCTTATCCCAATTTGAGACAGAGATTATTTAGATGATTCCTATAAAACAGATTGCATCCCTGGTTTTTGTGATATTGTTTATCAGTTGTAAAAAATCGGGATGCAATTTTGTTTCTAACATAATTGTAAACAAAACATTAACACTTGAAAAGAGCCTGATAGTATCCAAAGCACAGGGATGGGTGTATGATGAAGGAGGTCGTTGCGGCCTTATCTTGTACAATAATGGGGATAGGGTACTGGCATTTGATCGCTGTGCTTCAGAAGATTCTTATTTGAACAATAAATTGGAAGTAGAGGGGATGGAAGCTGTGGATCCCTTGTCAGGAGCGCGATGGTTGTTATATGATGGTTCTCCTTCTTATCTTGCCGAATGCCCCTTATATCAGTATCGGGTGATGAAGAGCGGGAATCTATATGTGATTAGCAATTGAATATGAGCCCGGAAGACGTTGTATTATCAATCAAAAGAGCTGCCCGAGAGTTGTTCCGCAAGTACGGATACAATAAGACTAACATGAACCAGCTGGCCAAGCAGGCACATATTTCCAAAGCTACTGTTTATAAATTTTTTCCATCCAAAGAGCTTATCCTCCATGAAGTGCTGATGGACTACATCCGCGAAAATGTGGAAGATATCCTGTCATTACGGGTGCAGGGAGAAGATCTTGCTTCATTTCTGATGTCCACCATTCTCAAAGTCAGCCGCGTTACTTATACCGTATGTAATGAATTTGTGGGATGGGAATTCATCCGTGAATCTACCAATGCCCAGGAGTATCTCAAAACGTTGTCCGACGACCTCGAGTTTCTACTTTTGAGTTCATTCATCAAGAATGAGATTATAGCCTCCACAGTGCCGGAGGAGAAACTTACCTTTCTCATCAAATCCAGCAAAAACATAGTGTTTTCCTTTGCCTTCACAGCTGTTACGGAGGCTGATGTACGCAAAAATTTCATTTCTTTCCAGAAAGAAATACTACCTTATCTTGTGGAAGCTACTTTAGCATAGATGCTGTGCTAATTCCTTAATTGCGATTAAAAAGTGTATTTTTGTACCCTATGGGCAGAAGAATACCGCAAGACAAAAAATTCCTTCAAAATATTGAAATAATTGATATTGCTGAAGAGGGCAAAGGTGTTGGTAGACACGACGAATTGGTACTTTTCATTGAAAAAGCTATCCCGGGCGATGTGGTTGAAGTAGAGCTCCGGCGTAAGAAGAAGAACTTTGCTGAAGGTAGGGTTACTTCTATCGTAAAGGATTCTCCTTATCGTATTGAGCCTTTCTGTCCGCATTTTGGGGTGTGTGGGGGATGCAAGTGGCAGCACATGAGCTATGAGGCCCAATTAAAGTTCAAACAGCAATATGTGGATAATGCGTTGAGTCGCATAGGTAAGGTAGACACATCGTCTATGGAGGATATCCTAGGCTCGGAGCAGACTACCTATTACCGCAATAAGTTGGAGTTTACTTTTTCCAACAAGAGATGGCTTACCAGTCAGGATGAGGTTGTGACACCGGAAACCTTGAACGCTTTAGGTTTCCATGTGCCGGGGCGCTTCGACAAGATATTGGATATCAAGCACTGTTACCTTCAGCAAGATCCTTCCAACGACTTACGAAACAGCATCAAGGAGTTTGCTGTCGCCAACGGCATCAGCTTCTATGACCTTCGTCAGCATGAAGGGGCATTGCGTAATCTGATTATACGCACATCCTCAACGGGTGAAATTATGGTTATTGTGGTGTTTGCCTATCCGGAAGAGGGGCAGATTGAGCAGCTTATGGATTTTGTGGCTCAAAAGTTTCCTGCCATCACCTCTTTGCTCTATATCGTCAACCAGAAACGGAACGACACCATCTTTGACCAAGAAATATATGTGTATAAGGGAAGAGATTATATCTTCGAGGAGATGGAAGGACTTAAATTTAAGGTTGGACCTAAGTCCTTTTATCAGACTAATTCGAAGCAGGCTTACGAGCTTTATAAAATAGCGCGTGAGTTTGCAGACCTTAAGGGTGATGAGCTGGTGTACGACCTCTATACCGGTGCCGGCACCATCGCCAACTTTGTAGCTAAATATGCTAAAGAGGTCGTGGGAGTAGAATATGTTCCTTCGGCGATAGAAGACGCCAAGATTAATTCTGAGATTAACGGAATTACCAACACGAAATTTTATGCCGGAGATATGAAAGACGTGCTTACAGCTGAGTTTGTGGCAGAGCACGGTAAGCCGGATGTAGTGATTACCGACCCTCCAAGGGCAGGGATGCATGCTGATGTGGTAAACCGTATCTTGGAAATGGAGGCGCCAAAAGTGGTATATGTAAGCTGTAATGCCGCCACACAAGCCCGCGATCTAGAAATGCTTTCGGCCAAGTATGAGGTGGCACGCATCAAGCCGGTGGATATGTTCCCTCAGACGCAACATGTCGAAAATGTAGGTACTATTAAAATTAAAAAAGTAAGATGGATCTTTCGGAATTATTGAACCTTAGTGGAAATGTGTCCGGCTCGGACGGACAGCCTGCCAGTAAGCCAAGTCCTTTGCAAAGCCTTAAAGTGGATTTGGATTTCTACAGTGACTCCATCAAAGAGATGGCTGATGAGATGATTGCAGAAAAATATACGGACAAGCCCATTTTTATCGCTACGCAGCATGAGGTTACCATAGGTGAGCTGATGCTGGATAAAAAAGAGCTTAGCACCAATTGGTCTATCTATGCTTCTTCCGTGGAGGAATTCTTAGAAAGAGGTATTATCCAAGAGTCCAAAAAATCCGTCTTCGAGAAAAGTTATAAAGATCCAAAGCGATACATGTGTGTGTTTGTCGTGGTGCCTGAAGGAGCAAATTATGTGTTCTATCCTTATAGGTAAACTTTAAAACTTTTTAACAAAACTTAGTCCAATAAATTGATTACTTTAGATGTCAATGAAAAGGATTTTAGCATACATATTCGTGGCATTGGCGCTGCTTCTGTTCGTCCAACAGGTGGAAGCGCAGGTGTCGGAATTGCCTAAAGTATCGGGACTGGTTTTGGAGAAAGGTACAGGCAAACGAATATCAGACGTTAACGTTGTAAACACAAGAACCAAGCGTGTAGTATTTACTAACGCTTTTGGTGTCTTTTATATAGAAGCTGCTGTAGGAGATACGCTGTCTATCACCAAAGTAGGATATGGACCGTTGAAGACAGTCATCTATTCAAACGATGATATCCTTTTAGAGATGCAGCCGGGCATCATGTTGGAGGAGGTTGTCATAGCCCGTCGCTCCAAACGCCAGGATATGGAAGATATCTTACGCGATTATTCTAAAAAGGGAATTTATAATGGAGGCAAAAATAACGCTAGGAACCTACCTCAATAGTCCTGCCACTGCCCTGTACAACCTTTTCGGTAAAGATGCTAAGAATATGAAACGCTTCGAAAAATTTATGAGCAGGGAATTGGACGCCATGGCTGTAGACCGGATTTTCAATAAAGAAGCGGTCACAAAAGTTACGGGCCTGCAAGGGGAGGAACTAGAACATTTTATGGAGTTGTATCGTCCTACGTATGATCAGGTAAGTAAATGGGGGCAGTACGATTTACTCGAATACATCAACAAATCCTTCAAGGCTTGGGACGCCAATGGCAGACCGGCACCAGAGAAGCTGCCTAAATTAGAGATTCCGCCACAAAACAATTAATATTCTTGTTTGTTGAAATAAATACATTAGAATATTGGCACTACCTTTGTTTCAAAATTCTATGAAAAACGTTTAGTAGGAAATTTGATAAACATTATAAGTATGAAAGTGAATAGAAAATTAGCAGTATATGGTCTGTCATTGGCTACATCTGCAATGTTGTTGGCAAGCTGTGAAACTATACAAAATACTAGTAACACAACTAAGGGAGCGGTAATCGGTACTACTGCTGGTGCAGGTATCGGTGCTTTGATAGGTAGTAAGGCAGGTAACACTGCTATCGGTGCTATTGCTGGGGCTGCATCGGTGGAGCTGCAGGTACGTTAATTGGTAAACGTATGGACAAGCAGGCCAAAGAAATCGAAAATACCGTTGCAGGTGCAGAGGTTGAGCAAGTAGGGGAAGGAATTTTGGTGAAATTTGACTCAGGAATCTTGTTCGACTTTAACAGCACAGCTTTGAAAAGCAATGCCAAATCCAATATTGCTAAGCTTGTTGAGACATTAAACAAAGAACCTGACACAGAAATTTTGGTATTAGGTCATACGGATAATGTAGGTACTCTGGCTGCCAACCAAAAGGTTTCAGAGGGTAGAGCAAAAGCAGTAAGAGATTATGCTGTAGCACAAGGATTGGCAAGCAGCCGTATCAGAACTGAAGGTAAAAACTATTCGGAGCCTATCGCTTCTAACGATACTGAAGAAGGACGTGCATTAAACCGTCGTGTGGAAATCGTTATCGTTGCCAGCAAAAAAATGCAAGAAGAAGCTAAACGCATGGCAAATCAATAAGATTAGTATAAAGACTTGGTTTAAGAGGGCGTCGGCAATTTCCGTCGCCTTTCTTTTTTATAAATGTTAAAATATCGTAAGCTCTGACATTCTGTCACAGATTTTAATATTTTATTTATAAATTTGTAGTCTTTTATATTAAGCTATGTTAGATTTATTACATACTACTAAGACACACGATGAGTCTCGTCAGGGAGAGGCTGTGGAGCTAGCGCCTACAGGCAAGTCTGACGGTAGAAAACTATATATCGAAAGCTACGGTTGTCAGATGAACTTCTCTGATAGCGAAATCGTAGCTTCTATATTGATCGATCAGGGGTTTGAAACGACGAAAGACTATAAAGAGGCCGATGTAGTATTCATCAATACGTGTTCTATTCGTGAGAATGCCGAGCAGCGTGTTCGTAACCGCTTGAAAGAGTTTGAGGCGGCAAAAAATAGAAAGCCAGGCATGATCGTCGGCGTATTGGGCTGTATGGCAGAACGCCTTAAATCCAAGTTCTTAGAAGAAGAAAAGTTAGTAGATATTGTGGTAGGTCCGGATGCCTACAGAGATCTTCCAAACCTTATCAATAAGGTGGAAGAAGGGCATAAGGCCGTTAATGTGTTGTTGTCTAGAGAAGAGACCTATGCGGATATCAGTCCGGTACGTCTGAACTCAAACGGTGTTACGGCTTTTATCTCTATTATGAGAGGCTGTGACAATATGTGTTCGTTTTGTGTCGTTCCTTTTACGCGGGGTCGTGAACGCAGCAGGGATGCCGCGTCCATCGTGAAGGAAGCGCAGGATCTGTTTAACGCGGGCTATCGTGAGGTGACCCTATTGGGGCAAAACGTGGACTCATACAAGTACACGCCAAAAGTAGAGGAAGGTCAGGAGCCTCAGCCTACAATAAATTTCGCTAAGCTGTTGGAAATGGTAGCGCAGGTAAGTCCTGATTTGCGTGTTCGCTTCTCTACCTCACATCCTAAAGATATTACGGATGAGGTGTTGTATACCATGGCAAAATATGAGAATATATGTAAATATATACACTTGCCGGTTCAGTCTGGTAACTCGCGCATTTTGAAGTTGATGAACCGTACCTACGACAGAGAGTGGTATATGGAACGTGTGGATGCTATCCGCCGTATCATTCCGGAGTGTGCGATTTCTACGGATATTATCACCGGCTTCTGTACAGAAACGGAAGAAGAACATGCTGACACTTTATCCATGATGGATTATGTGAAGTATGACTTCGCTTACATGTTTGCTTATTCAGAACGTCCGGGAACATTGGCTGCAAAACGCTATGAGGATGATATTCCTGAAGAAGTTAAAAAGCGTCGTCTTACAGAGGTGGTAAACAAACAGCTTGAACATAGTTTGGAACGTATCCAACAGTATGTGGGTAAAGTTCAGAAAGTTTTGATAGAAGGTTATTCAAAACGTTCGGACAGCGACTACTGCGGCCGTAATGACCAAAATACTATGGTGGTTTTCCCGGTAGATCCGCGTTTCAAAGTAGGAGATTACGTAAATGTGCTTGGTGAAAGCTGTACGTCAGCTACTTTGATCGGAAGGATTGTTGACTAACGTTAAACTGGGGAGGTAACAGTGGACATTCAAGACATCAAAAATAGATTTGGTATTATTGGTAACTCACCGTTACTAAATCGTGCTATAGACATTGCGCGTCAGGTGGCACCAACAGATATTTCTGTGCTTATCCAAGGGGAGAGCGGTTCCGGTAAGGAAGTTTTTTCCCAGATTATACATCACCTGAGTGCGCGTAAGCATGGACCTTTCATCGCTGTAAACTGCGGTGCTATTCCTGAAGGAACCATCGATTCGGAGCTTTTCGGACACGAAAAGGGGGCGTTCACGGGAGCTCATGAGTCTCGCAAAGGATACTTTGAAGTGGTGGACGGCGGTACAATCTTTTTGGATGAGGTGGGAGAGATGCCGTTGAGTACGCAAGCCCGTCTGCTACGTATCTTAGAGACAGGAGAATATATACGTGTAGGATCTTCGAAAGTGCAGAAGACCAACGTACGCGTGGTGGCGGCGACCAACGTGGATGTCTATGAGGCTGTACAGCGTGGAAAGTTCCGTGAAGACCTTTACTATCGTTTGAATACTGTTCCTTTACGTATCCCTCCATTGCGGGAACGAAAAGAAGATATCTATCTGCTGTTCCGTAAGTTTGTCGTGGACTTTTCGGACAAATATCGCACACCTGGGGTGCAGCTCACTCCGGATGCGCAGGAGCTGCTGATTAACTACTCATGGCCGGGCAACGTAAGACAGCTGAAAAATATTGCCGAGCAGATTGCTATCCTAGAGAAAGAAAGAACTATTGATGCAGCTATATTAAGCCGTTATATTCCGGCAGAGCAACCCACTTCGACATTACCTATGTTTGTCAAGGAGCAATCTAAGGAGGATTTCTCCGAGCGGGATATCCTTTATAAGGTTCTTTTTGACATGAAAAAGGATATGGTGGAACTTAAGAAGCTAGTCGTAGAGCTTATCCAAAATGGCGTCAATGCGGCATCATTTGATCATAATGCCAAGTATATCAATAAGCTATATAACGAGGTGAATCCTTCCAATCAGCTTTATTCGCGTGAAGGCAGTGGCGTGACGCCTACCATTATCCATAATCCTGCTGTGAATTCTACTACGCCATCCAACTACGTTTCTCTGGATACATTGGACGCGGAAGAGGTAGAAGAGTCGCTATCGTTGGTGGAGAAGGAATCCGATCTTATTAAGAAAGCGTTGAAGAAGCACAAAGGGAAGCGGAAAGCCGCCGCACAGGAGTTGGGAATTTCCGAAAGAACTTTATATAGAAAAATAAAAGACTTAAATTTAGATTAGACTATAGTTTATGACACGAAAAGGCAACAACGTACGTTTCGCTTTCTTTTTTGTCCTGCTCTTGAGCGTAGTGGCAAGCTGTGGCGTAAAGTATAGTTTTTCCGGGGGTTCTATCCCTAAAGATATGAAGACCTATTCGGTCTTATATTTCGAAAATCTGGCACCTATGGTATACCCTACGTTGAGTCAGAATTTTACCGAAGCGTTGAAGGAGCGTATCCGTACACAATCCTCCTTAAGCCAGGTGAACAACGACGGGGACGCCATCTTTGAAGGGGTAATTACCAATTATACAATCACCCCGGCATCCATAGGAGCTGGAAACAACGATAGAGCACAAAATAGTAGACTGAGCATTACTGTTAAGGTAAAATATACCAATAAGCTGGACCTACAGGGGAGAGCAACTTTGAAGAGAGTTTTACGCAGTTTAAAGAATTTCCGGGCTCGGACGTGACGGCCTATGAGGCACAGCTGAATCAGGAAATTATTAAAATGCTTACGGAGGATATTTTTAACAGAGCATTCGCTAACTGGTAATCCGTTGATATGATGACAAGCTTAAACAACTCTTATCCTTCTATGTATAAGCAGGCCCTGCAAGACCCTACAAGTCTTTCCGAAGAAGATATTTTAGCTCTACTGATAAAATATCCTTATTCGCAGCCGCTGATTTTTGCTTACGAGCGTCGCAAGAAGCTTGTACAGGAAGAGTCTCATAACAAGAATCTGGCCTTGCTTTACGCTAATGATGAGGGGTGGTTATGGAATTATGTGCACAAGCCTGTAATGAAGGAGGAACAAGCTGTTGTGGTGGAAGAGAATACGGAGTCTACCGTAGAGGAAGAGACAGTGGTAGAAGATATTGTCCTCTCAGAAGAAGAACCGGTAATTGAGGTGCCGACGCAGGAAGAGGAAGAGAATGCCGACCTGCAAGAGTTGGAGAAGTTAGTGCAGGGAGGACGTGTCGTCAGCGATTATTTTGTTTTTGAAGAATTAGAAAACAAGAGTGAGGAAGAGAAAGAGAGTAATCCGGAACCTAAACAGAAGCTGACCTTTCTTACCGATAAGATTGAAAAGGATAATATTACCCTTTACAACGACGAGCTGATGCCTTATAGCTTCCGTTGGTGGTTGCACAAAACCCGTTTGGAGCACGCTGATACCTATCAGCCATATGCTGTAGGAAACCTGCCTTTTCCGTTCCAGTCGAAAGGACCAGTAGATTTTGGGGTAATTGAAGAGGCTATACTGGATCAGCAAATCAAAGAAAATATCATCAATCTGCAGGATCCGGAAGAGAAGCTTAGCAAAGAAGTCAAAAAGAAGCCGGTGCTTCCTACAACCGCCGAAAAAGAGCGCCGAGATTATAGAAGAAATTTATACAGAAAGATCCTATCATCCAGCCTCCATCACCGGAAAATATCAATAATGAAAATAATGGCGCGTCAGAGCGCGGAAGACAATTATACTCTTGTGACAGAGACGTTAGCCAAGATATATGCAAATCAAGGATTGTATCTGAAAGCCAATTGAAGTTTTCAAAAAATTAATTTTGAAATATCCAGAAAAAAAAAATCGTATTTTGCGGGCCAAATTGAAGAATTAGAAAAGAATTTATAAAGTAT
>NZ_JXAC01000199.1 GCF_000814685.1 Sphingobacterium sp. T2
GTATATACAACTTTTCCGTTATATTTACGGCCGATAGTGAAATCAGAAGAATTTTTGAGTCAGCGAGAAAGGCAGTGACTGGAAGCATATAGAGGTTCTGCGTGATTTTTACCCCTCTTTCTGAGATACCATGCGCGAAATAGGGAACGGGGGCTTTCAGACATCAGGCCATCGCCGGCTTCCTTGGCCCAGCGGTTTGTCCGTTTTTTATTTTAACCTTACGATAGTATATCGAGACTTGCCTATGTTTGAAATGATATGACAATTTCACTCCGAGACTAGTTGTTTTACTGCTGTTTAGCAGCTATTGCAGCTTGATTTGCGCACAACAACCGTTTATAAAGCTAGCGAAAGGCCCTATCGTGTTTATGCTGGATAGGTAAGGCAATGTACGCCATGTTTTTAAGGAAGGGGCGGGGAATGTCAACATGAACTATGATTTAGGAGGGCGTTTAACTGCCATAGGAGATATGCGTATTTCATATAATCACGACGGAACGGTAAGGAGCGCAGGTAGTTGCGATGTAGACTATGATATATGGGGCAAAGTGCGTAACGTGGGCGACGTAGGTATTGACTATGATCTGGGAGGACGAATAAGAAGGCTTGGTGGGCGCGGGATCGATTATGATTTGGAAGGCCGGATACGGCAGATTGGATCTATCAAAATAGATTATGATCACTATGGACGTGTTCGAAAGTTTGGAGATGAGGATATAGATTACGATCTGAGCGGCAAGGTCCGGAGCTTTGGAAGCTTAAATGTCGGCTATGATCTAAGTGGGAGTATCAGTAAAATAGGCGAATATCGTTTCGATTACCACCTTGATGGCAAACTCCGGTCTGTTAGCGGCGGCGCTGCACATGGAGCGGGTGAAAAAATCATGTGGTATTACTATACGATTCGGCAGCTAAATAGGGATTAATAGGCGCTTCCCATTCATTTTCTACAGATAAGACGGGTGTAAGCGTGCCTATATGCGAGCCTTCCTGTCTAAAAAATAATGTTTCATTCCCTTCGTGTAGGGGGCGACTTTAGTTTCCGCGACGGTATGTGCTACCTCTGGGATTTGTATTGAGATTTCTTCGGGAGCTGTTCGAGTCTTGTTCGACTGGGCTTCGACAGCTGTCGAAACTCTCCCGAAGGGCTGTCGAAGCGTTCCCGAAGCTGTCCCGAATAGGAGTCGAAGCCGCCTCGAAGGGCACCCGAACCGCATAACAGAAAATGATAAATTTCTGCTCGCAGACCTCCTATACCTTCAGTAGGTTTTAAGTACTCCTTAAGTACTGATGAAGTACTGTTTACGCAACTGTTGCGCAAGCAAAAAAAGGTACCGTTAGTGTACTGTTAGTTCACTGGTAGTGTACGGGAAGTGTACTAAAAAGGTACTGGAGAGGTACTACGGAGGTACGGGGAAGGTACGGGAGACCTACGACCAGGCTACATGGGTCTGTACACCTGTCACGAACCCATCTGCTGCTGACGGTAAACCTTTAGTATATTTACGAGGCTTGTTCTTATCCATACTTCAGTCTACGGACACCGCGCAACTGTTGGTGAAAAACACCTTTCTTTCCGCCTTACTTCCAAATGTTTTTGCTAGTTTTATTTAAAAACTTGCTGTTTTTCTGAAAATTTTACTGAATATTGCCGTTTGTCTTGTGTTTTTTTTTAACAGTGACTACATTTAAGCACGAGCGTAGGAATTAGTCTATTACATTTATAGACTTTGTTTTAAATGTCTATATTTGTCGCGGCGCCGATAGTCGGGTAGAGTTACGATGCGGCCGCGTGGATGAACAGATCCTCCGGTATAAGAAAGGGGGATCATGCAAACTGAAGAAGAGGCATGGGGATGAAACTTTTTAGGGTAGACTCGGACAAACAACAGATAGCTGCCATTAGAAATGGCGACGAAAAGGCCTTTGCCCGGGTGTACGAGCATTATTGGAAAAAATTGCTAGCTATTTCTTTCCAGCACACCAAAGATAAGGGGATGGCAGAGGAGATCGTGCAGGAGGTTTTTGTATCCCTTTGGCAGCGCCGCAATTCTTTAGCCAGTTGCTTGGCTTCCTGTTCTGCGAGTTCTGCTCTCGCCAGTCTTTGTGAAATGTTCTTGTAATGACTCAGCTTAGCAAGATTTTCCGGAGAGGATACGATAAGCATAGGCTGATCTCTACCTTCTTCGGTCTTGCCAATAACCTGATATAGGATTCTGTCGGACTGCTGGGCGAGCTTTTTGAAATAGCTTCCGTTTGGGAGAAGTTCGCCAAATGGTA
>NZ_JXAC01000002.1 GCF_000814685.1 Sphingobacterium sp. T2
CGTGCAGCAGGTAGTGACCAGCAGAGGAGAGGTGCCGGTACAAAACCCAGTACCCACAGGTCCTGTGGTGCAGGAAAACCTAGGAGGTATTACTCCTTCCAGGACATACCAGAATTTGCTTTCCAACGCTTATGACGAAAGGGTAATGGAATATTATCTTAGCTCCGAGTTGGTTCTGGTTGACCTGTCCGGCAATGCTAGACCTTTAGGTGTCAAAGGTATGTTCAAATCAGTATCTTATTCTCCTGACGGACAATATCTGCTGATACAGAAAGTGGTAAGGCCTTACTCATATTTAGTTCCTATACATCTATTCCCTTCGGAAGTTTCGGTTTATTCCTCTACTGGCTCGAAGGTGAAAGATATTTATACGCTTCCGTTGGCGGACAAACTGCCAAGCAGTTTTGATGCGGTATTGGATGGCCCTCGTGATTTTCAATGGCGTAAAGATAAGGGCGCTTCATTGATTTTTGTGCAGGCCTTGGATAAGGGTAATCCTAATGTGAAATCGGATGTTCGTGATGAACTGTTTGAGCTTGCTGCACCCTTCGACCTTTCCGGTGCACAGAAAATCTATTCGGGCAACTACCGCATCCGTAGTATTGAATGGGGTGATGGATTTGCCATTGTGGGAGAAAACTGGAGAAAGGACAGATCGTCAAAACTTACTTTGTTGAATACGACAACAAACCAAGTGATTCGAGTCTTATCAACACGCAAGTCCGAAGATACCTATACCGATCCGGGAACATTCATCAAGAATGAAAAAGGATTCTTATTAACAGATGGCAAGGGAGCTGTCTTCACAAAAGGCCAAGGGGCATCTCCCGAAGGTGATAGACCTTTTGTGATGAAGTGGAATGTCAACAACGGACGTCAGGATACTTTATATAAGTCAAAAAGAGGATATTATGAGGAGCCGCTCTTTTTTAACAATACGGGAGTGGTGTATGTGTCTAGAGAGTCGGCCAAAGATGCCCCTAATTGTTTTTGCCATCAACCTGAAGAATAAGAAAGAGCAGAAGATTACCGACTTTGCAGATCCATATCCAAGCCTTGCAAATGTTAAGAAGCAGCTGCTGTCGTACAAGAGGAAGGACGGCCTCACCCTCTCAGCAGTACTATATCTTCCTGAAAACTTCAAAAAAGGCGATACGCCCCTACCTGCATTCATCTGGGCATATCCTCGAGAATTCAAAACTAAGGAAGCGGCAGGTCAGGTGAAAGGCTCCCCTCATAAATTCCCGCGTTTAGCTTTTCGTTCACCGGTATATTGGGTGACGCAAGGTTATGCGGTAATCGATCAGGCCGATATGCCTATTGTAGGTGAGGGATCAGCCGAACCAAATGATACTTTCGTAGAACAAATCAAAGATAATGCGGAAGCATTGATTGATTATGTGGCGGAGATGGGAGTCGTAGACCGCGATAGGATAGGTGTGGGAGGACACTCTTATGGTGCTTTTATGACGGCTAACCTACTGGCACATACGGATCTTTTTGCTGCAGGTATAGCACGTAGTGGTGCCTACAACCGTACGCTCACCCCTTTTGGTTTCCAAGGAGAGGCACGTACCTATTGGGAAGCAAAAGAAACCTATGATAAGATGTCCCCGTTTAATTATGCTCCTAAGATCAAGAGACCTTTGTTGCTTACACATGGTATGGACGATGAGAACTCAGGAACCTTTCCAATACAGAGTGAACGTCTGTATGCGGCGATTAAAGGTCATGGAGGTATAGTACGCTTAGTGATGTTGCCTAAAGAATTCCATGGTTATAGAAGTCGTGAAGGTGTTCTTCATACATTTTGGGAACAACACCAGTGGCTAGAGAAATATGTAAAAAATAAGAAATAGGTAATATCCATGGCTGTTTGCTGGGTGATTTTTAGTATGAAAATATCCAACAAACGGCCTATTGAAGGGAAATAATTAAAGTTTGTTGTGGCCTCCTTCGGGGGAGTGACCATCCTATAACAAAAGCTTATGAGAAGAAAAATATTAGTGCCTCTGATTACTCTTTTTTTGGCGACGTATGGCGAGGCTACATTTGCACAGCAGGTTACGAGTCCTGAGCGCCATTTCGGATTCCGGATAGGTGATGATTATATGCTGGCCAATTACAAGCAGATGGAGAGCTACTTTCTTAAGGTAGCGCAAGAGTCTGACCGTGTTCTCATCCGAGAGGCGGGCCTTACCGAAGAGGGACGTAAGCAGTATCTGTTGATTGTCTCTTCACCGGAGAATTTGAAACATATCGAGAAATACCGCGGCATTTCGCAGCGTCTAGGCCGCGCGGAAGGTCTTACGGATTCGGAGGCCTTACAACTGGCCAAAGAAGGCAAGCCAGTAGTATGGATTGATGGCGGGATGCACTCCAATGAGACTGTAGGGTCGCATCAGCTGATAGAAACCCTTTACCAGCTGACCAGTCGCAATGATGAGGAGATCTTGCGTTATCTAGACAAGGTTATCATCCTGATGTGGCACGTAAACCCTGATGGTCAGGATCTTATTGCAGACTGGTACATGCAGTATGAGGATAAGGAGAAGCGTAATATGCACATCCCGGTGCTGTACCACAAGTACGTAGGACATGACAACAACCGAGATTACTTCATGTTCAACCTGAAGGAGACGGAGAACTTGGCGAAAGTGATGTATATAGACTGGCTACCGCAAATTATCTATAACCACCACCAGACCTCTCCTGATGGGACGATAGTGGCAGGTCCTCCATACCGGGATCCATTCAACCACGTTTTCGATCCCCTCCTGATAACGGGCATCGACGGGGTAGGGGCAGCGATGATCAATCGTCTTAACGTGGAGGACAAGCCGGGATATGTACGTCTAGACCAGTCGACATTTTCGACGTGGTGGAACGGCGGCTTGCGTACTGCACCCTATTTCCGTAATATGATTGGTATTCTGACAGAGATCACGGGCAACCCTACCCCTTCGGTGATTCCGGCCGTTGCGGAGCGTCAGATTCCCCGGAACGGACTACCCAACCCTGTAGATCCACAGAAATGGCACTTCAGGCAATCCATCGATTATTCGGTGTCGTTGAACTTTGCTATTCTGGATTACGCTGCACGCAATGGAGATCAGCTGTTGTACAATTTCTACAAGATGGGCAAGAACTCCATCGAGCGTGGCAGCCGCGACCATTGGACCAAATATCCTAAGTTTGCGGAGGCCATGGAGCGTAGCTATGATGAGGCGGTCAAGTCTGGGAAAGAGGCTAAGAAAGAGCCTACAGGCTATTACCGTTCGAAGATTATCCCGGACAGCTACTACGAGTCGGTGTACAAGAATCCGTCGAATCGCGACCCACGGGGTTATATCATCTCTGCCGACCAGCCTGACTTTGGCACGGCGATTAAATTTGTGAATGCGCTGATTAAGGGAGGGGTTTATGTATACCAGAGTACTTCAGACTTCACCTACGGAGGAAAGAGATATCCTAAGAACAGTATTGTGGTGAAGACGAACCAAGCATTTCGTCCTCAGATACTGGATATGTTCGAGCCGCAGGATCACCCTCATGATGTCCAATATCCGGGTGGTCCTCCTGTACGTCCCTACGATGCTGCTGGCTGGACGCTGGCCATGCAAATGGGTGTAGAGTATGACCGTATATACGAGGATATTACGACGCCCTTGGAGCGTAAGCCATATGGAGAGCTGCTGAAAGCCCCTTCGGTAGAAGTTTCGGTTTCAAAGGTAGGCTATATTCTTCCTGCGCAGTCCAACGATAGCTTTATTGCAATCAATCGTCTTTTGAAGTCGGGCCATAGAGTTTATCGAGATGAGCAGAGCAAGGACTTTTTTGTGGAACCTAGGGGGCGAGATATCGTTGTGCAGGTAGCCCGAGAGTACGGTGTTCGTGCTAGGGGTGCCACGGTAAAGTCATCACGTCTGAAGCCTATAGAGAAGCTTAAGATAGGTCTTTACGACTATTATGGAGGCTCTATGCCTTCGGGTTGGGTACGGTGGATTTTCGAGCAGTACGGTTTCGAGTACCGTCAGTTTTTTCCACAGGATGTCGACAGCCGAAAGATTGATGATTTCGACGTGTTGATATTCGTGGGTCAAGGTATCCCTACGGGAGATGGGGGCGGCTATCGTAGTAGACAGCCTGAAGCATCATTGGTGCCGGAAGCCTACAGACATATGTTAGGGGAACTGAGCAGGGATAAGTCAGTTGGGGTTTTGAAAGAATATGTAGAGAAGGGCGGCAAGATTATCACGATAGGATCGTCCAGTGCATGGGTTTACGGACTGAATATTGGTGTTACGAATCCGTTGGTAGAGCGTAATGAAGAAGGAAAGGAAGTGCCTCTTCCGAGCAACAAATACTATATACCTACCAGTATCCTTCGAGCAGATATAGATGTGTCAAAGCCTGAGAACTACGGTATGCCTGCACAGGTAAACATTGTCTTCAACAACAGTCCGGTTTTCAGGATTGGAGAATCGGGACAGGTTTATTCATTGGGCAAGATCAGTACGGATAAGCCTTTGTTGAGTGGTTGGGCTCACGGTCAGCATTATCTGAAGGATACCCATATAGGTGTAGTGGCGACATTAGGCAAGGGGAAGGTTGTGGCGATAGGCCCGGAGATCACCAACAGAGCACAGGCGCATGCCACCTTCAAAATGCTGTTCAATCAGCTATATAAATAAGCTTGAAGCTAAAAAGTTAGGGCTGCACCTTTTGATGCAGCCCCAATTTTTTATTTCTTATAAGTAATATTTTAAATCGGAATATAAACCACATATTTGGTATCGAAGAAATCCTCCTCAAAATAATCTGAGAGGGCATGAAGTTCGGCTTTGACTTTGGCTTCTTTGATTTCTTCTGTGAGATCGCCTCCTTTAAGGTATAGAATTCCGTTAGGAATGCCATTTTTATCTTTCTTTTCAAATTTGTTCCTTACCCAAGGAAGAAATTCGGCCAGCCTTGTTACAGCCCTTGAAACCACATAATCATATTTGTAGTCCAATTGTTCGGCGCGTATATGGTCGGCTTCCACATTGGTAAGTCCTATAGCTGCAGCCACCTCACGGACAACCTTAATCTTTTTGCCTATAGAGTCTACCAAGTGGAATTGCACTTCCGGAAAAAGTATAGCCAACGGAATGCCGGGGAAGCCTCCACCTGTACCTACATCCAAGATGCGAGTACCTGG
Organism: Sphingobacterium sp. T2; assembly: GCF_000814685.1. Lineage (GTDB taxonomy): Bacteria > Bacteroidota > Bacteroidia > Sphingobacteriales > Sphingobacteriaceae > Sphingobacterium > Sphingobacterium thermophilum. The sequence goes on from NZ_JXAC01000002.1 coordinate 5,201, forward strand.
TTTCAACTCAGTAACAAACTTGGCGATTCCCAAAGAATGCAATACATGTTTTAGATAAAGACTTCCTATATCTTTTCTGGAAATGACGTTAATTTGATCGTTCCAAAAAGGATATACTTCTTCAAGCTGTGCAAATTGTTCTTTCTGTCTTTCTGTGAGCTTAGGAAAATATTTATAAATGATATCTACTGTAGGATCCACGGTATTTTATTTTATGATTTGACGTATTCGGAAAAGCTATATGCTATTTCCATGTTTTTTGAGTTTTCTTACGGTTGAATATGCCGTTAATGCAGATGTAAAAATAATAAAACACATCCAAAATGAGCAGCCACCAAATCAAATCCTTGACAGCAAGCTTCTTGTATATAGGTACAAAAACGAATAACTGGCAGATGTATCGGAAGACAAACATACCTGCACCTACAAACCATAGATTAGGATAGATGCTGAGGCAGATTATAAGCATAATATAAAAGAGTAGAGCACTGAGCAACTGTCTTGCCAGCATGCGTTTATGTTGTCTTTTGTATAAGACGGAAGCTCCAGCATGACGACCCTTTTGTTTGTAGTAACTTCTCCAGCTATCTTTCGGTACGGAATATACGTGCGCATCCGGATGGATGGCAATATTGACGTTTGTCTTGTTGGCATTGTGGTTGACAAAAAGGTCATCATCACCCGATTTGATGTGCATATGAGCGTTGAAGCCCTTTCCTCGGAAAAAGAGGGATTTCAGGTAAGAAAGATTTCTTCCCACTCCCATATAAGCATTGCGCTTAAGAGCGTAGGAAAGATAACTCATAGCCGTATGGGTGGTTTCAAAGCGTATAAGCTTGTTCAAGAATCCCGCGCGACGGAAGTATGGCGAATATCCTAAAACGATTTCTTTACCTTCGCTGTAGGCTCCGGCCATTTCTCTTAGCCATTGGCTGCTATTGGGTTGACAGTCCGCATCGGTCATAATCAGATGTTCGTACTTGGCAGCTTTAATACCTAGAGTGAGAGCAAACTTCTTTGAATTTTTGAGACGTATATTCTCTTTGATATCTACTACACGAAGGTGCGGATATTGGGCAGAAAATTCTTTCAATACCCATTTGGTGTCGTCCTGTGAACAGTCGTTGACGACGATAACTTCAAATTGAGGGTAATCTTGCTCCAAAACGGAAGGTAGAAACTGCTTAAGATTTTCTTCTTCGTTGTACGCACAAATGATGACGGAAACGGGAGGCTGATGCTCGGAATCCTTATAAGACTTTACCTTATAGGCAGCCAACTTGCTGTACACAAAAAGGATATAATACAGCTGGATTAGTAAAAATAACCCTAATATGCCGTAAAGGACGTACGATATTTTGATAACTATGTTAAGATCCCATTCCATACGAAGATTCAAAGATAGAATGATATTTTCTAATATTCAGTGAAAACGTCAATAATTCCTAATAAAATCAACCAAATGAGGTAGGGTAAAATATTTATAGTATTTTTGCAGACGAATTTAAACAACTATATGAAATTTACGCTTCAGGCTAAAGATAAACTCTCCAAAGCAAGGGCAGGGGTAATAGAGACAGCGCATGGAAAGATAGAGACTCCTATCTTCATGCCCGTAGGAACGGCAGGGACGGTGAAGGCTGTGCACCAGCATGAGCTTGTCAACGATATTCAAGCACAGATCATCTTGGGAAATACGTATCACCTGTATCTAAGGCCAGGCTTGGAGGTGCTCCAGAAAGCCGGAGGACTACATAAGTTTAATGGATGGGAGAGGCCTATTCTTACGGATTCGGGAGGCTATCAAGTGTATTCGCTTACCGAAGTACGTAAAATCAAAGAGGAGGGAGTGACATTTCGTTCACATATAGACGGATCAAAACACCTCTTTACCCCTGAAAATGATCATGGACACCCAGCGAATCATTGGCGCAGACATCATCATGGCCTTTGATGAATGTACGCCATATCCTTGTGACTATAACTATGCTAAGCGCTCATTGGATATGACCCATCGTTGGCTGAAGCGTTGTTGTGACCGTTTTGACAGCACAGAACCCCTGTACGGTTATGAGCAGACCTTATTTCCTATAGTTCAGGGATCTGTGTATAAGGACCTGCGTATAAAGTCGGCAGAAGTCATTGCTTCCTTCAATAGGGAAGGGAATGCTATAGGAGGTCTTTCTGTGGGAGAACCAGCGGAAGAGATGTATGCCATGACAGAAGTGGTAAACAGCATCTTGCCGGAGGATAAACCCCGCTACCTTATGGGAGTAGGTACACCGGTGAACATTCTGGAAAATATAGCCTTGGGCGTGGATATGTTTGACTGTGTGATGCCTACACGTAATGCACGTAATGGCATGCTTTTCACAAGAAATGGTATTATAAATATCAAAAATGAGAAGTGGAAAGACGACTTTTCACCTATAGATGCCGAAAGTGATCTCTTGGCAGACCGTGTCTATTCCAAAGCTTACTTGCGCCATCTGATCAAGTCGCAGGAAATTCTAGGAGCTCAGATAGCGTCGTTGCACAACCTGCATTTCTATCTGTGGTTAGTAAAGCAGGCTAGAGAGAAAATCGTTGAAGGCACCTTCTACGACTGGAAAGAAAAAATGGTTAAAATTTTAGACCAAAGGCTCTAAAGTTTTTTACTTTCATCATAACTATTTATTTTGGAGCAATGAATATCATTGATCGCTATATCTTCAAGAAATATATGAGCACCTTTATCTTTACGGTGGCCATATTTATTGTTGTCATAGTGATTTTTGATGTTTCGGAAAAGCTGGATGACTTTTTGAAGAATAAGGCATCCTTCTCCGATGTGCTTTTCAGATACTACGCTTTGGGCTCTGTTCCTTTCTTCTTAAACATGTTGACCCCGCTGATAAACTTTATTGCGGTGATATTCTTCACATCGAAGATGGCAGACCAAACAGAGATAGTTCCTATCTTGAGTGGGGGGATGAGCTTCAACCGTATGTTACGGCCTTACATGATTGGAGCTTTCCTCATTTTTGCTTTCACCTTGATTTCAAACCTGTGGATTCTTCCCGCTACCAATCGTATAAAGGTCAATTTCGAAAATGTATATGTCAAGCCGCATAAGGTGAGTCATAACACTGCATCGACACATATGCAGATTGATAGTGCTACCTATGTGTATATCGACAACTTTGATACACGTCTATCTATTGGTTATAATTTCGTGTTGGAAAAATTTGATGGTCTGGAGCTGAAGGAAAAACTGATGGCTGACCGTGTGGTGTGGGATTCCACAACCAATAAGTGGAGGATAGAAAACTATACCAATCGTATCATTGACGGCTTGAAAGAGAAGATGGAAAAAGGCGATCGTCGTGATACTACTTTGGATATGCGTCCACGCGATTTTGAAGTGTATGAGAATGTTTTTACGGCAATGACGACGAAGGAGCTCAACGAACGTATACGCAAGGAGGAAATCCGTGGAACAGGGATGATGACGGACCTTCTGCTGGAAAGATACAGACGTTGGGTAACGCCATTTGCTGCATTTATCCTTACCTTAATGGGGGTAGCCCTTTCTTCGAAGAAGGTTAGAGGAGGTATAGGATTGAGTTTGGGAATAGGTATAGGATTGAGTTTTACCTATTTGGTACTCAATCAGTTTACTACAATGTTTTCGTTGAAGGCCGGATTTCCTCCGTTGCTGGCAGTGCTTACGCCGAGTATAATATTTTTAGTCTTAGCCTTGGTTCTACTTAAAAAGGCACCGAAATAGTTTACTTATGAATTTTTTTGAACGTCACCGTAGTTTACTAACGCTTCACTTTACGGTGCTTATCTGGGGATTTACCGGAATTTTGGGATCGCTGATTTCTATTCCCGCCTTGCAGCTGGTTTGGTATAGGGTGTTGATTGCGGGAGCGACTTTGGCAGTTTATCATTGGATAGCCAAGAAAAGTGTAGGGGTACCAGCTAGTCAGATGCTTAAGTTTATGGGTATTGGAGTGCTTGTAGGCTTGCATTGGTATTTGTTTTTTGAAGCTATCAAGGTGTCTACAGTATCTGTGACATTGGTCTCACTTTCTTCCATGACACTTTTTACTGCTATTTTAGAGCCTATTTATTATAGGCGAAAGCTTTCAATAGGAGACGTCATAGTAGGGCTTATCATCATTTTGGGGATATATCTTATCTTCAAATTTGAATTTCAATATTGGTTAGGGATATTGCTGGGGTTGGCGGCAGCAGCCTGTGCCAGTATTTTTTCCATCTTAAACAGCAAGCTCGTGAAGACTACTGAGCCCAGTATCATTACGCAATATGAAATGTTTGGAGCCCTGATAGGATTGTCTATAGTTATGCTATTTTCCGGTGGTTTTAATGCTGACATGGCTCTGAATGTCAGTGACTTTGTCTTTGTCTTTATCTTGGGAAGTATCTGTACGGCGTTAGCTATGTGATGGGCGTTGCGTGATGAAAAATCTGGGTGCTTTCACCGTAGCTTGGTAAATAACTTAGAACCGGTATACGGCATTATCTTGGCTTTCTTCATCCTAGGTAGTACCGAAAAGATGAGTCTAGGCTTCTATGCTGGTGCAATTATTGTCTTAGGCGCCGTTTTTATCTATCCTTTGATAAGGAAGAAGATTAACGCGTAAGGATACTTATTTAGTTTCCTCTTCGGTGTCTGCGATTTGATCTTCTTCTCCCTGCGGTTCCGGCATTTCGTCACTGTTTCTCAGCCTATGGTTCTCTTTGTCGTACATACCTGCCAGCTCATCGATGATCGTATTTTTCCATAGTGGGGTGCCTGTAAAATAGGCTGCTCTGCCAATCATATGTGCTGCAATAGGAGAGGTGATGATTAGGAAAAATGTGATGGCCAAAGCCTTAGTACTCACCGAAATGTCAGGAAAGATAATAGCGGCACACAACAGCAGCAAGCCAACCCCCATGGTGGCTGCTTTTACGGTCACCGACAAACGTAAATAAAAGTCCGGCATACGCAGTATACCCAAAGAAGCAAAGAAAATAGCAAATGCTCCTATCGTACTTAATATAGCTATTAGAATATCAATCATCTTCTTTTTTTTCTATTGTAAAATGAAAAGGCTACAGTTCCTAAAAAGGCTATAAGAGCCAACATGATGGCTACATCCAACAGGACTTTCTGATTGGAACGTATCGTAAAAATAGTAATGATGCCAATACCTATGGTGATAATAAGATCCAAGGCTATAACACGGTCTACCACTTTAGGACCCTTTATAAGCCTGATGAATACCAATATCACCGATATGGTCAGAATCGGCAGGATAAAATAGTCAAAATATGTTTCTAATGTCATCGTAATGCCTCCAATAATCGTCGTTCTAACCCTGTTTTCATCTCTCTCACAAATTTTTCCGGATTATCCAGATACATGACATGAATGTACATAGTTTTTCGGTCTTCACTTATATCCAATATCAATGTTCCTGGTGTGAGGGATATCATCATTGAAAGTAGGTTTATTTCTGTTTCTGTCCTGGCATTTAAAGGAAATTTTACTATTCCCGGACGCATAAAATAACGTGGCGTAATCACATCGTACGCAACCTGAAGGTTGGCTTTTATCATCTGCCAAATAAAATAAAAGACAAGGCTTATGATACGAGGAACCTTATAGAAATAGCTGCGGTCTCCTTCGTTGCGGTTCATGATCCATAGTATGCCGAACCCGAGCATGAATCCGAATACAAAATTGGTATAATACATCGAACCTGTAAGCGCCACCCAGATGAAGGACAGCAAGAGATTCATCAAAAACTGTTTAATCATACCTTTAATTTTGTTTTTGTTTAAGTACAGCCTCAATATAAGGCTTCGTGTCAATCAATTGGTCAGCGATGTTATCGGCCAACGTAATTACAAAGTTTGCGTTCAACCCTATATAAATGGTCACCAACGCTAAAATTCCTATAGGAAGTACCAATAGGATTTTGCGTGCCAAAGGCATGGGCTCGAACTTGTCTTCCAATTCATTTCCTTCGGGAACATTTTTCCAGAAAGCCTCAGACCACATGCGCGCAATGACGAATAGGGTAACAAAGCTACCTAATATAAGTGCAAAGATATAGGCGTATTCACCATGGGCGTAAGCGTCTTTTATCAAAAATACCTTAGGCCAAAAGCCGGATAAAGGAGGGATGCCCACCAAAGAGAATAAGACCAGCACGATGAGTAAAGATATTTTCGGATATTGTGCATATAATCCACCTAATGATTTGAGGTCCATAGTACCGCGCATCTGACGTATTAGTCCAGCAATTAAGAACATATTGGTTTTCACCAGAATGTCGTGGAAAAGATAGAACAGCGTTCCAATTAATGCGACTTTGGTAAACATGCCTATTCCGCCAATCATAAAACCTATGTGGCAGACAATAAGGTAGGAAAAGAGGCGGCGTATGTTGAGCTTGATGAGTGCTCCCATGCTTCCTGTAAAGATTGTCAGCACAGCCAGCACCATCAAAAGTTGCTTGGTAAAATCGTCCGGAATGAATATGAGGCTGAAAACACGCAACATCGCATATATACCCACTTTTGTGAGTAGTCCTCCGAAGGTAGCAGCCACCGCCGAAGGAGGTGTATGGTACGAGGATGGCAACCAATAATACAGCGGGAATACGGCCGACTTGATGCCGAACCCTAAAAGGAAGAAAGCAGACGTGATGCCCACAAGAAACTGGTTGTTGACCATTTTTATTTTTTCCGAAAGGTCCGCCATATTCAACGAGCCGGTGATGCCGTAAAGAATACCTACTCCTGTCAGAAAGAAGGTGGAAGCCAAGATATTCAACGCCATATATTTTACGGCTCCTTCCAGCTGTGTCTTCCTTCCTCCCAAAGTCATCAGCACAAACGAAGAGATGATGATGACCTCAAACCATACATACAGGTTGAAGATATCTCCCGTAAGGAAGGCCCCGTTAAGACCCATGACGAGAAAATGGAATATAGGAAAATATCCGTACAGCATGCGCTGGCGGCTTATACCTGTAGAAGAGAAAAGAGATACGGCAAAAGCCGCAATAGAGGTGATGAGCACTAATGTACTACTCAATAGGTCCGCAACAAACACAATGCCGAAAGGAGCATCCCAATTGGCGGCATTAAGGGTAAGTATGCCGTCACTATTTACTTTCGTAAAAAGACGGATTGCTATCAGTACCCCTAAGAAGGAGCCTATGCCGCTAATAAACCGTTGCGTGACGGTCTTCCTCCATGCTATAAGCTGAAGAATTCCCGTAAACAAATGGATAAATACCGGTCCTAAGATATTATTATCAATCATATATCCTCCTCCTCCGGTGTGTTAAGATCATCCAAATCGTCGGTATTTGCTAAAGCGTAAAACCGCTTCAGCAACACAATGGCAAATGCCGTCAACGCAAAGCTAATCACGATGGCGGTTAGGATTAGCGACTGTGGTATAGGGTCGGCATATATATCCTGAAACATCTTTGCTGTCTCGTCGATAACTGGAGGTTTCCCTTTTACGATTCCTCCTAACAGAAAAATCAAAATATTCGCTCCGGTACCTAAAAACATGATTCCCAACAGTAATTTTACCATGCTGCGACGGAGAATAAGGTACACTCCCGCTCCGTAAAATAATCCTATTAATATGACTAAAAAGAACTCCATTAATTCTTTTCCTCCAGATTGTTGAGTGAAATGGTAAACAGAATGGTCAACACTACTCCAATCACTACCAGATAAACCCCCAGATCAAAGAAGAGGGATGATCCTATCATGACCGATAAATGGAATAGGTTCTTCCAGCCACAAACCTGTCATCGGAGGTAGTCCAAAGAGTATAGGGATGGTTACGCTAAGGGCTGAAATAGCTAGACCCGTAGGAATTAGTGAAAGAGGTTTTCTCTTAAGGATTTTCATCGTGGCTTCCGTGCCAAAGGCAAAGCTGTGAAGGACAAAAGCAATGGATGCTACTAAACCTCCCACAAAACCGCCTCCCGGATAATAGTGCCCTCTCAATAGTAAGAAAAAAGAGAACAATAAAAGTATGGGAAGTAAATATTTAGAAGCCGTTAATAATATAGGACTTTTCATGCTATTCTTTTTCTGATGATTTTAAACGTAAACGTATCAAACTATACACACCCAATGCGGCAATACTTAACACTACCGTCTCAAACATGGTATCTATACCGCGGAAATCCACCAATATGACGTTTACCACGTTTTTTCCCTTGGCTAATAGATAAGCGTTCTCACCATAAAACTTCGATATTTCTGCCGAAATAGGCTCAGACCAAACTTTTAATGCCACTAAAGAAAGGATGACGCCAAAGCTTAGAGCTACAATAGCATCCCTCACCAAAATGGAACTCCTCGTTAAGTTGATGAAAGGAGGAAGCTTATACAACACCAAAACAAACAAGTACTGTCGTCAAAGTGTCTATGGTAAACTGTGTCATAGCCAAGTCGGGAGCACTGTAGATTACAAAAATCAAACAAATACAGTATCCGATTACACTCATGGCGACGACAGCCGTAAGACGTGATGGGGTTGTCAACACAATATATGTCGCCCCAATGAGAATGAAAATTATCGCTATCTCATAAAGATCGGGATATGTCAAATCCCAGAACGACACCGTAATAGGACCGCTCATCCATAATCTATATCCTAACAGCAACTCAGCAAAAAGGATGATTTTAGTATGGTACGAGCGTAGATAACCATTATGAAACAGGTTTGTGAATGAGGATGCAAAGTGTAGGATTGTGTTTGCAAAGCCAGTAATAATATTTTGCGGAGATATGCGGTTTAGTTTCTCCATGGCATTAAGCTTAGCATGACTCGGCTTATTGACAAGATATACAAGTGTACCTACAGCGAGGGTAGCTAAACTTAACCCGAAGATGAGTGTGAAGCCATGCCACGAGTGTAGGTGAGATGTTAGAACTTCTCCCCACATGGCAGAGACAGTTGCATTAGTAATGCTTTCCGCCAATAAGTTTGGGAAAAGACCCGAAAAATAACTCCTCCTAAGGCTAAAAGGAGAGGAGGTATCCACATACTTTTGTATGGAAGATGGATAGATGCGTATTGCGACGGTAGGGGGCCCATAAAAGGTTTTATACCCGCCATGAATCCCGCAGCAACAAGACCTATATTTGTGATAATGGATAAACCTGTTAATATCCAAATCCATTCTTTTATGCCATAATGTAAGGTAGCTTCATAGATAAGATCTTTACCAATGAATCCTATCGTGAGGAAAGGAAATCCCGCACTGGAAAGTGCCGCCAAAAATGCGGCTATAGCCACTGGGAATAATACCTTACGTAGACCACTCAGTTGGGTGATATCGCGGGTATGTGTTTCGTGATCCACAATTCCTGTTACCATGAAAAGTGTAGCCTTATATAGAGCATGGGCTACAATGAATACCGAGACTGCTATTAAAGCTTCCTTGGTCCCTAATCCTAAGAGGAAGGTCAGTACTCCTAAGGCAGAGATGGTAGTATAAGCCAAGATAGCCTTCATGTCCACTCTGAATAAGGAATGAATTGCCGCGTATAGCATGGTGATACCTCCCACGGCTATCAATGTATAGCTCCAATATGTAGTTCCTCCAAGTATAGGGGTGAAGCGAGCCAAGAGATATATCCCTGCTTTGACCATAGTAGCCGAATGCAGATAGGCCGATACCGGTGTGGGGGCCTTCATCGCGCCGGGAAGCCAAAAATGAAAAGGAAACTGGGCCGACTTTGTAAAGGCACCTATGAATAACAAGCCTACGATAAGAGGATATAAATTATGATTCAGTAATATATCCTTTCTGCTTATAAGTTCCGAAATAGAATAAGTGTTACCAATGTGTGCTATGAGTACTAACCCCGCGAATAGGAATAATCCTCCTAATCCGGTAATACTCAATGCTGTGATGGCACTTTTGCGAGAGTCCTGATTTTGATTATTAAAGCCAATCAGGAAAAAGGAACTGATACTGGTCAACTCCCAGAATATAAATAATAGCAATAGGTTGTCCGATAGCACTACCCCCAGCATGGCCGACATGAAAAGCAGCAAATAGCCAAAAAAGCGGTCAAAATAGGGGTGTCCTTTGAGATAGGTTCTGCCATAAAAGAAAATACAGCTTCCTATTCCTGTAATGAGAAGGCTAAAGAGTAATGAAAGTCCATCCAAATGGAAGTCGAAATTCACACCCAATGAAGGAACCCAACTGATATTTTGTATTAAGGACTTTCCCGAAGAAATGACGGGAAATAGTTGAATATAATATCCGAAAAGCAGAGTAGGAAGTAAAGGCAAAAGAATGCCAAGCTTCTTGGTGAATGCTTTTCCAAAGAAAATAAGTACAACAGATAATATAAGTCCGGATAATACAGTTAATAGCATTTACTCTTTTTTAGGATTTTTGACCTCCTAAAAATAATAAAAAATACCGTTTTTCTGTGCTATTAATCCAATTTTATGTTGCTTATGGGGGATTTAATAAAATTTTATTAGTTCCTTTAAAAGACAGGTAAAGAAAAACACCGGGGAATTTTATTCTCCCCGGTGTTCTATTTATAAGAATTTATTTTCTTAATTGTTTAGCACCTTCGATGATTTTTTCCACAACGGTTGGATCTTGAAGTGTTGTGGTATCTCCCAGATTATCTAATTCGTTTTCGGCGATTTTGCGTAAGATTCTACGCATGATTTTTCCGGAACGGGTTTTTGGAAGATCCGTCACAAACTGTATGATGTCTGGTTTTGCGATAGCGCCGATAAGGCGGGTCACCGTTTGAAGGATATCTTGACGTGTTTGGTCCGGATTGATATGGTGGTTGGCAATGACATAAGCATAGATACCTTGACCTTTTACCGGGTGCGGGTAACCTACTATAGCGGATTCTACCACATCCGAGTGCATGTTGATAGCATTTTCTACCTCCGCGGTACCGATACGGTGTCCGGATACGTTTAATACATCGTCTACCCGACCGGTGATGCGGTAGTAGCCTTCCGGACTGCGGTAGCAGCCGTCACCTGTAAAGTACATGTTTTCATAAGTGGAGAAGTATGTCTGCTTACAACGTTGGTGGTCACCCCATGTTGAGCGCAACATGCCTGGCCATGGAAATTTGATACAAAGGTTGCCCGAAACGTCGTTGCCTTGAAGTTCATTGCCGTTTTCGTCCATAAGGCATGGCTGTATACCAGGAAGAGGTAGTAAGGCGTATCCTGGTTTTTCAGGTGTTACCCCTGCAATAGAGGTAATAAGGTGTCCTCCGTTTTCTGTCTGCCACCATGTGTCGACAATAGGACATTTGCCTTTACCCACTTTTTCTTTATACCAGTGCCAAGCTTCTTCATTGATAGGTTCTCCTACCGAGCCTAATACACGTAATGAAGAAAGGTCTTTGGATTCTACAAACTCGTCACCGTAAGCCATAAGTGAGCGTATGGCTGTAGGAGCAGTGTAGAGAATGTTTACTTTATACTTATCTACAATATCCCAATATCTGCCTGCATCAGGGTAAGTAGGGATACCTTCAAACATGAGAGAGGTAGCGCCTTGCGATAGCGGCCCGTAGATGATGTAGCTGTGTCCTGTAATCCACCCGATATCAGCTGTACAGAAGTACACTTCGCCTGGCTGATATTGGAAGGTGTTGGCAAAAGTATAGCCTGTATATACCATATAGCCACCAGTGGTATGTACTACACCTTTAGGCTTACCGGTAGAACCTGATGTATAAAGTATGAACAAGGTGTCTTCCGCATCCATCTCTTCTGCAGGACAAGGAGGGTTACCTTGCGTCTCTACCTTCTTGATTTCATCTTCCCACCACACATCTCGGCCTTTGATCATAGATACCGGAGTACGTGTTCGAGTCAGTACTATTACGCGTTCTACCGAATTACATTGCATCAAGGCATCGTCCACGATGGATTTTAATTCCAATACTTTAGCACCACGATATCCTCCATCTGAAGTGATGACCAATTTGCATTGTGCGTCGTTGATGCGATCCGCGATAGATTGAGCTGAAAATCCACCGAATACTACCGAATGGATAGCGCCTATGCGAGCACAAGCTAATACGGCAATAACCAATTCAGGAACCATCGGTAGATAAATACATACACGGTCGCCTTTTTTGATGTTGTTGTTTTTCAGTACGTTGGCAAATTGCTCTACCTTGTCAAGCAATTGACGATACGTCAGGATACGGTGAGCCTCACTAGGATCATTAGGCTCCCAGATGATAGCAGGAGTATCGCCGTTTTTATAGATATGTCTGTCAAGACAGTTTTCTGTAATGTTTAATCTACCACCAATAAACCATTTGATGTTGGGTTCGGTAAAGTTCCATTCTAGAACTTTAGTCCATTTTCTTTTCCAAAAGAAGTGATTAGCTATATCTCCCCAAAATTCTTCCGGATTTTCGACACTTCTTTTATAAGCATCTTGATACTCTTCAAAAGTTTTAATCTGAAAACTCATCGCTTTATTTAAAAATTTCTATAGGTTTATATAAAATAGTTATCTAATCCTGCCATTAATTTATTTCATTAAGAAAAAATGGCTTACTGAGTGACTAATTTAATTTTTTTTGTGATTATATGCTAATAGTAAGTATATATAATTTGTAATATTTGTTCTGCGGGAACACCCTTTTGTTATGAATATTGTAAAAAGAGTATGGAAATTTTTGATTTTTACTAATCTTTTGATAGCTATGGCTGCCGCCTCACAGGTGCTGTTAAGCTATCAGATTTTTGGTGTCCCATACAATATTCATGTGGTTATTTTGGAGTTTTCATCTACTCTTTTGCTATATAATTTGAGTCTTTGGCTTTCCAAACCTCAACGCTATAAAGAGTCTCCGTACGAGAGGACCAGATGGGTGTTTGGAAATATGCCGGTATTTTGGATTTTATCTTTGGTAGCTGCCCTTTCGATGGGCTATGCTCTTTTGCAGGTACATGGGATGACCTTTCTTTTCCTCCTCTTTATCGGCATGCTAAGTTTGGCGTATGTGCTTCCTGTTTTTAATATCAATGGAGTTCGCAAAGGTTTTAGGCATATGGCTTACCTGAAGATATTTCATATTGCACTGATATGGACGCTGAGCACCGTAGGATTAGTTTTTGTAGAGGCTAAGTCAGGTTCTGAAACGTTGGATGGTTCTCTATTGACATTTTTGCTGGCCAGCAAGTTTCTATTTATGTTGTTGGTTACTTTACCTTTTGATATACGCGATATGTCGCAGGACTCATATTATCATCTGAAGACTGTTCCTCTAGCTTTGGGCAAGGAGCGTGCTATAGGTTTGTGTTATGCCTTAGGTTTATTGCACCTTTGGGCTGTGTGGTTCATGCCTACTATGCTTTCGGTACGTCTTAGCCTGATTGGATGTGACGTATTGGTTTTGATTCTCTTCAGAACCGTCATTTTCAAAGAAGGAGCGTCTTTTTTGAGAGTCTATCTCTTGGATCTCATTCTGGTCTTACAATATCTTATTTGTCTATTGGCTGTTCAGGTAAGCAATAATCTTGTCGGCTAGGATATCCGATAGTTTGAAATAGCTTTCGAAGGTCCACCCTGCAACATGAGGACTCAATAAGACATTGTCTCTGGAAATCAAATCCTGATACCATTCTTGTTCTGCAAGTTTAGGGAATTTTTCTACGGGCAGCACGTCGAAGGCAGCACCTAAGATTTTTCCTTTATCCAAAGCTCTTAGAATAGAAGGAATATCCACTATAGGGCCTCGGGCACCCATAAGGAAGAAAATAGGCTTCCGAAACTGTTCCAAATAGCTGTCATCCACCATTCCTTTTGTTTCTTTGGTCAAAGGGATATGAAAACTTATAATGTCTGCTTCAGAAGCAATAAGCTCCATGGTTGCTTCCTGAGCATAGGCATCGGAAAATGCTGTCTTATATTTGTCGTATGCCAAAACCTTCACGTCAAAGCCGGAAAGTTTCTTGGCCATGGCTCTGCCATTGTGGCCATAACCTATAAGACCTACGGTTCTTCCTTTAAGTTCGTAACCTCTATTTTCTTCGCGGCGCCACAGCCCTTGCCGTATTTCGGTATTGCTACGGAAGAGGTTGTTCATCAAACTCAGTAGCATGCCTATCATATGTTCTCCTACGGCGTCACAGTTACCTTCATTGGCTGGAAAAAGTTGAATTCCCTTTGCTGCAGCATATTCTTCGTCTATGTTGTCCATTCCCGCGCCAGCCCTGCCGATAAGTTTCAGTGTTTTACCACAGTTGATGAAGCTTCATCGACTTGAAATTTGGAACGGATGATAAGGCCTGAATAATCTTCAATAATTTCTTCAGCCTCTTTGCGTGTGATTTCGGGCTGGTAGCTATAGGCTATTCCTGCTTGATCAAACTTGTCCAAAAGGATGGAATGTACATCGTCAACTATAAGGATATTCATGCCTTCTCGGAGGTTTATTATTTTATTTAGTCTGTGCGATATCGTTGGTCAAATCAACAAAATCCTGTACTGTCAATCGTTCAGCTCTAAGGTCGTATAACGGGTTGTTGCTCATTTTATCTTTGGTGATGATGGAGGACAACGCATTGCGCAATGTTTTGCGACGCTGGTTGAAGCCTGCTTTCACCACCTTCCAGAAGAGGGCTTCGTCGCATCCCAAGTCGGTGACGTTGTTGCGTGTCATGCGCATTACGCCCGAAAGTACTTTAGGAGGAGGATTGAACGCTCCCGCCTTTACCGTAAACAAATATTCCACATCATAATAGGCCTGTAAAAATACCGAAATGATGCCATACTCTTTGGTGCCGGGCTGTGCTACGCAACGTTGAGCTACCTCTTTCTGGAACATGCCCGCCATCTGCATCACCCGGTCTCTTTCTTCCAATATTTTGAATAGAATCTGTGACGAGATGTTGTAAGGATAGTTACCTATAACGGCCATCTTCTCCCCGAAGTATTGGTTGAAATCCAATGTCAGGAAGTCGCCATGGATAAGTCTGTCTCCCAATTGGGGATATTTATCCTGTAGGTAAGTGATGGATTCGTCGTCTATATCTATCAAAAACGTTTCAAACTCTTCTTTCTCTAAAAGAAAGTCGGACAGCACGCCCATGCCGGGCCCTACTTCTAATACTTGGGTGAAACCTAAGGAAGGGTCTAACGCATCGGCTATGCGTTTAGCAGTATTTTTGTCATTCAAAAAGTGTTGCCCTAAATGTTTTTTTGCGCGTACTGTACTCATGCTAATTTCTATAGGCCAAAATTACTAAGTAAAAAGCAGAATAATGTAAAAAGAATTTTTTATTATGAAAGTCTGATAAACTATACTTGGCTAAGGAGCTTCTACTTTATTTATTTTTTCCTATTTTTGGTTACTAAAAATTGCCATAAAGATGAGTGAAAAATATAAAATTGGTATTAGCGTAGGAGACTTAAACGGTATAGGGTTCGAAGTGATTATCAAATCCCTGTTGGACAATCGTGTGTTGGATTATTTTACACCCATAGTCTATGGTAATACCAAGAATGCTTCATTTCATCGTAAAGCAAATAATATTACGGACTTTAGCTTCAACGTTATTAACGATGTGGATCAAGCTAATCCTAAACGTCCTAATTTGATAAACTGCTGGCAGGAAGATGTCAAAATTACGCTGGGAGAGGAAAATGAGATTGGTGGCAAGTATGCTTTCATCTCTTTGGAGAGAGCGGTAGACGATCTTTTGGCAGGCAAGATAGATGCGCTGGTGACAGCGCCTATTAATAAACATAATATTCAGAGCGAGAGCTTCAATTTCCCTGGACATACCGAGTACCTTCAGAGCCGTACCAATGCGGATGACGTGTTGATGTTCATGCTGTGTGAAGACCTACGTATCGGCGTGGTGACAGGACATATTCCGGTGAAGGAAGTGGCAACAAACATTACGGAAGAGGCAATCCTTAAGAAGCTACGTCTTATGAACGACTCGCTGAAGAAAGACTTCTGGATCCAAAAGCCTAAGATTGCCGTATTAGGGCTTAACCCTCATGCCGGAGACAACGGCGTTATCGGTCATGAAGACAATGACATTATTGTTCCGGCTATAGAGAAGGCGAGAGAAGAGGGAATTCTATGTATGGGGCCTTACCCTGCCGACGGATTCTTTGCTGGAAGCACCTACAAGAAGTTTGATGGGGTATTGGCCATGTACCATGATCAGGGGTTAATCCCATTTAAGCATATTGCCAACAGAAAAGGAGTAAACTTTACTGCGGGGCTACCTATTGTACGTACGTCGCCGGACCACGGCACAGGATATGATATCGCAGGGAAGAACATGGCGTCTCATGAGTCTTTCTTGGAAGCTATTTTTGCCGCTATACATATTGTACGAAACAGACGCGAACTTAGCGAACTGTTAGAGAACCCGTTGTCTTTCCACAAACTTTCTAAGGATAAAGATTAACAGGTAAGGCAGAAGCCCGTTTATTTTCGGTATCTCTTTTTATTTAAGTATTTTTGCCAATGGAAATAGGTTGGCAGGACCTATACGTGCGTTATGAGTGAAGAATTACAACATCCGATATTTTCTATCATCCGAGATTTAGCAGATAAAACAAACACAGAAGTATATGTGATTGGAGGATATGTGCGCGATAGAATTATGGGGCGTCCCTTTAAGAATGATATAGACATTTTGGTAATCGGTTCGGGTATCGAGTTTGCTACCAAATTGGGCGAACAATTACACACGAAGGTTGCCGTCTACAAATCTTTTGGGACAGCCATGTTAGTGTACGAAGGATTGGATGTTGAGTTCGTAGGAGCACGTAAAGAGTCTTACCGTAGGGATTCGCGAAAGCCTATCGTGGAGGATGGCACCTTGCAGGATGATCAAAATCGCCGGGACTTCACCATCAATGCTATGGCTTATTCTTTGAACAGCGCCACCTACGGCCAGTTATTAGATCCATTTGGAGGTCTTTCGGACATCGAAAATAGAATTATTCGTACACCGTTAGATCCTAACCAAACCTTCTCTGATGATCCTTTGCGGATGATGCGCGCCATACGCTTTGCCACACAGCTCAACTTCAAAATCGACATGAAGGCTATCCAAGCTATTGTGTATAATAAGGAGCGCATCAAGATTATCTCTAAGGAACGTATCACCGACGAACTTAATAAAATTATTTTAGCGCCTAAGCCTTCTATAGGATTTAGATATCTTTTCGATACGGGGCTTTTGCATTATATATTTCCAGCCATGGCCAATCTCCACGGGGTGGAATATATCGACGGCAAAGGGCATAAGGATAATTTCTATCATACATTGGAAGTATTGGATAATGTAGCCGAGATGTCGGACGATTTGTGGTTGCGTTGGGCGGCTATCATGCACGATATTGCCAAACCGGTCACCAAACGTTTTGACAAACGTATAGGATGGACATTCCATGGCCATGAGGAGAAAGGAGCACGTATGGTGCCCAAGCTTTTTGCCGAAATGAAGTTACCTCTTAATGAGAAGATGAAGTTTGTACAGAAGCTGGTACAGCTGCATTTAAGACCTATCGTGCTGGCACAAGATATTGTGACTGACTCGGCTGTACGTAGGTTGCTTTTTGAGGCCGGAGACGACATTGATGCATTGATGTTGCTATGTCATGCAGACGTGACTACAAAAAATGAGTATAAGAAGAAAAAATACCGCGAAAACTTTGAGTTGGTAAAGCAGAAGCTCAAAGATGTGGAAGAACGTGACCACCTACGCAACTGGCAGCCGCCAGTAAGTGGAGAGGATATTATGCATGTTTTTGGATTGGGACCAAGCAGACAGGTGGGTATCATCAAGAATGCTATCCGGGAGGCTATCCTCGAAGGGGAAATCCCTAACGAACGTAAAGCGGCCTACGAGTTTATGTTGGAAAAGGCCAAGTCCATGAATATAGAGCCCAAGCAAATATTGTCTTTAGAGACAACGAAATAATTTATAATTTTATACAACAAACCAAAACAGACTTACGTCTATTGATAGCATATGGCAGTTTACAGATTTAGAGTAGCATTCGAAGATTACGAAGATGTGTATCGCGATATAGATATGCCTGCTAAAGGTACATTCTTGGATTTACACCGACAGATACACAAAACTACTGGATATAATCCGGAGGTACCTTCATCATTTTATGTGAGTAATGATCAGTGGAAAAAAGGAACGGAAATCGCTCACCTTCCTGCCGAACGTAAAAAGGAAGCAGGTGTATTGATTATGGAAGATATCCGTCTGAGTAAGTTTATCGAAGACCCACATCAGAAGTTTTATTATATCTACAATTTTGACAGGCCATATGATTTCCACGTGGAATTAATCAAGATTCTTAAAGAGGAAGAAGGAAAAGAATACCCTTCGGTGTTCCGTTCTGTAGGACAGGCACCAAAGTTGGCTCCTGCGGCTAATTTCCCGCTATCGGAAGATTTAGAGGACGAAGACGAAGATTATATTGAAGAAGAATCGGCCGAACAATATGGGGTGGATGAAGAAGACGATTACGATGTAATGGAAGATGAAGAGGAAGAAGGAGAAGACGAACAGCAGGAATTCGGCTTTGGAGAGGACGACTATTAATCGTTGATGTTATCTTCTACAGAAAATAAGAAAACTTTAGTCGTAGTGGTGGGGCCTACAGCTGTAGGCAAAACAGCTACGGCTATTTTATTGGCCCAGCATTTCCGGACAGAAATTGTTTCGGCAGACTCACGGCAGTTCTATCGGGAGATGAGCATAGGTACAGCAAAGCCGGATACCGAAGAGTTGAAAGCTGTCAAGCATCATTTTATTGGTTCTCACTCCATAGAGCAAGACTATTCTGCAGGAGATTTCGAACGTGATGCCCTCACACTTCTGGATAAACTTTTCCAAACCAAAGATGTGGTGGTCATGGTGGGAGGGTCGGGGCTTTTTGTACGTGCGGTATGCGAAGGGCTGGACGACCTTCCGAAAGCTCCCGAAGGTATCCGAGAGGCGCTGAACCGCACTTTTGAAGAGCATGGCTTGGAACCCCTGAAAAAGAAGCTCAAAGAGATAGATCCTGAATATTATGCCGTAGCAGATACAGATAACCCTCAGCGCGTCATCCGAGCTTTGGAGGTCTATGAAGCTACGGGCCATCCCATTTCCTTCTTCCAGAGGAGACAGACCCAAGCAAGACCTTTCCGCATCATCACCGTAGGATTAAATATGGACAGAGAAAAGCTCTATGAACGAATTAATCAAAGGTAGATAAGATGATGAAGGCAGGGCTGTTGGATGAAGTAAATGCGCTCAGGCCTTATCGTCATAAGCCGGCCCTGCTGACGGTAGGCTATAGTGAGCTTTTTGACTATCTAGATGGAAAGATATCTTTGGAAGAAGCAGTGGATAAAATCAAGCAGAACTCACGCCGTTATGCCAAAAGGCAGATAACGTGGTTTAAGAAGTATGGTAATACAACTTGGTTTGAGCCAAAAGACCTCGATAGGATAATTGATTTTCTAGAGCAAAGCATAAAAAAAGACCTTCCGGATTAAGAAGGTCTTTTTGTTGATATATACTAAATTAAACAATGAAATTCCATCCGAAAGGATCCTCAATTTTTCCGTAACGAAGCTGATTAAGGTAATCTAACACCTTATTAGAGAACTCACGGCCTTGTAGAAGGCCGTGTGTAATCTTTGCCTTCAA
>NZ_JXAC01000020.1 GCF_000814685.1 Sphingobacterium sp. T2
CTCGTCTACGACGGCTTTTATTAGGGAACTTTACCCTTTGGATGCAACAAAAACGCATCATACGTAGTGTGGCTATCGCCCCCAATGGTCATATCTATGTCGGGGGAAAAGAAGAATTCGGATATTTCGAACGCCGTCATGGGAAACTAGTCTATCACAGGCTTTCAGACTTGGTAAATCCGGCTTTATTAGAAAATGACGACATCTGGAAAATCATTCTCACCGAAGACAAGGTGATTTTTCAAGCCTTCTCCAAGCTATATATTTTAAGGGACAACAAAATAGAAATCCAATATGGACAGGGAGAACCTTTTCTCTTTGCTCACCAGATAGACAATAAGATATGGATAGAAAAAATTCCTTCCGGCTTGCAGCGGTGGACAGCGGATTCCTTCCTGCCTCTTGCAAATAAAATAACCAACATCCTTACTGTACTTTCTTTCGGAAAGGAAGAATATTTGTTAGGAACAGCTAAGGAAGGACTCTTTATCTTAGACCTGCAGGGTAACTTACGAAAATGGACCCCTAATCCCCAGCTCGAATCCCTTCTTAAAGAGGGACAAATCAATAATGGCCTGAAAGTCTCGGAAAATATCTATGCTTTTGGCACCATTAAAAACGGTATCATCATCATCAATGCCGAAGGTCAAATCCTCCAACATATCCATAAAAGAAACGGACTTCAAAACAATACGGTCCTCAGCATGACTCTGGATAAACAAGGCAACATATGGGCCGGATTGGATAATGGTATAGACCGCATAGAGATAAATGCTCCCTTTTACTATTACAAGGACATTTTCGGTGAGTTAGGGACTGTTTATGCGATTAAAATATTTGACAACCATATTTATTTGGGCACCAATCAAGGATTGTTTTATGCGCCTTGGCCTTCAAACCGCAACATCAATCACCTTAACTTGCAGTTTGTTTCCGGATCGCAAGGGCAGGTTTGGACCTTAGATGTTTTCAACAATCAGCTGATTTGTGGTCATAACGACGGTACTTTCTTAGTTGAAGGACACCGCCTTAAGCGCATTTCAGAGTGGACTGGCGGCTGGATAAACCAACAACATTCCGCACTCCATTTTGTCCAAGGAAATTATACGGGGTTAGCTTCTTTCACTCAGAAAAACAACTCGTGGACCCTAAATCAAAAATTCCCTTTCCCCAAAGAAGCTGTAGTCAACCTCATTCAAAAGGAAAAGAACCAGTACTGGACCGTATTAAACAAAGCTATACTGCTCGTACAGTTTGGAGGAAGTTTCAAAGATGTACAGATTTTAAAAACATTTCGCTTTGATAAGGACTTCCCTCAGATAAGCCGACTTCATCCACAAACGATAGAAGGTAATACCCTCTTTTTCTCCGATAAAGGCATCTTCATCTATGACAATGTACTTTCCAAATTCAGCCTCTACAGTGATTTAAATAAATCGTTGGGGCGCTTTTCTAAAGCCAACAGGATTAAAGAAATCGAAAAAGGAAAATACATCTTTGCGCTTGAGGGCGACTTTGCGCTGGTACATATCGGCAAAGATATGATTCAAGTAGACTCTACCAGCTTTAACATACTGAAAAATGCCGTGATGAAAAATTACGAAATCGTAGAGCCGTATCAGCAAAAACTATTATTTGGCTTAGACAACGGCATAGCCATATACGATCCACATTCTTACAATAAGTCACTCATCACGCCTCCCTTCGTAAAAGGTTACAGACAGCTTAACACCAGCAGCGACAGCCTCTATCACCTTACGGAAGAAAGTAAGATTCCATTTAAGCGAAACAGCATTCGTATTCTCTTCGCTTCCCCATGGTTTTCCAGCACTCCTCTAAAATATCAATATCTTCTAGAGGGAAGTAACACGGAATGGGATACGCCTACGGAAACTCCATATGTAGATTTTACGAATCTGGAATGGGGAAAATATACTTTCAAAGTGAGAGCCATATCGGACAGTGGCGAAACCTCCGATTGGACCGTTGTTTCTTTCCGTATTTTACCTCCTTGGTATCTTACCTGGCAGGCTCTTGTTATCTATTTCTTATTGGCGTGTATCGCTTTCTTTGTCGCGAGAAAAATGGTACTCCAAAAAATCGACACGTGACAAACAACGTATCCGCCAAGAGTTACAACAACGTCAAGAAGAACTTTTACGAAAAGAGGCCGAAGAAAATGAGAAAAAGCTCATGGCCTTGAAAAACGAACAGCTATCACAAGAATTGGAGCTTAAAAACCGGCAGCTCGCCAACGCTGCAACCAACATCATTTACAAAAACGAATTGCTGGACAACTTGCACGTCGAACTCCTTAAAATTAAGGACAAAGACGGTAAACCCTTGTCGAATGAACAGCTCCAAAAAATCAATAAGCTCATCAACAATGCTAAGAGCGATGATAGAGATTGGGACTTATTTGAAAAAAGCTTCAACGAGTCGCACGAAAACTTTTTCAAAAAATTAAAAGCCCAATATCCTAGTCTTTCTCCTAATGATCTAAAACTCTGCGCTTATTTGAGACTCAACATGTCTAGTAAAGATATAGCTTCATTAATTAATATCAGCATCCGCGGTGTTGAAATCAGAAGATATAGACTTCGCAAGAAATTTAACCTTCCCACCCATAAAAACTTGAATGAATTTCTAATGGAATTGTAGCAACACTACATCATCACTACTACATGTATTTTGTGTATTTTTTACACTAACGACAGTCATTTGAGAAAGGATAAAAATAAAAATAATAAGCTAACTATCAACAATTTAAACAACAAGATACCATTAGAGTGTAGCAGTATTTTTCACATGAAGTATTAATGTGAAATTATATTTTTTCATAATCAAACGAATACATCACAAATTTGTTAAACCTACAGCGAGTACTTGAAACGTTGTAGGTAATAACTAATTGTAAACCAAAAGATAATCATATGAGAAAGTTTTTTACCCTTGTCTTTCTTATTACCGTATGTTTTAGTTATGCTTTAGCGCAGACAAAAACCATTACGGGAACAGTAAAGGATGGCAGCACCATGGAAAGTCTCCCTGGTGTGACCATCACCTCCAGTTCGGGACAGAGCACCCAAACAAATGCGGATGGATATTTTAGTATCGAAGTTTCTTCGAATGCCAATATCACCATCACTTTTATAGGTTATAAACCACAAACAATACCGGTAAGCTCCCAGAGTACATATAATATCTTCTTGGAAAGAGATAGCCAAGAGTTGGAAGAGGTGGTAGTGGTTGGTTACGGCACACAGAAAAAGGCAGATGTTACTGGATCCATAGGGTCCGTTAAAGGCGAAGAGATTGCCAAACAACCATCAATGTCGGCCATGCAATCCGTACAAGGAAAGGTGGCAGGACTTAATATTGTAGCCTCAGAAAATCCAGGATCCGCCCCTACCGTAATGATTAGAGGATTGGGAACAGCCTAGGAGGACGCAATCCCCTCTATATCGTGGATGGCATTCCGGTGACTAATATTAACAATATCAATCCTACAGACATAGAGTCTATGGATGTGCTTAAAGACGCCTCCTCGGCCTCCATCTATGGTCTGCGTGCTGCCAACGGCGTAGTTATTGTCACCACCAAAAAAGGAAGAGCCGGTCGCTTCAACATCAACTATGAGAGCTACGCAGGTATAAAGAATATCCTTAACCGCGTAGAGATGGCTAACGGACAGCAATATGCAACATACGTCAACGAAAATCTACAGGCTATTAACGGTGGTTATAGCCTACAAACCTCAGGACAACCATATGAAACTGACTGGTACGAGGCCCTTTTAAAACAGGCTCTATCTTTAATAACGCCGTAAATCTATCCGGTGGTTCGGAAAGAATCGACTACTACCTCAGTGTAAACAACTTTACTGAAAATGGAATTCTTGATGGATCCCGCTTTATCCGCAACACCTTCCGCAATAACAACACATATAAGTTTATGGACGGAAGGCTTAAGTTCGATCAAAATGTCAACCTTACGCTAACGAAAAATACACCGAAACCTTTAAATGCATTCAACGCTGCCTACAGACAATCCCCTTTAGTGCCTGTCATGTATGCAAACGGACGCTACGGTGTACCCTTTGTAAATAAAACTACGGGATTTGTTACTTACGAAGGTCAACCTGGAGACAATATAGGATCCCTCAACTCCATCGGCAACCCTGTATATGAAGTTTTGCGTAATAATAATCTGCAAAACACTACGACTTTACAAGGAAGTTTCGAAGGAGAATTTAAGATTGTGGACTATCTGAAGTTCAATTCCCGTTTTGGTGCCACAAAATTTTGGTACAACGGCCGTACTTTCAACAATATCAAACACGGCTGGCTAAACGCAGATCCTACACGTACTGAAAGCGAATTCGAAACCTTGCGAACAAACAACCCTACCTCAACATCTTATGCTTACAACTCTCTAAACATAAGTCAGAATGAAAGTTTCCGTTGGGTATGGGAAAATTTCCTTACTTTCCAAAAAAGTTTCGATAGACACCATGTAGAGGCCATCCTAGGTATGTCAAGAGAAAAGTTTGACATAGCAAGCTCTATGTCTGCTTCGGCATATGACGTACCAGAAAAAGAACAATATTGGAATATAGATTTAGCCAACAGTTCGGGATCTAGCGCCTACCCTAAAACTGTCAACCAAACGTCGTATACACCTATAGCATTAGCTTCATATTTCGGAAGAATACAATATAATTACGACAATAGATATTATCTTACCGCTACTGTACGTAGAGATGGTTCTAGTGTATTTAAAGCCAACGAAAACTATTGGGGAACTTTCCCTTCATTCGGTGCCGGATGGACCATCAGCAACGAAGAGTTCATGCAGGAAGCCTCATGGATCAACTTTCTGAAAGTTAGAGCCAACTGGGGTGAGCTCGGCAACCAGCAGATACCGCTGAATGTGTCGCAGATATTGACCTCTCCGGGATCGTCCAACTATAATTATGTGTTTGGGCCTGAGCAAACCTTAGTTTTCGGTGCAGCCTTCGGAACACCGGCCGTAGATCTCACTTGGGAAAAAACAAGAGAAGCTGGAGTGGGCCTTGACTTTGGCTTTCTTAATAATAATCTTAGCGGTTCGATAGACTACTATCATAAGTTAAATACCAATACTATTTTGGATGTTACCCCAACCTTAAACTCAAGCTATGCACGCAACTTCTATGCGCATGGCGCTAAAGTACTGAACCAAGGTTTTGAAGCCATTCTCACTTGGAGTAAAACATTAAGTGAGGATTTCAACTATTCCTTCGGTGTTAATTATGCCTACAACAGCAATAAGGTTAAAGAAGTGACGCCAGCCTATGACGGAGCTACAGGAGGAAGCCTCGCAAACGGTCAGATCACCAAACAGCTGCGTGTGGGCCAACCTATCTATGCATGGTGGATGTGGGAAGCCGACGGCGTTTGGCAGACAGCTGAGGAAATAGCAAACAACCCGCGCTACGGATCTCCTATTCCAGGGCACTTACGCTATAAAGACCAAAACGAGGATGGCGTGATTGATAACCGCGACAAAGTGTTTTTTGGCTCTTATATTCCTTCTTCAACCTATGGCATTAACCTTGCCGTCAACTATAAGAAAGTAGACTTTGCTGTATATGGCTACGGCGTAGCAGGCAACAAAGTATATAATGCCCTAAAAGGTACTCGTATAGATGGAGGAGAAAATATCACCGCAGAAACCTTCAAGCAGCGCTGGACAGGTCCAGGATCTACCAATGTGCATCCGGGAGCAGCAAGAGACTCCTATGCTTCTAGTTACTACTTGGAATCAGGAAGTTATTTTCGGATTAACAACATCACTCTTGGATATACATTCAGCAGATTATATTCCAACACTTCCAAACTGCGTCTATATGTTACAGCACAAAATCCATTTATTTTCACGAAATACAGTGGATTCTCCCTGAAATATCGGGAGTGTCGGAAGCAGCTACAGGCATAGGATATTCTAATGCGGGAAGTCCTTCAGGTACCTCCGGCATAGAACTTTCGGCCTACCCTACCACCAGAAACTTCCTTTTCGGACTTAACTTACAGTTCTAACCAAAAATTTGAAGCTATGAAAACCAAAATATTAAACTTCTCTCTTGTGGCGGCCTTAGGTCTTATGACACAAAGCTGTACTAAAGATTTTCTGAATGTCCCTTCAAAAGAAATCGTAGAAGCAGAAGACTCCAACGTAGTTTACGAACCGGAATCTTTTGTTAATGCCATTTATGGCATGTTTACGGATTGGAACTATGCCTTCTCCTTCCTAGGCATCACCGAAATCATATCTGACAACGCTGATAAGGGCAGCTCCCCAACAGATACGGGAACAGACAAAGATATCTTGGATAACTTAACCTATACTTCCACTGCCGGCTCCTTTGCCGCCATGTGGGAACATTGGTACAAAAGTATAGGACGTGCCACACAGGCTATAGAATATACCGAAAACTTTGGTCTTACCGATGAGGCCTACAAAAATAGACTCATCGGCGAAGCCCGCTTCTTAAGAGCACTAAACTATTTCTACCTTGTACGCGGTTGGGGTGACATTCCTCTTCAGCATATCGACCTTATCGACCGAAAGCCTACAGAAGAAGTCTACCAATTTATCGAAGAGGATCTGTTGTTTGCTATAGATCATCTGCCTTTGAAATCTCAATATGCAAGTAAAGACTTGGGAAGAGCTACCAAAGGAGCCGCCCAAGGACTTTTGGCCAAAGTTTATCTGTATCAGAAAAAATGGAACGAGGCTGTCAACATGGCACGAGCGGTCATCAATTCGGGAGAATATGACCTAGAACCGGACTATGCAACCGTATGGCGTGAGTCCACAGAAAATGGCAGAGAATCTCTATTTGAATTTCAAGCACGAGGAGAAGTTATAGCTCACGGCATCCAACAGTATTCACAAACCCAGGGAGCGCGCGGCGCCACAGGATGGGGCTGGGGATTCAACACGCCTTCTCAAAACCTCCTTGAAGCCTTTGAGGCTGAAGGTGACCAAATACGTAAAAACGCGACTATCATCTTCCGCGGAGAAACCTTATACGATGGACGTGTCGTGGGCGAAAGTGTAGAAAATCCTATGTACAATGAAAAAGCCTATTCTTCTGCCAATGGCGGAGCGGACGACACCGACAAAAACTTGCGTTATCTACGCTTTGCGGAAGTTTATCTAATCCTCGCCGAAGCGGCCAACGAGCTGGACGACTTCGCTACAGCACGACAGTATCTCAATCTGGTACGAAACAGGGTAAGCCTTCCTGCCATAACATCCAACAACAAAGATGAACTACGGCAGCTCATATGGAAAGAGCGCGTCTCGAACTGGCAATGGAACATGACCGATGGTTCGACCTAGTACGTACAAGACAGGCAGAAACAGCAATGCTCGCCGCAGGAAAACCTTTTCAAGCCAAACATTATCTGTTTCCTATACCTAACAACCAGCTTATTCAAACGCCGGAGATGCGGCAAAATGAAGGGTGGTAAACAACTTTATCCATGAGACATATTTTCCTCATCGTAACACTATTCTTAATCCTCATCGGCTGTAGTAAAAGCTCCGACCCTACGGCCGATAGGAGCACCTTTTCCCTTACCCGATTTGCTATAGATGAAAAAGAAGGAAATATTTTCAAAGGTATCGCTATAAAACCTAAGATAACCTTAATATTCGACAAGGCTGTAGACAAAAAAAATATAAGAACAGAATAGTAGAGCTATTCTATAACGGAACAAAATACGGATTGGATTTTAACTTCAGCTCGGACAACAAAACTGTGACAATTTTCCCTAAAGTTAATTTATCCCCATTATCTTCTTACCATCTAGTCATCCGCTCCACTTTGATAGCGCAAAGTGGAGAAAGACTAGATTCTGAAAAAGATTACACATTCACCACAGCGATTGATAGTACTGACAAATTCCCGCGTATAAGCACGGAAGAGCTTCTGACCAAAGTACAGCGACAAACCTTCTCTTACTTTTGGGATTTTGCACATCCAGCCTCAGGTATGATAAGGGAACGCAATACTTCCGGTGATGTGGTAACCACGGGAGGTAGCGGCTTTGGGGTAATGGCCATCATCTCTGCGGCAGAAAGAGGCTTCATCACCAAAAGCCAAGGTATGGAAAGAGTCAAGAAAATTGTCTCCTTCTTAAAATCTGCTGATAGATATCATGGAGCTTTCTCCCATTGGTATAACGGTAATACCGGAAAAACAGTACCTTTCAGTCAAAAGGACGACGGTGCCGATCTGGTAGAAACTGCATTATTATTTCAGGGGCTTTTGGCTGCGAGAAATTACTTTAATGATATAGCATTATCAGAAGATATTACAGCACTTTATAATGCTGTGGAATGGTCTTTTTTCCGTAACAACCAAAAAGGATTATTTTGGCATTGGAGCCCTACCTATGCTTGGGACATGAACTTAAAAGTTAAAGGATGGAACGAAGCTTTGATTCTTTATGTTCTTGCTGCAGGTTCACCCACATTTCCCATTGACAAGGAAGATTACGAAGAGGGTTGGGCTAACAACGGAGGAATTCAAAACGGCAGCCTATACTATGGTATTACTTTACCGTTAGGACCTGAAAGAGGTGGCCCCCTCTTTATCTCTCAATATAGCTTTTTAGGATTAAATCCTCACGGGCTAAAGGACAAATACGCAGACTACGAGCTTCAAGTAAGAAGTCACACCCTCATCAACAGAGCCTACTGTATAGCTAATCCACACAATTTTTATGGATACAGCGCGCAATGCTGGGGTCTTACCGCCAGCGATAGCTATGATGGATATTCGGCGCACTCCCCAACAAACGATAGAGGCGTAATATCCCCTACTGCTGCGCTAAGCTCTATGCCTTATACCCCTGAGGAGTCCTTGGATGCTCTAGAATTTATGTATTATAAATTGGGCGATAGAATTTGGGGTGAATTACGGATTTAAAGATGCTTTTTCCCTTGAGAAATTATGGTTTGCCGACAGCTATTTAGCCATTGACCAAGGTCCTATAATTATTGGCATAGAAAATTATCGGTCAGGCCTCCTATGGTCACTTTTTATGCAGTGCCCAGAAGTAAAAAACGGACTCACAAAACTTGATTTTACATCTCCAAACATCTAGACTATGAGACTTTTTCCTTTAATATGTTTCTTAATCTTGCTCTTCTCCTGCCAACAAGGAAAAGAGCAGAAAAAAATAAATAATCAAACTTCGGCAGAAGACAGCCTTTTAACTTTAGTTCAACGTCAAACCTTTCAATACTTCTGGGAAGGTGCAGAGCCTAACTCTGGACTAGCTAGAGAGCGTATCCATATCGATGGGAACTATCCAGAAAACGACCAAAATGTCATCACTACAGGAGGCAGCGGCTTTGGCCTTATGTCAATTTTGGTTGGTATGCACAATGATTTTATCACTAAGGAAGAGGGATATGATCGACTATTACAGTCCTTAAGCTTTTTGGACAGCGTTCCTCGCTTCCAAGGGGCTTGGGCACATTGGTATCATGGAGACACAGGAAAGACCAAACCTTTCAGTCGCAAAGATGACGGTGGCGACCTTGTGGAGACGGCCTTTCTGGCACAAGCGTTGATCTGCGTTCGCGAATATTACAAGGATGGATCTCCCGAAGAGAAGCAGCTGGCACTTTTGGCAGATACACTATGGAAAGGTATTAACTGGAATTTCTACCGCAATGGGAAAGACACACTCTTCTGGCATTGGAGTCCCACCTATGGCTGGGAGTTAAATCACCCTATACAGGGTTTCGACGAATGTATGATCACCTATATTCTTGCAGCTTCTTCTCCAACCCATCCTATTCCGGATTCTACATACCACAAAGGGTGGGCACGCAATGGCGCCATAAAAACCGACATCAAGAAATATGGAATACCTACACTAGTAAAACATAACGCCAAACCAGGAGAGGTAGGTCCTCTATTCTGGTCTCATTACTCGTTTCTTGGCTTAAACCCACTTGGCCTTCGAGATCGTTATGCCGACTATGAAGAAGTAGTGAAAAATCATACAAAGATTCATCTGGCTTATGCCGATGAAAATCCCAAGAATTACAAAGGTTATGGCTCAAACAAAGGATGGGGATGGACTGCTAGTTATTCTGTAAATGGTTATAATGCGCACCATCCCGACAACGATCCCACAGGAGTCATATCTCCTACAGCAGCCATATCGTCCATACCTTATACGCCAAAAGAAAGTATCAACTTCATCCAATATCTTATGGACAATTTGAAGGATAAAGTATGGGGGAAATATGGTTTTTACGATGCTTATAGTGAAAATGAAGCGTGGTATCCACAGCGGTATCTTGCCATAGATCAAGGCCCTATGGTCGTCATGATACAGAATTATAAAGACGGATTTATCTGGAATCTATTCATGCAGGCCCCCGAAATTAAAGCTGGACTACAAAAATTAGGGTTTAAAAGTCCTCACCTATAAAACAAACAAGCTTACTCTAATAGAGTAAGCTTGTTATATAGTTTTGCTTTAATTACAATTTAGAGTTTACGTCCACCGCGTTTAATTCTGCGAAGGCTTGTTTTAAGCGGGCAACGAAAGACTCTTCGCCTTTACGCAACCAAACACGTGGGTCGTAATACTTTTTGTTCGGTGCATCCTCACCTTCAGGATTTCCAATTTGTGATTGCAAATAATCATGGTTCTTAGCCTCATACGCACGAACACCATCCCAGAATGCCCATTGCATATCTGTGTCGATATTCATCTTCACAGCACCGTAAGAGATAGCTTCTGCAATCTCTTCAGGCGCCGAGCCTGAACCGCCATGGAAAACAAAGTTTACAGGCTTTTCAGCAGCAAGATTGAATTTCTTACGGATATACTCCTGGGAGTTGTGTAAGATTACAGGTTGCAATTTCACATTTCCAGGTTTGTAAACACCGTGAACATTACCAAAGGCAGCCGCTACGGTAAACTTATCCGATACTTTTGACAATTCTTCGTACGCATAAGCCACCTCTTCCGGTTGTGTATATAATTTAGAGCTATCCACTCCTGTATTGTCTACACCATCTTCTTCACCTCCAGTAACACCTAGCTCGATTTCTATAGTCATGCCTAGCGGCTTCATGCGCTCAAGATATTTCTTAGAAATCTTCAATTATTTTCTTCTATAGGCTCTTCCGAAAGATCTAACATGTGCGAAGAAAATAAAGGTTTGCCGTTTTGTGCAAAGAACTTTTCGCCAGCATCCAATAATCCATCAATCCAAGGCAACAATTTCTTAGCCGCATGATCCGTATGAAGAATTACGGCAACACCATAGTGCTCAGCCAACAAATGTACGTGATGCGCCGCAGATACAGCACCCAAAATGCAAGCCTTCAAACCATCGTTGTTCAATGACTTTCCAGCATAAAATTGAGCACCACCGTTAGATAATTGGATAATTACCGGAGAATTAACAGCTTTTGCTGTTTCTAATACTGCATTAATAGAGTTGGTTCCTATTACGTTTACTGCAGGTAAAGTCAAAATTGTGTTTTTTGGCGATTTCAAATAATTCTTGTACTTGATCCCCTGTCAAAACACCTTTATAGTCTTTTAGGCTCATTGTTGTATTATTTTAATGAAAGCATAAAAATAGAATTATTTTGTCATTAAAAAAATAAATAGTGTCAAAAATACACTATCAAAAATGTGTTTTTTCTAAAAAAAAGCGCAGCATAGTTTTTCTTATCCTCTCCAATTCTGTATTCACTTTTGTCTGTTTATCACACTAAACAGAACAACTGTTTTTTATTCTGCCACAGTTTTGTCCTCAAAACAGAAAATATTTCAGTACTTTTATATACTGAAATTACCTAATAATAATCACTATGCTCAACGTATACGGAATTAAGAATTGTAACACGGTAAAAAAAGCATTGAATTGGCTCAATGCTCATAAAATTGAATACACTTTTCACGACTACAAAAAAGAACCTGCCGAAGAAAAGCAGCTTATAGCTTGGCAGAAGTTAGTCCCTTGGGAATCCTTAATCAACAAAAAAGGGACTACATGGAAAAAACTTAATCCCGAACAGCAGGCCGCCGTAGTAGATGAAAAATCGGCAAGAGAGATTTTGCTTGCTCATAACAGCATGATCAAACGTCCGCTTATAGAGCTCGAAAACGAACTTATCCTTGGATTTGACGAACAATTATATACTGAAAAACTATTAAAATAAATTATGCGAAGATTTACTAAATACTTCACCATGTGCCTCATTGCGGGAGCGCTGACAACGCAATTTGTGGAGGCTCAAACGCAGTCTGAATACAGCTACACAGAGGCGTTTGCACCAAATTTTTACACTACTTTCGGCAATGAATATCGTTCTGCCAGTGGTAAGCCTGGACCTCAGTACTGGCAAAATGCAGCAAGCTACGATATCAAAGCTACATTAGATGATCAGGCTGACAAAGTCAGAGGTACGTTGACCATGACCTACACCAACAACAGTCCGGAAACTCTGGACTTCGTATGGTTCCAGTTGGATCAAAACCTTTTTAATTCAAAGTCCAGAGGACAAGCTACCATCCCACTTAGTCAAAGCCGATACGGAAATGCCGCAAGTACCTTTGAAGGGGGGTACCAGCTTACAAATATCAAAGTAAACAATACCGCAACATCCGACTACATCATTTCAGATACACGTATGCGCATCAACTTACCTAAGCCTATCCCTGCTAAAGGCGGTAAGGTTACCTTCAGTATGGATTTTGAATTTTCCATTCCACAGTACGGTGCCGACAGAATGGGTATTTTGCCTACCAAAAATGGAAAGATTTATTCCATAGCACAATGGTATCCGCGTGTATGTGTGTTTGACGACATCTTAGGATGGAATACACATCCCTACACCGGTCCTGGAGAGTTCTACTTAGAATTCGGAGATTACAACATAGAAATTACAGCTCCGGCCAACCATATCGTCGTGGCGGGTGGTGAACTATTAAACCCTTCAGAGGTGTGGACGCCGACGCAGCTGTCACGATACAATGAAGCACAAAAGTCGGACAAGACCGTAATGATCCGCTCTTTATCTGAGGTAAACGATAAAAATTCTCGTCCAAACAAAAAAGAATTGACGTGGAAATTCCGTCTTCAGAACGCACATGATATTGCATGGGCTGCCTCCCCTGCTTTCATAGTAGATGGCGCCAAAATCAACCTTCCTTCAGGAAAAACAAGTTTTGCCCTCTCGGTATATCCTGAAGAAAGTAATGGCAATAACGGGTGGGAACGATCTACGGAATATACTAAAGCTTCCATAGAGCATTATTCAAAAAAATGGTTTGAATATCCATACCCTGTTGCCGTAAACGTGGCTTCCAACGTAGGTGGTATGGAATATCCGGGCTTATCCTTCTGTGGCTATCGCGCCAAAGGTGCCGACCTATGGGGCGTTACCGACCATGAGTTTGGTCACAACTGGTTTCCTATGATCGTGGGAAGCAACGAAAGGTTGCACGCTTGGATGGATGAAGGCTTTAACACCTTTATCAATGAAATTTCCACTATACATTTCAACAAAGGGGAATATAACACTCGTGTGGGTGCCAAAAACAGCCTAACACAAGCCATGTTCAATAAATCATTGGAGCCTATCATGACCACTCCACAGAACATGAAAGAGCGTCATATCGGTATTTTGGCGTATTATAAACCTGGATATGCTTTGCGTCTTCTACGGGAAGAAATTATAGGTCCTGAACGTTTTGACGCGGCCTTCCGCAAATACATCGAATATTGGGCATACAAACACCCTACTCCTTACGACTTTTTCCGTACCATAGAAAATGAAACAGGAGAAAATCTAAATTGGTTCTGGCGCGGCATGTTCCAACACAACTGGCAGATGGATCAGGCTATCTCGGAAGTAAGATATGTGGAAATGGATGAAACCAAAGGAGCTTTAATCACTGTGCAAAACTTGGGAAAACTCCCTATGCCTGTAGAAATTGAAGCAACAACCGTATCTGGCAAAAAAATAACCAAAAAACTTCCTGTAGAAATTTGGGAAAGAAATACCTCTTGGACATTCAAATTGGAAAGTACAGAAAAATTAACGAAGGTACAGTTGGACCCTCGCAACGTCTTTCCGGATATCAACCCGGAAAACAACACTTGGATAGCAAAATAAATGATAAAAATAGTAAAATATTATTTGACAACCTTTTTAGCTCTTGTGTGCTGCGCCTTTTCTTATGCGCAGCACATTCAAGGCTATGTGCTGGACTTGATCAACAATCAACCCATAAGCAACGTTGAAATAAAAAACTTGCGCACGAATGAAACTGTAAAATCGGATAGGAACGGCGCTTTCAGCATTGAAGGCCAGGTCAACGACTATCTTAGCGTCAACATCGTAGGCTATCAGCCGGACACAATTTATTATTACGATGAAGCAATACGTCGCATCTATCTCAATAAGGATGAAAATATCCTAGAAATCGATGAGGTATTGGTAAAACGGTTAACAGACAACCTTCTGGCTAAAGAGCTCGAAAAAGCAAAAAACGAAGGAAAAATTGTCGAAGTACCAGACAACGAAGGAGGAATCAAGATATCACCCTCTCGCCTCTTTGGCAAGAAAGCCAAACAAGCAAGAAGCAATGTACAGCTTCTGCTAGAAGAGCAAAACGCACGCCGCATAGACCAGCGCTTTACCAAACACCTTATCAAATCTTTGCTTCCTTTGGATGATGCACAAATTGCCTTATTTCGCGAACGCTATCGTCCCTCCTTGGATTTCATAAAAACAGCTACGGACGAAGACCTCAAGCTTTACATTTTTGACGCATACAAAAAGTTTAAGCAAGAGCATTAAAAATCATAAAGCCGAAACAAACATTTGTTTCGGCTTTATGATTTTTATATCACGAACTGATTATTTTACCACTTAAGGATATCGTTACCGAAGGTGAAAAGCATCAACGCAATAAGGATAAAGAATCCTATCATCTGCGCTGTCTCTAAAAATTTGTCGCTCAACGGTTTTCCCTGAATCATCTCTACCAATAAGAATAAAACATGACCACCGTCTAATGCCGGAATAGGAAGTAAGTTCATGAAGGCTAAGGCCATGGAAAGCATACCCACCAAATTCCAGAATCGTGTCCAATCGACTTCACTTCCGAACAACTTAGCGATACCGACAGGACCGGACAAAGCCTTATCCGCACGAACCTCTCCTTTAAAAATCTTGCCAAACCCTTTGATATTGTCGGTCACCACAGCAAAAGCCTTAGCTGTACCCAAAGGTAAAGACTCTCCTAACGTATATTTACGCATAACCATAGGAAGGTTGGTAAAGCCTAACTTACTGGAGGTATCCGCCTCTGCCACCAACTGTAATGAGTCCGAACCTCTTAATACATCCAATGTGATTTGCTTACCACGATTCTTAGCTATCTCTTCTTGAAAATAATCAAGACGCTCTACCTTCACTCCATTTACTGCTACAATCTGGTCTCCCTTCTTCAACCCCATCTTTTGAGCACGTGTACCTTCGAAAACGCTGTCTACAGGAAGCATCTTAAAAATAGGGCTTACAAACTCATTTCTCTTGTATTCTGCAACATCATTCAACATAGTCGCAGGAAGTGCTATGTCCATAACCTTGCCCTGACGTTCTATACGCAACTGCGCATCCCCCATAAGCACCTCGGAAGACATCACATCTTGAATAAAGAGATTGGCCGGTTTGCCATTCACTGCCAAGATTTTATCACCTTCTTGCAATCCAATCTTCTCTCCGATAATACCTGGCTTGATACCGTATAATCTTGTGTTATCGTAGTCCGAATCGCCATATTTGAATATCAGCATCCAGAACACTAAAATACCGACAATGACGTTTACGATGATACCGCCAAGCATGACGATAAGGCGCTGCCATGCCGGCTTCGAACGAAATTCCCATGGCTTCGGCTCTTCCTTCATCTGTGCCGTATCCATAGATTCGTCGATCATACCTGCAATTTTCACATAGCCACCTAGCGGCAACCAGCCTATACCGTACTCACAACCTTTATAATTAAACTTAAACAGCTTTACGCCCCAAGCATCAAAGAAAAGATAAAATTTCTCCACCTTGATCCCAAAAGCACGGGCTGCAAGAAAATGTCCCAATTCGTGTAGTATAATCAAAATTGATAAGGCCAAAATAACCTGACCTATCATCACTAGTGTACCCATTTATTACTTCAGTTTTTTAATTTAAATTTATTGACTAAATCTCGTGCCACTTTTCTACTCTCCAAATCAACCGCAATATAATCATCTAAATTTAGGTTATTTGTTATTTTTTATATGACATAATGTCTCTTCTATGACATCTGACATACCTAAAAAGGAAATCTCATCATGTAGAAAGGCCTCAACAGCGACCTCATTGGCAGCATTCATCACACAACATCTGTTTCCTCCCTCCCGTAAGGATTGAAAAGCCAACTTAAGATTTCTGAAAGTATCTAAGTCCGGCTTTTCAAAAGTCAGATTTGCATACTCTAGAAAATCGAACCGCCTAAAATTATTCTTATAGCGCTCTGGATAGGTCAACGCATATTGTATCGGCAGCTTCATATCCGGCAATCCCATCTGTGCCTTCATCGAGCCATCCTGAAACTGTACGATAGAATGAATAACCGATTGAGGATGTACGACAACGTCAATCTGCTCTATGTCCAAATCCAAGAAAAGACCACCTTAATCTTCTATTTACTTACCTACCCTTACATTTCATTCAAAGAAGCAAGAGTCTATCGTAATTTTTAGCTGTCCCATACGACCAGTTCGGATGCTTGAGAGCCGATTCTTTTGTAACATTCTCTAGACGACCTCTATCCCAGCCTCTGAAAGGTCCTCCCGAAGCGGTAAGGTATATTTTCTCGATTGGACTTGGCTCTCCTACAAGACATTGAAAAATGGCAGAATGCTCCGAATCCACCGGCAACATACGGACACCATGTTTCTTTACCAAGGCCATTACTAACTCGCCACTAACCACCAGTGTTTCTTTATTGGCTAATGCGATATCCTTTCCTTTTTCAATAGCACGTACGGTAGGTCTTAACCCCGCAGATCCAACTATTGCATTAAGCACCACATCGATCTCCTCTAGCTGTACGGCCTCCACCAAGGCTTCTGCTCCTGCTGTCACCTGTATATCCGTATGAGCGAGGGCTTCCTTTACCGTCGTATAATTTGACTCGTTGATAATTACTACAACTTTAGGCTTAAACTCCAGCGCTTGTTGGATAAGCAGCTCGGCACTATTGTATGCGGAGATTACGCTAACCTCAAATCTATCGGCAAAGGCTCGAACAACATCCAGCGCCTGAGTGCCTATACTTCCTGTCGAACCTAATATGGCTAAATTTTTCTTCTTCAAAACGTCCCTTCCCTATAGTATATTGTTCAACAATTCAGGATCATCACTGCCTTTATATTCTTTTATCATTCCCACATATGCTACGGCCAATACCAGGCTGACAGAAGGAATAATAACAAAAGTATTAATCGCTCCCAATATTTTGGCGATGACACTGTAGCCACATATTCGAAAAACAACTGTCCCAAATAGGCGGAAGCAATTATTACCATTAAAATAAGCAAATTAATGGTATTGCCCTTAGTAAAAGCAATACTCATCTTAACGGACCTAATAATATTGAAATTATTCTCCAGAATAAAAAACGGGAAAAAAGAAATCCTTATCAGCACAAACATCATGATTAGTCCCGTCAAAAGAGGATTTATCTCATAGATAATCTTGTCCATCTCAACTCCAAGATATAAGAGCGGCATGCCGATTATAGAACATAGTAAATATACTACTCCCGTAATCAATGAATAAAGCAATAGCCCCAAAATGAATTGAACAAACTGATTCGTCGTGGGTATATAGCTCTTCAATTCAGCCTTCTCTATATTCTTTGAAAGTAGAATGGCACGTTTGATAAGGACTAGCTGCAATCCAAAAAATAGGATTACGAATACCAAAAACAACACAAACTTAATCTCAGCCCCCAGCATATCACTGAGATACAAAGCCAAGTAAGTCGAAAGGCTGTTGGTTACAAATAATAAGAAACAAAGACCTGCTACTGAGAAATAATGTTTTCGGAGTATTCCTAATGCTCGAAAAAAGACATCATTAGCACGAAATGTACTTTCTTTTAAAAACTTCTAACATCTTGATTAATAATAGTGCAAAGATGATACATTTTTCGCATTACATCAACGAAATTTATCAAATTGTAGCACAAATTATCGGTCTTGTAGTGAACAGTTTAAACGAAACTTTCTATGGCAAGACGGTAGCTATCCAGACCAAAACCTAAGATTACACCCTTACATACTTTGGATAAAAAAGAATGATGACGGAAAGACTCCCGTTGGTGCACATTGGAAATATGCACCTCCACCACAGGAGTTCGTATAGCCGCAATAGCATCGGCTATAGCCACCGAAGTATGTGTGTAGGCTCCTGCATTCAACACAATACCATCATAAGAGAAGCCTATCTCATGCAGTTTATCTATAATAGCTCCTTCACTGTTGCTCTGAAAATATTCCAAGTCAAAAGAAGGATAACGCTCTTTCAAGCTCTGAAAATAAGTTTCAAAAGACTGGTCTCCATAGATGCTTTTTTCTCGAACGCCTAACAGATTCAGATTGGGACCATTCAGTATTAATATCTTCTTCATATTCTATAATGACGAATAAATATAGATATTCATGTATTAAAAATCACCATAAAAATTACGGAATGTAGAACGTAAACCAAAGCTAATTACTCCTGACTTTTGCGTTGGAGATTCTTCGATTTGTCTATATCGTTGTGTATATCCTATTTCGAAACGTAAATTATATTTAGGATTGAAAACATAGGAGGCTCTCAAATCCGCGTAATAAAGATTATTCTTAACTCCTTGACCAATTTTGTTGCCATAAGTATTAGGGGCGGTATTATACGATTGAAATATATTACCTCCATAATTGGTATTATCGGCCGGATCCGTACCAAACTTAGAATATAACGCTTCTGCAAAAAAGTCAAACCGCTGCCATGAATACGTCAATATTCCAACCAATTCTCTGAAGTTGGCTCCACGAGGATGGGCTAAAGGCTCTCCATGATTGCTGTAATTAGATATGGATGTCTTATGCTGATACATGTAAGGGCGGGCCAAATTGTATTCAAGCAACATATTTAAATTCTTGAATTGTAAAATATCATGCCCACGTACCCCTATCTGTGCAGCCCATTTATTATGGATATAGCCCTTGTTGCCAAAAAATTCCTTCGCGGTAAACTCTCCAAGCATAAATTGCCCGTAGGTGGTCAGATTCTTGGTGAGCTTATATTTTGAATTTAAGCCCAGAAACATCTTGTCCGGCGAAGAGGAATTCGTAGACTCCAAAGGACGTAAGGGTATAGCAGGATTCAAATAATTAAAATCAAAACCTCTCTTTCCACTTGGATTTCGGTTTGCCCAAATGACAGCTTGAAAAAAACCTATAGAAAAACGGTCGGTAGCGTTATAGTCTACATATTGAAATGCACCCCATTTGATGCCATCTCCGTAAATCCTAGTGGTGTCAATTTCTCCATAGCGTGGATTTTTTGAATCCAACATGTAAGCCCAAATCGAAGTATATTGAACATTACCTATTTCCCCTGTAAATTTCAGATGAGTATAGTTGGAAGAAAAATCAGACAACAGTACAGACCTGTATCCATCTCCAATATGGTTTTTGTCATAGGCCATGGTCACCTGAAAATAAGGACTGAAATCATAAGTTAAAGATGCTGAAGCATACATCCAATCCTTCTTGTTGTTAGCCAGATTTTCAACAGCCCCCTGTCCGGGAACCGTATTTTCAATCATATACTCATCAAGATATTTAGGAAAGACACCTTGGTTTTCGAAAAAGTTTGTATAAAAGGTAAATTTATCTTTTATAGTCAATCCCAACTGCACGCCACGCGTATTCAACCATGTTGTGCGCTTGTCTTCTCCAATCATCTCTTTACCGATCTGAAAGTCTGGTAAAAAATCCAGATAGAATGTATGATCCTCTTTTTCTACCTGAACCAAATGCTCGTTAAAAATTTTACGCACAAGCCAATTACTCGATCTGACATTATATTCATTTTCCAAGTATTCCTTCTCATCCAATACATCCTCATCTCGCATAACCATAGGTTTTGAAGACGTATGCAGTCTTGTATTAGGATTATACAAAATGCGGCTATATTTCTGCGATTGGCTGAAAGAATAAGGCTGAACAACAATCTGCGCTTCAGATTCTTTTGCAACAAAACATAAAAATGT
This sequence comes from Sphingobacterium sp. T2, assembly GCF_000814685.1. GTDB lineage: Bacteria > Bacteroidota > Bacteroidia > Sphingobacteriales > Sphingobacteriaceae > Sphingobacterium > Sphingobacterium thermophilum. Next base: position 20,418 of record NZ_JXAC01000020.1, read on the forward strand.
TAAAGCCAAAACATAAGATGAAAAGGTTTTTCTGCATAAAAAAAGTATATTACTATAATAAACGCAATGAAATTAATTAAATAATTAAAACTACCACAAATTTAGTATTAAAATAATTATACCTTGTATTTTTTTATTTGACGCCAAATGGATATATTAGCTTAAGCTAAAACGTTTTAAAATATTCAAACTATATAAAGATTGGCTATTAACCAATAATATCATGAATCGTAAAACTTTTTTACAACAGAGTGCCCTGCTGGGAGCAGGAATGCTGGCAAGCAAATTTTCATTGGCAAACTCATTCCAGTCCAAATTTCCGGAAGTTCGCGTGCCGTTAGAGAAAAGACATTTTTCCAGCAAAGCAATAGAAGATGCTATTTCAGAATTTCGCAAGAACGTCAAACATGAAGAGTTAGGTTGGCTATTCAACAACTGCTTCCCCAATACTTTGGATACAACAGTCTATGACGAATCCACGGCATCCAAAAAATTGACCTAATGTGATTACAGGTGATATAGACGCCATGTGGCTCAGAGACAGTAGCGCACAAGTATGGCCTTACCTTCCTTTCATGCAGAAGGATAAAAAGCTAAAAGATCTCATTTTGGGCTTAATAAATAAACAGACCCAATGTATCAACATAGATCCTTACGCTAATGCCTTCTATAACGACCCTAACAAAAAAGGGGAATGGTTCTCCGACCATACCGATATGAAGCCAGGCATCCATGAAAGAAAATGGGAAATAGATTCACTGTGTTATCCCATCCGCTTGGCTTATGAATATTGGAAAACTACGGGAGATACAACACCTTTTGATGAAGAATGGGTAAAAGCACAGGAAAATATCTATAAAACTTTCGTCGAACAACAACGAAAAGAGAATTTAGGTCCATATAAATTTATGCGCACCACACCACGCGGTAGCGATACACTTCAAGTAGATGGCTGGGGTTATCCGGTGAATCCCGTAGGTCTTATCTGCTCGAGCTTCCGACCATCGGACGACTGTACGATTTTCCTTTTCCTCATCCCTTCCAACCTATTCGCTATCAAAAGTCTAAGACAGTCTGCCGAAATATTACGCGCTGTAAAGAACAATACTACACTTTCCAGCAAAATGGAAGCTTTAGCTAATGAGGTTGAACAAGCTGTAAACGAGCATGGTATCATCAACCACCCTAAATATGGAAAGATTTATGCATATGAAGTAGACGGCTTTGGCAGTGCTCTTCTTATGGATGACGCCAACGTGCCTTCCTTACTTTCTTTACCTTATCTAGGTGCCGTAGATGTGAAAGACGAAACATACCAACGAACACGGAAATTTATCCTATCCGAAAACAATCCTTTCTTCTTTAAAGGTAAGGCGGCCGAAGGTATAGGTGGACCGCATATAGGAAGGGATATGGTATGGCCGATGTCCATCGTCATGCGGGCCATGACGTCTTTAGATGACCGGGAAATACAACAGTGTATCCAGACATTGGTAGCCACACATGGTGACACAGGTTTTATGCACGAATCTTTTCATAAGGATGACCCGAAGAAGTTCACGCGTCACTGGTTCGCTTGGGCAAACACTTTATTTGGAGAATTGTTATGGAAAATATATAAAGAAAAGCCATCTTTGCTAAAAATATAATGGATTGCTCTAAATCTTTCTAAGACTTAGGGTAATCCTAAGTCTTATTTTTATGGACAATAAGGGACCTATAGGTATCTTCGACTCCGGCTACGGAGGATTGACGGTTTTTAAGGAGATTTACAAAAAACTCCCACAATACGAATACATCTACTTGGGAGATAACGCACGTGTTCCGTACGGTACGCGCTCCTTTGATACGGTGTACGAATACACAAAACAATGTGTTTTCAAGCTCTTCGAATTAGGGTGCAATCTAGTAATATTAGCATGCAACACAGCCTCAGCAAAGGCTTTGCGTACCATACAGCAGAAAGACCTGCCGGAAGGCAAAAAAGTATTGGGGGTGATACGTCCCACCACAGAAACCATTCATCATTACACCCAAACAAATACCATAGGTATACTAGCGACACAAGGAACAGTCCTTTCGAATTCCTATGAGTTGGAAATAAAAAAATTCCATCCGGAGATTCGTGTCTTTCAGCATGCCTGCCCTTTCTGGGTCCCACTCGTGGAAAATAATGAAGTAAACAGCAGTGGAGCTCATTATTTTATCAAAAAGGATGTAGAAACTCTTTTACAGAAATCTCCAGATATTGACACCATAGTATTGGCCTGTACACATTATCCTTTACTATATCCAATAATTCGTCAATACACCCCCGAACATATTCAGATTCTTTCGCAAGGACCTCTGGTGCTGAAAGTTTAGCAAGCTACCTAGAGCGCCATCCTGAAATCCAAGAAAAATGCAGCATCGGAAGTAAGATAGACTTTTATACTACCGACAATGCGGAGGACTTTTCTGAAAAGGCAAAAATATTTTTCGGACAGGAGCTGACAGCAAAACACATTAAAGTATAATAAAGAGAATAGGGACTAGTAGTTCAAGTCCCTATTCTTTTATCAAAGCTCTATCCAGATGAACGTATCCCCCATCCACATATACTAACTGTCCTGTAGTATGGCTAGACCGCGACGAAAGCAGAAACACTGCCGTATCGGCTATTTCTTCGGCTTTAGTCATCCGATGTTCCAAAGGAATACGATTGGTAATCTTCTTGAGGGTTTTCTCCGGATCGGGCAAGGTCTGTATCCATTTGTCATACTGAGGAGTAGCACATTCGGCCACAATGATAGCATTGACCCGGATTCCATAAGGCAACAGCTCTACAGCCCATTCTCTTGTCAATGCATTGCGAGCACCGTTGGCGGCAGCATAACCCGAAGTACCACCCTGTCCTGTTTCTGCCGTTTTCGAACTTATATTAAGAACAACGCCTTTACTTTTTTTCAATGCCGCCAAAGCATAGTGGACCATCATGTAGTAATGAACTACATTCTTATGATAAGAAGCTATAAAAGACTCATAGCTCCCATTTTCCAGCCCCACGCCATCATTTTGTCCTGCATTATTGACAATACCGTCTATGCGGCCGAAATGTGCCAACGTCATGTCCACCGCCTGCTTGCAGGCCTCTGGAAGCGAAAGCTCTGCTTCTATCGCCAAGCTCTGAACTCCTAGCTGTCGCACCTCCTGCACCACCTTTTCATTGTCCTGCTGATTTCTGCCTACAATCACAGGAAGAGCCCCCTCTTTGGCTAAAGCCAAAACAATAGCTCGCCCTATGCCTTTAGCTCCTCCGCTGACAATAAAAACCTTATCTTTTAAAAATAAATCCATATTATGTCAATTGATAGAAATCTACAGCATTCTGCCCCCAAAAACACTGTTGCTCCTCCACGCTATAATCACCGATAATCTGTGACACAATCTCTATGCTATGCTCATAGGAGCCGCTAACAAGCACACAGGCCAATCCGATCCGAAGCAGGTACGTCTTATGCCGAAACATCTAAGCACATGCGCGATATAAGGGAAAAAATGGTCTAACCTCCAATTTGTCCAATCCGCTTCTGTAGCAAGTCCCGACACCTTACAGTACACATTCGGAAAGGAAGCTAACGACTCTATGAATAAGGCCCATTCGTCGAAAGCTTGGCTTTTGATAGGCGGTTTCGCTATATGATCCAGCATAAACTTCTGCTCAGGATTGCTGCGGACACATTCCAATGTAGAGGCATAATGCACAGGTCGTATCAGCAAATCATACGTAAAATTGTACTTCGTAAGACCCTCTATGCCTCTCAAAAATTCATCTCTGGACAAAAAGTCTCCGTCCTCCTCGGCTTCGACAATGTGACGGAACCCCTTAATAACAGGATACTTGGAAAACTCTTCCAAATATTCACCTATGTGAGGTGAACGAAGGTCTACCCATCCTACCACCCCTTTTATCATCTTGTACACCTGTGACAGCTCCACCAGAAATTTTGTCTCCGCATGCGATTGATCGGCCTGCACGGCTACTGCCCCGTCAAAGCCGTTGTCCTTCAGTGTTTGGGAAATGTCGTTAGGCAGAAAATTCCTCCTAATAAGAGACATTTCTTCTGTAATCCAAGTATCTCTTTCGGCATTGTATAACCAAAAATGTTGGTGTGCATCGATACGCATAGCTTTTATGGTTTGTAGGCTACAACTTGCTGTCTTTGTTCTCCCAAAAAGTCAGCCCCTAACTCTAGAATGTCTCCCGGCTTTAGATATATTGGAGGATTAAACCCTAATCCTACACCAGCAGGAGTTCCTGTAGAGATCACATCTCCCGGCAATAGCGTCATAAATTGGGAAACATAAGACACTATATAAGGTACGGAAAAAATCAGATTTTTGGTATTCCCATTTTGGTAGGTCTTGCCATTGACCTTAAGCCACAGATTGACATCGTGGATATCAGGAATTTCGTCAACGGTAGTCATATAAGGTCCCATAGGTGCAAAAGTATCACAACCCTTGCCCTTATCCCAGGTACCGCCTCTTTCCATTTGAAATTCTCGCTCGGAAATGTCATTATGCAACACATATCCTGCCACAAAATCCAAAGCATCGGCCTCTTCCACATAAGTAGCCTTCTTACCTATCACTATCCCAAACTCCACTTCCCAGTCGGTTTTTTGAGAGTTTTTAGGGATAACAACGCTATCATTAGGACCAATCAAAGCGGTTGTGGATTTCAAAAATATTATAGGCTCCTTCGGAATTGTCGCCCCTGTTTCCTCAGCATGGTCTTTATAGTTAAGACCTATACACACTATCTTAGAAGGACGCGCAAAGGGAGGGCCTAACCTAACGGACTTATTCACCTCCGGTAATATTCCGCGCTTGGATTCTATCAATTCTTTTAGTTGACTTAACCCATCTTCTGCAAAAAAAGATTCGTCATAATCTTTTATTATCGACGATACATCGAACCATTTTCCATCCAACTCTACTCCAGGCTTTTCCTTTCCTGATTCACCGAAACGTATTAACCTCATATACAATATTTTTTAATTATTCAACTTAACAAAACCTCCATCTATAGGATAATCATTACCTGTAATGAATGCAGCATCATCCGAACAAAGAAACAAAGCCAATTTAGCGATTTCTTCGGGTTTTGCCATACGGCCTATAGGCTGCGACTGCGCAAGTCTCTCAAACATCTCTTCTTCTTTTCCTGGATAGTTTTTGGCGATAAAGCATCCACAAAGGGCGTATGAACACGCGCCGGAGAAATAGAGTTACAACGGATATTATACTTTAAATAATCGCGAGCAACAGACATCGTCATAGCATGTGGCCGTCGCTCCCTTGCTCATCGAATAGACAAACCTGTCACTTATTCCCACCAAAGCTGCTATGGAAGCTATATTAAGAATGACACCTCCCCCCTGTATACGCATTTKGKRTACTA
>NZ_JXAC01000200.1 GCF_000814685.1 Sphingobacterium sp. T2
TCTAATCATATTCATTATATGATTCTCGGTCGACGGAACGAACCACAACGAATGRAWGWAAAGACTCCTATATCGATACGTACGGTTCCGTATCGGCAATGTGAGTGGGAATGCGATTGATTCGATTCAGTTCACAGACTAAAACGACGTATATACTCTACCCGTTTCGGAATTTTATCGGCTATTCCCAACATACGTTCTACTCCCATCACATAGCTGTGGCTGTTGTTCATAGAAGCCAGATAGTCCAGTCGGTCCGTGAAAGGAATGGTTTTGGGATAACTCAACGACTCAGCATGTTTGTCAAAACAGCGGTGCAGATATCCCAAGTGAGGGATGATTTCCTTAACAATTTCACCGTCGGTAATCAACTCCAAGCGCAACACTCCGTGCGTAGAAGGATGTTGTGGTCCTAAGTTGATGACCATCTCGGTAGAACCTATACTTTCTATCTTCTCTTTATATTTCAGGTAACCCTGATTGTATTGTTCAAGCATGTTATTGACCTTTTATTGGTATTCCGTGGTACGATTCCGGATCTTCATAATCTTTACGCAGAGGAAAGCCCTGCCAATCGTCCGGCAGCAGAATTCTTCGCAAGTCAGGATGTCCTGAAAAAAATATACCCATAAGGTCAAAGGCCTCCCTCTCGTGCCAATCGGCTGTTCGCCATACACTGCTTACGGAAGGTACTTCCGGCAAGTTGTTCTTATCTCTATTTTCCATAGTCAGCTCCACTCGGAGAGTCAGCTGTCTTTGAAAGGGAAGAGACGCTAGATTATATACTACAGCAAATCTATTTTCCGGAAAATAATCCACCGCAGTAATATTTGATAGAAAGTCAAAATAGTATTTACTATCATCTCTGAGATAACGGCAAACGTCAACCAAAATATCTTTCGGCAGTGTGATGGTCTGCTGCAGTCCCCCTTCCATGGGCAGTATGTTTTCCACACCGAACTTGCTCTGTAAATCTTGTATCAAATTGTTCATTAGGGTGCTAGTCTTTTTTTTGTCCAGGAGTTATTTTTCGCTTTTGTATATACAATCCTGTCATGCAATCGAGAGCTTCTTCCCTGCCAAAATTCCATCCGCACAGGCTTCACCAAATATCCACCCCAAAAGGTGGGGCGTGGCACCAAGGGTTGTCCGGCAAACTTATCTTCATACGTTGCCACACGTTCCTCCAATACGGACCTATCGGCAATAACCTGACTTTGAGGGGATGCCCAAGCACCTATTTGACTGCCACGAGGTCGTGACGCGTAATACTCATCGGAATCTTCTGCCGGCAACTTCTCCACTATACCTTCAATACGAACCTGACGCTGTAGCTCCGGCCAAAAAAACAACAGACTCACCTTGCCATGTTGTTCTATATCTTGTCCTTTCTGACTAGTATAGTTGGTAAAAAAACTAAATCCTTCAGACTTCAAATCTTTAAGAAGGACTACCCGAGATGAGGGGAAACCTTCACGATTTATAGTCGAAAGAACCATAGCGTTAGGTTCCACCACCTCACCATCCAAGGCCTGCTGAAACCACCGTTCAAACTGTTCTATAGGATTGTCTAATGTGTCATTTTCCGATAAAGAACCCTTCGCATAATCCTCCCTTATCGCAGCTATATCCTTATGTTCGATTGCCATAAAAATCAAAAATTATTTATACAAACTTAATAAATGAAGTGCATAAATCTACCTAATAAGTGGGATTTTGACAGACACATTTCACTTGTTGAAACGTTTTTTGTAGTTTAGACTAAAAATAACATGGAGAGAAAAAATTATGTTTAATTCGAATCCACCAAAACAGGGAAGTTTGCTGCTTTCAGAGCCTTTCATGTTGGATCCCAATTTTGAGCGATCTGTAGTATTGCTATGTGAACATAACGAGGAAGGCACGATAGGTCTTATTCTGAACCAACGGTCAAGCTTGTTGCTGTCGGATGTGGTGGATATGGATGTCGCAGACTTTCCTTTATATATTGGAGGGCCGGTACAGCACAACGCCATCTTTTATCTGCACCGTGCTCCCGAGAAAATAGAAAACGGCAAACTTATCTACAAAGACATCTACTGGGGTGGGGATTTCGAAAAAGCGGTTTTTCTGATTAACGAAGGTATACTTTCCACAACAGAAATAAAATTTTTCCTTGGCTACTCAGGCTGGTCCCCGGGACAACTTGACGAGGAAATAAATCAAAATTCTTGGGCGGTACATAATGAATACAGTACCGAACTCACCTTCCTCACCGATGGAGAAGACCTATGGAAACAGGCTTTGATAAGCTTAGGGCCTAAATATGCTCATGTAGCCAACTTCCCGAAAAGTCCTTATCTGAACTAAATGAACGCAGATTAAAAAAGCGAAACTGATTAGTTTCGCTTTTTTAATGCAATTAATACAGTAGTTAATGAGTTTCAAACTCATGCACAGAATATATATTGAAGTTGTCAAGAAATATTCTGTTAGCAGGAGAACTGATACTGTTTCCTGTGACAAAACGTACCCTGATGGTAGAGATTACCGTATTGGTTTCTGGCTTCTTGATATATAGGTAATGGAAAGAATTATTCCATAAATTTTGTTCTACCAAAGCAGACTTTGAATCAAAGTGATTTAAGGCAATGGTCTGGGAAGTGGTACCATCCTCAAACTGACAGCCGTTTTGAAGTTCTACTGTAAGCTTATTGTTGTCGGGCTCGCCAAACAAAGGCGCATACGCCACCGCGTTGAAGCTCAATACCAAAATACTGTCCTTCTCTATTCCACCTATGTTTCTGCTTATAAAGTCAGCACCATAGTTATCCTTTCCAAGTTTTACATGCTCGAATCGGCCGTACACATATGCTGCCTCCTGGTCCTCTCCTACCGTAGAAGTCCATCCGTTCGCCAGCTGTGTAGAAGTCCAGCTTTGCATCAACACCTCCCTCCCTTCATCCAAGGGATTTACCACGCCATAACGTAACCAACTAAAGTTATCACTAAACCGGCGTGTATATCCTTGTGTGACTGTGACAAATCCTCCATTAAGATCTTCTGTGATAAGAGATAACACACTAGTTCTTAACTCAAAAGTTTCCTTCAATGGTTTAATATCCAATATGACATGGTACAGGGAATTAGATACTTTTTCCACCTTTCTCTACACTAATCCAATTTTCTGGATCTGCAGTTTCACTCGAAATAGAAAATTCTTTGTCGGTCAAGACATAGAGTGTATCTTTTCCTCCGGAGATGTCTACCTTATAGGCAGACTTAATTTGATCTTCAGCATGAACACTCGAAGATATGATAAAATCTGATGCGGAGGAGGAAATCTCTTCTTTTTTACAGGATGTCAGACCTAAGGAGAAGAGTATTAAACCATATAGAGCCTTATATAAATGATTCTTTAACATAACAATCTTTAAAAATTAATTCCAAGTAATTACAAGGTCAGCGATAATAGGTAGATGGTCGAGGTCATTTAATCCGGTATATGGTGCCGACACATTAAAAATCTTGATATTCGAAGAAGTAACTATATTATCTATGTTACCATTCGTATCACCTCGAAATCCTGTTCTCAAGGCTTTACCACCAGAGGTGTTGAACCATCCCAAATGCCCTCCATTGGCAATATTAAACCCTTGTTCAGCAAACTTCAACTGGTTAGCATCAGGAGCATTCATATCCCCCATACAGATAAAATACTTATACTTCTTAAGCTCTTCGAGAAGCATACCGAAAGAATGGTCATGGATATTCTTCTGCCAAGGGATATGTGTTGAGATGACCGTTATCACCTCATTCCCAATATGCAAATCCCCTAACACAGCGTAATAATCGCCATCCCACTTTTTCTCTCTTATATTGGTTATTTTATAATTTGTCGCAAAGCCATTAAAAATCCAGCGGTATGGGGTACCCAATACCACGGTGGAATAAAAGGGATCTAATAGCTGTTGTTGTGCCTGATATACGCTATCCTTGTCAAAGTATAGATTCCATTCATTGAAAGAAAAAATATCAAAACCTTGAACACCTATCCATTGCTTCCATCTGATAAGTTCTGCGGCCGCGACCTTCTTATCAAGCTGGAAACCACCCAATGACCCTTGGTTAAAATGTCCTACATTATACGAACATACCCGTAGCTTCACCGGCATGCTTGGTGTTTGCTGTGCAACACCTAATGTTGCACAGCAAAGAAAAATCAAACTATAAATCAATCGAATCATATCTATTTATTATATCGAACGGCTAGATAGCCAATGCCTGTATTTGAAGCGGCAGTCATAGGTTCTGACGCATACGAATTACCATCACTAGCCAAATTTTTGTCCACTATCAACCGGATATAAACAGTTGATTTACCTAACATTGCCAATGGAAGCTTGAAGTTATAGTTCTTATAAGCTGCAAGCTGATGTATGGTTGTATTGGCCCACAAAGGCATATCGGTAACCGTAAAAGTTCCTATAGTATTCCACGCTTGATCCATGTTTCCATGCTCAGACCATTCTACCCTCCAGTAGCGAGGAGCTCCTTTTCCTGTCGCACCAGTCAGGTTGGACATAGTAAACTGAAGAGAGAGCTGAGACGTATTTACCCCAAGAGTAGAGAATTCTAAGATGAAGGCCTCTCCTCTCTGTTTAGCTTCATTCCACCACATGGTATTGGCAGCAATAGCGGCATTTACTACCTGCCCCTTACCATCACTGTTTGTGTTGGCTTCCTGATTCTGTTTAGTTACCCCCACAAGAACTCCATTTCCATATTGATTGGTATTCCCCAGATTCGTAGCTCCTACAGGTCCTAAATAAGAGTAATCGAAGCTGCGCGTCAGGTTAAGGTTAGCTACCGAAGATTTTATCGTACCCGAACCGTATGTAGCCTTGGCCACACCATTCTCGATAACAGGATATTGGAATTCCGTCAGCAAGCCCGAGAAACCTTGATTAAAATCCGAATTGATTTTGATATCTTCTTTTGCCAGATGGCGGATTTGATATCGACCTATATTTCCATATTTATCTTCTGTTGGAGCATCTTCGTATTCAAAGCGTGTAAATTTCTCATGGACGATGACGCCGGCCACTGTTCCCGAGCCGTAAGGCAGCATAGCTCCATCCCGTCTATAAGGAACATTCGTATTGGTCATCAGGAATATGGTGTTCCCTTGAATATCGCGCATCAACAAAGGGTATTTCGCAATACGGTGTGCGCTGAACAAAATAGAATACCCCTCATTTATAGGTGTAAAAGAACCCTTGCGGATAGGAAACTCCACGTCTTTCAAGGTGACAAATGTGAAAATATCGTCGTCCGTAAGCTCGCTGATATATTTACTTTTCACCGCAAGGTCAGAAGCTATACCTTCTTCTTGGCTTAACACCATCATGGATGTCACTCCTGTGATAGTATAAAAATCGGGATTCGATTCCTTATTCACCGTAGTGCCCTTCAAAAGAATTTTCACTTTGCTATATCTTTTGAAGATATTGTCATTAGTCGTACTAGTGACAATCTTAAAACCATATCGGCCATCGAAACTTTGGATATAGGTAACCTTATCGTTTTCGGTATAGTTGATTGCCGTAGGTGTAGTCTGTAAATATTCGCTAGCATTAGGGTTCTTAGCATCAGAGATGATATGTCCTTCGATATAAATATCGGAGGTAATACGTTCTCCAGCCCATGCCCTCACCTGTGGAAAGTCGACCAATGCTCCGAATTCATTATTTGCATTGGCCTGCACCAAATATAAGGTGGAGGATATCTGCGCTCCCCAACCATCCACGTAGGTAAGCTTCACCTGTACGCTACGCAAGTTTACTGGATCGGGATTGGGCTGCACGCTGAATGTCAACAAAGAATCCTGAGCATGATAGTTGAAATCTTCATTCACCCATGGTTCTACACTTGCATCAGGATAAATCACTTGAATATCTATATCCTCAAAAGGAACATTGGCATTCAAATCTACATTAACCGTTCCCCCGTCGCCCAATACCGAGGTATTGAGGACTGGGAATTGCATCTTGGCTTCCATGACGCCACGCTGCTTGATATACACGGTATCGTAGCGTCCATATTGTTCGGAATGAAGAGGAACTACTGCCATTCTATTGAAAGAGTCATTCGCTTCAAAGCGGAAAGTGATGGTGGTATCCCCTCTGAAAGACCTGCCATCGGTCTTCAGCCAAGTGTCTTCGGGACTTATATCTACTGTAAATTCCGAATTGGACAACACTTTTACCTTCACTTCTCCCGCAGTATTAGGAACGATAAACTCATTGGTTTGTGCCCCTAATTCAGAAAAAGGCACAAGTTCTACCACATCCTTCTTACAGGCCTGGAATGCTATAAGCATCAGCACCAAAGGAACTATATTTTAAA
>NZ_JXAC01000201.1 GCF_000814685.1 Sphingobacterium sp. T2
TTGTTAAACGATTTTATTTACAAGTTGTACAGAAGAGTGGCGGCTCTTCTGTTATCTYTTTTACTATACGTTTCGTCTATTGTATTAMCCTTCTTCCCTCTAGTTCTGATTTCATAATTTCTAAATTCTATAAATACTCTTTAACGCCGTCACTACATCTACGTCCAAATTCAGACGTCCGGAATAAGGTTCGTCATCCTTAATTTTTTTTCTTAAAGTACTATCTCTACATTATATATTTTTCAACCTCGAAATCAGATATGGAAGTGTGGAGTTGTCCAATGACCAATTGCTTTTTGGTCCACATGATATCATTCCTTTAGATTGTACGGTTCCAAGGTCACCACCTTTAGTTCATTCATAGCTTATACGTCGACCTGCTTACCGCTATCCTACCGCCTTAAATTCGTTATTGTCTGCTGCTAAGCGGACTTTTTCCCGTAATGAGATCTAGTGAGGTCATCTTATCTTCTTCATAAGAAGACAGATTAAAACTAGTTCCCAACACTTTAACCTCCGAGTTGAATGTATGAATCGTAAAGGGCTTGCCGTTAGTTGCAATATCAAAATATCCTTCTCCATCCAAATAGGTTTCTCTATCGTGCTGCAACATATTGTTTCGGAAAGTAAACAAAGAACCTGCATTAAGCCATACTTTGGAGCCGTCTGACATAATTATCTCTTTACGAGATCCATAGGGCACATATATGGTAGTATATTCCGCTTCACGAGTATCTATAGCATCAATATGTATAGAATCGAGGTTGGCCATCTGTTGCCATCCTTCCTTATATATTTCCCATGCATTTCCTCTCGCATCAGCACTCAAAATTGTGGTCTCCTCTTTGCCTCGAACTAGTTCTTTATGCTTTTCAGATACTTCTACCACACTAAGAGATGGACTTTCCTTCATAATGTTGCTCTGATAATACAACCATAGTCCGGAAAGACTACACAACACCAGTATAGCGAAGGTTTTACTCCAACGCACTATACGTCTTCTCCTTCCCGATTTGACAATCTGGGCAAAAAGATTATCCTTTTCCTGCTTATCCAGCTGCTGTTTCTTATCGTGGAATAGGTTATGAATTGGTTCTTCCGTCTTTTTCACGTTAGCTTTTTCTATATAGAGCAAGCCACAACAATTTTATAGACATTTTTTTCAAAAAAAAATTTCATTTTTTTTTGAAAGCTCTAAATAAAATGCACTAAACAGCCTTAAGCGGCTTGCTGAAGAGTTTTTTAGACAAGAATAAGAAAAGATTTAAGTGTAGAAAATTCGAGTTTGAGCTGACGTATGGCACGGAAAGACAGTGTACGACAGGAAGCTATGTCGACTTTCATCGCTTCTGCTATCTCCTCATAACTCAAGCCTACATAATACTTGAGATAAAGCACTTCCTTCTGTCTCTTGGGAAGTTTTTCGATTTTCTCTCGTAGCCGCTGTATGTCAAGTTCTACGCCACCTTCGCTAAAGAGGTTGAGTTCGTAAGAATTGGCCAGTTCCCATTCTTCTAAAGTTTCTTCATAAATAAACCGGCCGGCTTTACTTTTAGAGCGAAGAATATCTCTCCTAAGAAGAAGCAAACAAATAAAATTTGATGTTAACCTTCTTCGCTATGCGCTTGTTGTCAAATAACCGGACAAACAAATCGTGAATACAATCCAATACGAGCTCTTTATCACCACAGATGTTCATCCCATAATCAAACAGATCATCTACATAAGTAGTATAGATCTTTTGAAATGATTCTATGTCGCCATCAATAAATTTCTGCCAAGATGGTATCATAATGAATTTCGGAATATCTAAATATTGTGGTGCTTTTAGGTTTATATTCCAAAATTAATAAGATTGCGGAAAAGACAAAATTTAGAGTACTTTAATTTTCTGTAAAAAAACTTTAAACCGTTATACGCTACGCTTCTTCTTGAAAATATTTCGGACAATGATCTTATCGGCATAATGTTCTTTCAGTAGGGAGCCGTCTCCGTGTACGGTCCAAATTTCACGCGGCTGTACTTTACTTATATAAATATTGAGCTCCCGCCAGTCTATATGATCTGAAATATAAAGTGACATATCGTTGGCGTGTTGGAGACGCTCCCAGCCCGAAGCAAACACACGGACGATATTTTTAGCCCGAAAATAACTATTGAAAGCAATAGGTGGTACCAAGTATACCTTATGCTGCCCTTCTTTTAATATTTTGCGATTGTATATCTCATAATTCAACTTCACAAAGCCTAAGGAATTATAAAGCCTATGTATAGGAGTGATAGAATGGTGAGTATAGACTTTTTTATCAGGACAGTGGATATTGATAAGGTATGTTAAACGTTGTGCTTTCCCCAGACTGTAACAGCCCAGCATGATATTCAAAGAGGTAGTGTTAAGCTTTTTAATTTCTTCGACAGGGTCAGGATGGACTATCTCAGGATTGGCGAAAGTAGTTTCAGTAATAAGGACATCGGCCTGCATGTAACCTATTGGCTCGCAGGTACGATCCTCCTGCAGCTTATAATCTCCCGTATACAGATAGCGGACTCCTCGGTAGGTCATTACTATCTGTGCCGAGCCTAATATATGTCCGGCTGGGATGAACTCTATTTCCACCTCTCCGATATAAAATTTTTCCTTAAACTGCTTAATATGGTAAGATTTTATAGGCTGCTGCACAAAGCGGTACTGCATGAAAGCTGCAGTGGGAGCTGTAGCGAAGATATATGCATGGCCTGGCACAGCATGGTCTCCATGCGCATGAGAAATCACCGCAGTGGTCACAGGATATTTAGGATCTATATAAAAGTCCCCATACGCACAGTAAAACCCAAACTCATCCTCTATGATAAAATCCTCTAAAATATCCTTATTTACCATGAATGTTTATTAACTGTTGATGTATAGTATAAATCTGTGGAATCAAAGGCTGCTTGCCGTCGTTGACTATGGTGAAGCTAGCGTATTTCTTTTTCTCTTCATCTGTCATCTGTTTGTGCATCCTTGCCAGAACATCTTCACGTGAAACGCCATCGCGCGCCATAACACGAGCAATGCGGAGCTCCTGCGGAGCAACAACCAGAATAGTAAAATCCAACGTCTTGTAAGAACCGCTTTCGTATAGCAGTGCAGCCTCTTTGAGACTGTAGGGAAAGGTTTGTCGTTGCGACCAATCTACCGCATCTTGGATTACTATGGGATGCACTATACCATTAAGTTGTTGTAGCTTATCGCTGTCGTTGAATACCTGTTCGGAAAGCCATTTGCGGTTCAACATTCCCTGTGCATCATAGACCTGCGGTCCGAAAGCCTGCATCAACCCTTCTCTAATATGGGGATGCGTATTCATAAGTCTTTTTGCTTCTTTGTCCGCATCATAGAAAGGAACCCCCAACGTTTTGAAAATCTTAGAAACAAAACTCTTTCCTGAACCGATACCCCCTGTTATACCTACTTTTATGGATTTCATAAATTACTTGCGAATGAAGAAGTCTACATTTTGTGGTTCTATCTTAACAATCTGTACAAAATCAGGCATCTTGACAATGCGAACAGGCAAACTTTTCACATGCTTATCTTCCCAATGTTTTAAGTCTACTACGGCCTCAAAATCGCTGGAAGTCCATTTAGCATAATCCTTCAGGGACACCATCACCGTAAGCATCACCTTACTAGGAATGATGCGTACAGACGTATAACGGCTGGCATTGATTGTCTTTATAGGCACCTCGATGATCTTTTCCGTCAGCTCCCCCACGGGGATGACTACCTCGGTCATACGCGGATAAATGGTGATGTTAGCTTTGTTGCGTGTATTTATGCGCGCTATGGTACGTATGTCAGTGAAAACCTGTTCGCCACGGATGGTATCCGTTTCGAGATACTCGATATTTCGTATGTCTTCTGTGGGGCCCGTTATGGTTACCGATAGAAGGGGTTGTCCTAGTATCGCCTATGATGCTGAATTGCTTTTTGAAGGAGATAGCCGTCGGCACACGTATAGGCACCTTTTTCTGTATCTGCCTTGAAAAGTCGAAAAACAAGGTGTCAGGAGATACCGCAATAACACGTTTCTCATTGGGGAACTGTTTGTTTATAAATCCAATCTGATTAGAGAAAACGATAAAATTTCGGGTATTCAACCCACTCAGATCCACCTGAATGTTAGCCGTATCGGCATTAAGCTTGGACATCAGCACATGCCATCCGCTCATCTTGATTTTTATATTTACCGTATCGGACTGTAATGGATGAAAAGCTCTATTTTCCGGAAGGTTGACATACTGAATTCCTGCCTTAATTGTGAAAGTATATTGGTTGGAGACAGCGATAAGCAGCCAAGCTAAGAAAGAGATAATAAGACATCTCAGAAAAATATTGATTTTCCTTCGCTGTATTTTGTTAAATCTACGCTGCCTCATATATCACAAAGTTAAAATAAAAAAGCCATTCTACAGGATAGAATGGCTTGACTTCCTTTGATTTATTTTTAATTACTTTGTCGTATTCGCATTTAGAGCTTTAGAAGCATCCAAAGAAATCGCTGACTTGTCGAAACGGATTTTCACGCCAGAACCTACATCGATTAAGAAGGTAGTATCTGAAACTTCGACAATACGGCCGTGAATACCTGCTGTAGTAACTACTTTAGAGTTTACAGTAAGTTCTTCGATAAATTTCTTGTGTTCCTTCTGCTTTTTCATCTGTGGTCTAATCATAAAGAAGTAGAATACTACAATGATTAGTACCATCGGCAACATGCTCATAAAACCGCCGCTAGCTTGTAATAAAATTGTCGATATCATAATTTTTAATATGTTACTTTTCTACAGTTCCTTTTAATTGCACAGTTGTCACTGCATTTTCAGCATTCGAAGATACGGTAATGATTTTCTGTTGTACTCCTCCCTGCCCTGCACTGTTGAACTTCACCTTGATCTCTCCTTCTTTTCCTGGTAAGATAGGATCGGAAGTATAATCCGGAGTTGTACATCCACAAGATGCTGTCACCTGTGCTAGGATGACAGGCTCTGTCCCTTCATTTGTAAATCTGAAAACATGCTCTACGACTTCTCCTTCTTTGATGGTTCCGAAGTCATATACCTCTTCAGCAAAGACAATCTTTCCTTTACCTCCTTTAGGTTCTTCTACATTGTTTTCTATCGTATCAGCATTGTTACTGTTTTCACGCTGTTGGCTGTTGTTACACGCCATCAACATCGAAAGTGCTAAACCGGCAAATAAAAGTTTTTTCATAGTTTTATTCGTCTTTTAATCCTCTTCCGGACTTATGAATACGTCCCTGTTTTGTTCAAATCAGCGAGTATTTTATCCAGAATACCATTGATAAATGTATTGCTTTTCAAGGTACTAAAAGTTTTTGACAATTCAATATACTCGTTGATCGTCACTTTCACCGGTATTGATGGAAAGTTCAGCATTTCGCTTATAGCCATTCGCATCAAAATAGTATCCATAAGTGCTATACGGTCGGCCTCCCAGTTTTTTGTCTTTTCGGCAATCATTTTATGATATTCGTCCGCATAGCGTATTGTTGTTTTGAACAGATTGGAAATAAATTCCGAATCTTCATCCCAATTTGGTGTGAGGTCGGCAAGTTTGTTCTGTGTCGGATTTTCCGAACTGAAGTTCTTGAATGTTTTTGCAACCATAGCTTTCAACACCTCTTTGTCTACCGACCAGTTGATAAATTTCTCTTCAAAGACTTGCTCGATATCCACCGACTTTAGGATGATTTTTTTGAAGATATACTTAATGATATCTTTTTCGGCAGCGATACTTCTGTCTTCCTGTTGAAGATACTCCAGATAGGTATCCGAATCTTTCAGTTTAGCAAAGACAGAACGCACGATTTCAGGATCAAAATCCCACGACACCTTATATTTTTTTACCAACTCCAGATAGTCTCTATTTTGACGCAGTGACTCAATAAATGTATTGCTATTGAGTTTGGTAGTCAACATTCTATCTTTCTCTGTTGGAATGATATTTTGCGGCACGACTTTCAGCATCTATGACTACATATTCTGCCACTTCGTCCAGTAAACTCAATGTCCAGATGTACATCTCATTTACCTCTTCCACACTCTTGAAAAGTACCTTCTCAAAATCCTTAATTTGTTTATCCTCCGATAAACTGTACGCGTATAGCGTCTGCATTACCTTAACTCTAAGGTGTCTTCTATTTAACATAAGTATAAGAACGATTTATTTATAAAGAACGATTCCTTGTGAATAACAATATGCTGTTATCTCTTAAGCTTAGCCATATCGGAAATACGTTTTTCTGCTAGCTGTTTCGCTGCCTCATATGTTGTGATATTTTTTTCTTTAGCAAGTTGGAACACATGACGTGTTGCTGTATAGATATTACGTATTAACGATTCTGTACGTTCGGTACCATAGCCTTCAAGTTCAGAATAACAGCTGATTAAGGCTCCGGCATTAATCAAGAAGTCCGGCGTGTAGAGGATGTTATGTTCTTTCAACAATTGAATGGTTGTTTCCTCATCCTTCAGCTGGTTGTTCGCCGATCCGGCAATGATTTTACAACGCATCTTAGGTACGGTATCCGGATTTACGGTTCCACCCAAAGCACAAGGGGCATAAACATCAATGTCCAGTTCGTAGCTTGTAGCATATTGAATAGGCTCTGCCTTGTATTTAGCGGCAACCTTCATCTTGCGTTCTTCCGTCATGTCTGACACGTAAACACGTGCATTTTCAGCTCTAAGCATAGAAACCAAATGTTCGCCCACCGAGCCAACACCTTGTACGGCCACCTTGCGTCCCGCCAAAGAATCGTCACCATACAGCTCTTTGATGGCGGCCTTGATTCCATAGAATACGCCGCGGGCAGCAAAAACCGTAGTATCCCCTCCTCCATTCATAGAAGTTGGAAGACCTGCTACGTAGTTGGTTTCCGCATATATATATTCTAAATCTTTTTGTGTTGTTCCTACATCGATAGAAGCAATGAAATTACCGTTCAAGCCTTCGACAAACTTACCAAAACGGCGCATCAACACTTCCGACTTATCGGTACGGTTGTTTCCTATAATGACAGCACATCCACCTCCTAGATTCAGCCCCGCCAATGAAGCTTTGTAAGTGATGGCTTTAGAAAGACGCAACGCATCTTCGATAGCCTCCTTCTCAGATTCGTAAGGCAACATACGAACCCCGCCAATCGCCGGTCCCAACGTTGTGTCATGAATAGCTACAATTGCTTTAAGACCAACCTGTGGATCATTGCAGAAAAATAGATTCTGATGATCCGCCTGTGACATAAGATTAAAAATAGTGGAGTTTTGCATACCAAATATTGATTCTAAATCATCCAAAAATAGGATGTACAAAAATAACAAATAAATCGTATTAAAAATGGCTTTTAACTTATTTATGAAACTATTACCTAAATCCTACTTTTGACCGACATAATTTTAAACTTAAAGCAGTACCTTTGTTAAAATAATATGAAAGAGCTATCATATCTTAATAAATATTTTTACAAGTATAAGTGGCGTCTGATTCCGGGAGTGTTGTTCGTCATCATTTCCAACTTCTTCGGTGTCTTGCCTGCTAAGGTTATCCGTGAGGCTTTCGACTTGGTGAAAGAAAATATTGACCTATACAAGCTTTACAACGACTTTGACAGTCAGGCTGCAATTTTCAGCACCATCGGCAAAAGTCTTCTGTATTTCGGAATAATAGTATTGGTATTGGCTCTTCTTCGGGGTATATTTTTGTTTTTGATGCGTCAATCTATCATTGTTGTCTCCAGATATATAGAGTATGACCTGAAAAATGAAATCTATCAGCACTATCAATCATTGGATTTTGCCTTCTTCCGCAAAAACAACACGGGAGACCTGATGAACCGAGCTACGGAAGATGTAAACCAAGTACGCAACTATCTGGGGCCGGCCATCATGTATACTATCAATACCGTGACGCTATCGGTGATGATCATCTATGCCATGTATGATGTGAATGCTAAGCTGGCTACCTATGCTCTCTTGCCTATTCCCATCATATCGTTGCTTATACTTTTCATTAACAAAATCATCAACCAACGAAGCACACGTATCCAAGCACAGCTGTCGAAGTTATCCTCTTTCGTGCAGGAAACATTTTCCGGCATCCGGGTTATAAAAACTTATGTGCAGGAGCAAAACAAAATTGATGAATTCGTTAAAGAGAGCAACACCTATAGAAAATCGGCCTTGGACTTGGTGCGCGTACAAGCCATCTTTTTCCCCTTGATTATCTTCTTAGTGGGATTCAGTACCATCATCACCGTATACATAGGAGGTATTGAAGTCAACAACGGTAACATAACGGCAGGAAACATTGCAGAGTTTATCATCTATGTTAACCAACTGACCTTTCCTGCTATGGCTTTAGCCTGGGTGACCTCACTGATACAGCGTGCTGCCGCATCCCAAAAACGCATCAACGAGTTTCTCAATACAAAATCCGAAATCACCAATGGATCCCTCCGTCGGTCCCTATCTGGTGACATCGAACTACGAAATGTCTCTTTCACCTATCCGGATACCGGCATAAAAGCGCTGGACAACATCAACCTTACCGTAAAGGCTGGACAAACCGTAGCTATCATCGGCAAGACAGGATCCGGCAAAAGTACCTTGGCAAACCTTTTGATGCGCATGTACGATGCGGACCAGGGCGACATCCGGTACGATGGGATTAACATCAAAGAATACGATTACCGCAACTTACGGAAACAGATAGGTTTTGTACCACAGCAGGTATTCCTATTCTCGGATACCATTACCAACAACATTGCTTTCGGGCTAGATAAGTTCACCACAGAACAAATAGAACAGGCAGCAAAAGAAGCTGCTGTTTACGACAATATTAAAGCGTTCGAACATGGTTTTGAAACCCATATCGGCGAGCGCGGCATCACCCTTTCTGGAGGTCAGAAACAGCGCGTTTCCATAGCTCGAGCATTAGTGAAAAATCCGGAGATTCTGATTTTCGACGACTGTCTTTCGGCTGTAGACACAAAAACCGAAGAGGAAATTCTGCATAACCTCAGTCGTATCATGCAGAATAAAACGTCAATATTCATAGCCCACCGCATTTCTACCATTAAGAATGCAGACCACATTATCGTCTTAGACAACGGAAAAATTATTGAAGAGGGTAATCATGAAACACTACTAGCTCTCAACGGTGAATACGCAGAATTATACGACAAACAGCTACTACAGGCTGAAGAATAAAATACATTAGAAAACACAAAAGGCTCTGTAGAATTACAGAGCCTTTGTTTATAGTAGAAAGTCAAAATTATTTATTCGCTACCACATTCACTTTGAAATTGATTTCTTTAGAAATCAAGTCATCTTTTTTGCCTTCATAAGTTACCCCCCAATCTTCACGGGCGATGTTGAAATCTGCTGAATATTTTACTGTATTATCTGTAACCTCTTCAGCTTTAGCGTCAAAAGTGATATTCTTAGTTATACCTTTGATAGTCAAGTTGCCTGACACCACTAAATCTGAAGGTGTAGCGCCAGCCTTCACCTCTGTAATTTCGAAAGAAGCCTCAGGGTACGTTTCCACAGCAAAGAAATCATCAGCTTTCAAGTGGCCGTCCAATTTTTCTTTCCATTCACCTTCCAAATCAGTGGAGCTGATAGTGTTCATATCCAACACAAATTTACCTCCCTTGATAACGCCATTCTCTACAATGACATTACCTGACTTGATGGCTACCGTTCCTGTATGAGAGCCAGTAACCTTAGTTCCTGTCCACACCACAGAAGATTGAGCTGTGTCTACGGTAAATGCATCTCCTGAAACTTGATTTTCAACAACTACAGAGTCTTTTGTATCAGCTTTTTTCCCTTCCGGATTTCCAGCACATGAAGCTAAAACTAGGGCAGCCGTAGCTGCTAATAATGTAATTTTCCTCATCTTCGAACTCGTATTATTAATAGTTTGACTACCAATAATAAAAATAATATTGTTAATTCTTATCGTATTACAAAATAAATAACATTAAGACGACAATTCCTTAATGACTCAAGGGCTGCGCTTCTATACGCTTGATATCTGCACCCAAGGCTCTCAAACGCTCTTCGATATGTTGATATCCACGTTCGATCTGCTCAATATTGAAAATCGTTGACTTTCCTTGCGCCGAAAGGGCAGCAATCAACAAAGAAACACCGGCACGGATATCCGGAGAAGACATGGAGATACCACGCAGCTGCGTCTGCTTATTCAATCCGATTACCGTTGCTCGGTGTGGATCACAAAGTATGATCTGTGCGCCCATATCGATCAGCTTATCCACGAAGAAAAGGCGGCTTTCAAACATCTTTTGATGAATCAACACGTTACCTTTGGCCTGGATAGCTGTCACCAGAACTATACTCAACAAGTCAGGGGTAAAACCTGGCCATGGGGCATCCGAGATAGTAAGGATAGATCCATCGATGAAAGTGTCTATTTCATAGTGATCCTGCGCAGGAATATAGATATCGTCACCACGAAGCTCCATTTGGATTCCCAAACGCTTGAAAACGGAAGGAATAATCCCCAATTGGTCGTAGCACACGTCTTTAATCGTAATTTCCGATCCTGTCATCGCTGCCATACCGATGAAAGAGCCAATCTCAATCATATCGGGAAGCATGCGGTGTTCTGTACCGCCCAGACGCTCCACCCCATCTATGGTAAGAAGATTCGAACCTATACCTGATATTTTGGCCCCCATACGGTTCAGCATCTTACACAACTGCTGCAGGTAAGGCTCACAGGCCGCATTATAGATCGTTGTAGTTCCTTTGGCTAATACTGCCGCCATCACGATATTGGCTGTACCTGTAACAGAAGCTTCATCCAAAAGGATATAGGTACCTTTCAAGGCGGAAGCATCCACATTGAAAAACTCATTTTCTGCATCATAAACAAACTTAGCACCGAGTTTTTCAAAACCTAAAAAGTGTGTATCCAGACGGCGACGCCCTATCTTGTCACCTCCCGGCTTAGGGATGGCAGCTTTGCCAAATCTCGCCAAAAGCGGTCCTACGATCATGATAGAACCACGAAGTCCTCCTCCCTTCTGCTTAAATTCTTCCGAAGTGAAATAATCTATGTTGATGTTCTTAGCCTGGAACTCGTAAGTATCTTGGTTGACTCTGTTGACTTCCACTCCTAAAGAAGCAAGCAAGTCGATCAGCTTGTTCACATCTTTGATGTCAGGCACATTGCTGATGGTCATCTTCTCTTCGGTTAACAGTACAGCCGACAAGATTTGCAACGCTTCGTTTTTCGCTCCTTGAGGAATGATCTCTCCCTTTAATCGCTTACCGCCGTGTATTTCAAATGCATTCATAGACAATGGATGTTTATTAAACGAAATAAGTAACCAACTTGAAGATTAGTTACTTATTTCTACCAAATAACTAGTTATTAAAGCTACTTATTTCTTGTGGTTATTATTCTTTGTTTTCTTTTTATCGTTTTTCTTCTTCTTGTTGTCCTGCCGCCAATAAAAACCAGCAACA
>NZ_JXAC01000202.1 GCF_000814685.1 Sphingobacterium sp. T2
TGGGGTACTAAATCAGAGTTGTTTATTTAAAGAAATATAGGTCAATACTGGAATTAACTAAGGATATTATAGAATATATTAAATATTACAACAACAAAAGGATAAGAACTAATTTAAATGGAATGAGCCCGGTAGAATACCGAGCTCATCATATCAAAAATATTGCATAAATTCGTCCAACTTTTTGGGGGCAGTCCAAAGCTTTAGACTTTTTCTATTTCTTATCAGAGGCAATCTACTTTACGTTCGAGAATTTCTCATGCTACTGCACTTCTTTCAGCCAGCGTACTATGCCGCGATAGATTCTTTCCGCAGTCTGTTTATGAAATTTCTCGTCGATGTATTCTTTTTCATCTTCTTCATTACTGAGGAAAGCAATTTCCACCAAGCTATTAGGATATTCTGTTGGTGAATTTAGCAGGAAGTTAAAGTTACCTATGAGGCCGAATTCGTTCAACCCCAGCTTCAGCATCTCATCCAGAATGTGTTGAGACACCTTTCTGCTGCCATTATGATGGTAATACGTACTTACTCCTTTCACTTCAGGGCGTGAGGAGGCGTTCAAATGCAGGCTGATTAGTAGGTCTGGCTTTACCTCGCGGAGCATAAGCACTCTCTTGGTAGTAGCTATGTCTACATCGTCGGTACGAGTAAGATATACATTTTTCACTCCTTTCTTTTTCAGATAGCTTTCCAGTTCTTTGGCAAATTTCAGTGTATAGACCTTCTCTTCCGTTCCCTTTCGGCTTACCGCTCCTTTTGCCGTACCTCCGTGTCCCGCATCTATAGCTATAAACAGGTTCTTTATTCCCTTTTTTTGAGGAGCATGTTTGACGGCGATGCGCAGTGACTTATTGTTATAGCCTACGCTGTATCCCCAATTTTGCCTTCCTTTCAGCTCAATATGAATGCGGAAGACGTCCTTCTCGACTTGCTCGCGGTAGACACTTTTAACGATTTTTGCCTGACGCAGCTGTGTAATCCATGTAGTGTTCGAACTGACG
This sequence comes from Sphingobacterium sp. T2, assembly GCF_000814685.1. Lineage (GTDB taxonomy): Bacteria > Bacteroidota > Bacteroidia > Sphingobacteriales > Sphingobacteriaceae > Sphingobacterium > Sphingobacterium thermophilum. Next base: position 1,005 of record NZ_JXAC01000202.1, read on the forward strand.
CCAAAGACATCCACCACAATCTTGTTGGGTTCGGTAAGCTGGTAGCTGCGGTAAGGAAGTCTGTCCGGAAGGCTTACCGTCAACACGTCATAGTTATCCTTGGCCGACAGATGCCACGAACCACTCAGAAACTTACCTTCTCCAAGGGGATCTTCAGCAAATCCTCGCCTAACAAAATATTTAGGGATATAACAATCCCAGTTCTGTGACAGCTTAACCTTATATCGATCCCCTACCGAGTCAACGACTACCATACGTATGGCCGTATCCAAGAAGCCCATCTTATCGGCGCCTAGTCTTACCACGCCATCGCTATATTCAATATACGGCAGGTCTCCTGTGGTACGTCCAATCCAGGCTTCCTGAGCTAATAATGGAGACCAGAATCCTAATAGAATTAATAAAAAACTCGAAGCGGTAATAAGATTTTTTTTTCATCGGTTTAGCGTGTAGGTATAGTTTGATGATAAACATAAGTAAAAATGCTGAAGAATAGCACAACAAAACGTTAAAATCATGTATTATCACAGTGTTATACCACAAAAAAAGCCCCTACAGGGGCTGTATATTATGTATGAACTGAAATCATAGCATGTTAATCCTATCCTTTTATGTTATACTTCGCTTAATGAGCCATCATCTTAATCACACGGATATGCGAATGTAGGGCGGAAAAGAAAGTACGATATTCGTTATATTTTACATTGAACTCCAGACATGTCGACTTCAAGATTTTATTCAGTTGAGGGTAATGAATATGACTAACCTTAGGAAAGAGGTGGTGCTCCACCTGAAAATTCAGTCCTCCCAGCAGCCATACTAAAAGCTTACTGTTTGTGGCAAAATTAGCTGTAGATTGAAGCTGATGAATCATCCACTCTTCCTCTACGCGATGATTGGCTATAGTCTTGAATTCGGTCTTATCCACCACATGCGCCAGTTGGAACACCGTAGCCAGACAAATACCACAAACAACACTCGCAATAAGGAAGCCTACCAATGCAGGAACAACACCAACCACAAGCATCGGAAGGGTAATAAACAACTGGAAATGCAGAAACTTACTTATCCAAAAGATGACTTTTTCTTTTACCGGAAAAGTGAATTTATCAGAGCTCGTGCCAAACCGCTGTTTAAAATATTTCTCATAATCTTGAAAGAAAATCCACGCTAAATAAGAGATAGAATACAAAAAGATAAAGTAAACTGGCTGAAAACGGTGATATTTCTTTAGCGACTGATCAGGGTGGATACGCATAAATTTCACATCGATATCATGGTCCTCTCCATTAATATTGGTAAAAGTATGGTGTGCAATATTGTGCTTTATCTTCCAAAAAAAGATATTCCCTCCTAGCAGATTCAAGCTGTAGGATAATACGATATTAACCTTCTTGTTATCGGAAAAGGAATTATGTCCCGCATCATGCATTATATTAAAGCCTATAGCAGCGAAATTAATACCTAAAAGGACGCATAAAATCACGCTAATAGCCCAGTGGGGTTGCACAAAAACGAGTACACTGTACAATACAGCAAGACTTGTTAATAATATGATAGCTTTTATAATAAGCTTGCGGTTGCCGGTCTTCTTAATTAAATCTTGTTGGAAATATTGGTTGACTTTTAACTTGAGGGATTTAGAGAATAATGCGTTGGCATTATTAAATTTTACTTGGGTATGCATTAAAATGTATTGGGTTATTATTATTTTTTATTTTTTCAAATTAACCATTTAATTTCTTCAATATGAATTATTTCACATTATTTAACTTTTGATAGGTAATAAAGTACAACGCGTCTTAGTAGGCAAAATAGCTTTACAGTAATTTCTTTACTTCTCCTGCTTTTAAGATTTGTGTCATTTTACAGGTAATATAATCCGTAAATCTTCCGTTATAAAAAGCAATCTTGTATCATAGCCTGCAGCTAACTATATTTGATTTATATAAATATGGAAAGAACGGAAACTTTAAGAGATTATTATGAATTTGCAGGAAGGAAGATTCCTGAAGACCTGCTTAAGCACAACGGCGTACCTCGTCATTTCAATATTCTCAAGCGCAAAAACTGTACGGTAGGGCTTCCCTTCGCACGTCGCGATTATTGGAAAATAACCCTACTTAACAACAAAGCGCAACTTAAGACCAAACAGGAGACCGTCATCATTGACAAGCCCTGCATCATCGTCTCCCAGCCCAAAATGGCATACAGCTGGAAATCGTTCGACGAAGATCATACCTCCGGATTTATATGTCTTTTCACTGACGAATACCTCACCTATGACCTGAAATTGATTTTCAACCGCCTGCTTCAGGTTCTAAAAGCTAACCGCACCTCTTCGTTGTTTCTGGATCAAGATACCTACGATCTTATGTTCTTTTATTTCCAGCAACTCTTTGACGCATATCACAGTGATTTTGAATACCGGGAAGAGATGGTGCAGAAGTGGCTCCAACTAATAGTTTACCAGATTATATGGAAGCAGTCTACAAATTCTCCTTTCTTAGTGAAACAGGGTTCCCCAAACAGGGTAGTAAACGCATTTGTCAATGCTTTAGAATCACAGTTTCCTATCGATTCGCCGCATAACCCTATATCGCTACGCAGCCCCTCCGACTTTGCACAGTTGCTTAACGTCCATGTCAACCACCTCAACCATTGCCTCAAAGTTCAGACCGGCAAGTCCACCACACAGCTTATCAATGAAAGGATTGTGGCCGAAGCTATCAGCCTACTCAAATATTCGGACTGGAACATCTCTGAAATTGCAGAAAGCTTAGGCTTTGAATACGTGCAACATTTCACACTATTCTTTAAGAAAAATACGGGTGTCACGCCAAAGCAATATCGTGCAACCCAGGCAGGGGATATTTGATTTTTATAAACTCTTGTTTGAATCGATTAGCGGATACCTCTATCTCTCATTTTAATTTTGCTTGCTCACAAAAGGAAAAAAGCAAAATGAAAACACTAAAGCATGAAAATGTAGGTATCAGCACCTTTCTGGCATTTGCCCTTATTCCCATTTCGGGTTTCGCCATGGATGTGTACATTCCCTCGTTTCCTCATATGGCGAGTGAGCTGCACCTTAGCGAATCCGATATCAAATTGACCTTGACCGTCTATTTAGTAAGTTACGGACTCTCCCAGCTCTTCGTGGGAAGCATCTCCGACAGTTTCGGACGCTATAGGATTAATCTTATATCTCTGCTCGTCTTGTTTCTTTCCTCATTAGGCATAGCATGGAGCAGTAACATACACGTGATTCTATCTTTACGACTCATCCAAGCCATAGCTATCTCGTTTATTGTGGTATGTAAAAGAGCCTTCTTCGTAGATGTCTTCACCGGAGAAAAGCAAAAAAATTATACCAGCATGGTCACCGTGGTCTGGTCAACAGCGCCTATCCTCGCACCCTTTGTGGGCGGGTTTCTGCAGGAAGCCTTCGGCTGGCGGGCCAACTTTTACTTCCTCGCCCTCTATGCTCTTATCCTGCTCATCCTAGAATGGATATATAGCGGAAGAAACCTTACCTAAGAAACAGCCTTTCAAGCTTAAGAGTGTTATGTCCATGTATAGAGAACTTTTGAATGCTACTGACTTCAGCCTCGGCATCCTTGTGTTGGGACTTAGCTACAGCATGATCATGGTATTTAGCATGAACATAGCCTTTATCGTAGAACATGAACACCATCTCACCGCCGTATATTCCGGGTACTGTGCACTTATTTCCGGCTTAGCCATGTTTTTCGGGGGACTCTGGAGTAAAAAGCAGATAAACAAACCTATATATCAGAAACTTCAGCTCTCCATCCGCTCGCAGTTCATCATTCTAGCGATTATGCTTTCCACAGCACTCCTATTTCATCAGCTGTACATCATGATGGCTTTTGTCTTCCTTATCCATTTTTGGTTGGGGTTCAGCTATAACACCTACTTTACCTATTCGTTGACCAGCAGACCCCATTATGCGGCCACCGCAAGCGGACTGGCCAGCGGAGGCTCCTACGTCATCTTCTCCATAGCAAGTTATGTGGTGGTCAACCTCATAGATATCAAAGATCAGCTAACTCTGGGCTTGGCCTATCTCGTATTGCTCGTCTGTGTGCGCCTTACCCTGATCGTTGTCCGTCAAGCACTGCAAAAAGCCCCTACCGTAGCTTAAATACCATAAAACCTCATAAACATCTACGCCCAATCTTCTTAAGGATTGGGCGTAGACTTTAATCTGTTGCAAAAAGAATTACATGCTTATGGCTTTAGGAACCATTATAGAAAATAAAAATAAAGCCGACTAATTTATATTAGTCGGCTTTTTCTGAAAAATCAAACAACCAATTTGCTTTCCTGAAGTCTTACCTTGTGTTTAAGGGATATTCCATAATCACCTTGAAGAACAGAGGCATCTATCCTTCGTTTTTCAAATTGGAGACACAGAGCTTTCAAAAAGTAAGCCCTTGAACTTACCCATCCCGGATTATCCACTTCTTGGTTAAAACGCGCTACCAATGCCTCGTCCGACAGACGGGCTAATTCTTCTTCGAAAATTTTAATCTTTTGTTCCATGATTTGATACTTTTAAATAAAACCTAAGTACCAATCATTAAGAGAAAGGGAAAACCATTTTTTGACCGGAAGGCCCTCATCCTTTGACCACCGTGGTTGGTTCAACTCGGTTGGTGTACCCATGTACTCTTGATGATTGTGATGCTATGTTAATAAATATTTGGGTAAATAATAAATTTTTTTTGTGAGAAATAATCTTTACGAAGCCTACAATAGATAGGTAAATTGGATATTTCCCAATATAAACCACTTTACTCATTGGATATTAGCTCATTTTAATATTCAGACATTAATACTAATTCAAGTCCAATTTTTGAGTTGAATGTTTCTTCATTTCCAAGTGTGTTATTGCTAAGGATAATGTTGTTTAACACTTTCCGCTAACGTTTTCGGAACTTGGCGTTCGGGCAGTAGATTTTTCTCCGATGATTATTTATAATTATCCAGCTTCTCCTTTCGCTTCTCCCAATCGGGCATTAACTGCGTTAATAGTTCAAAGAATTGTTGACTGTGGTTTTTATGGACGATATGACATAATTCGTGCATCACCACATACTCGATACACCGCTTTGGGGTATGTATCAATCGCGGATTAAAAATAAGTTTGTTCTTCACCGTACAGCTCCCCCAACGGGTGGGCATCTCCTGAAAGTAAATTTCAGACGGGGCTTTGTACCGCTCGCTAAACTTTTTTATGATAGGCTTGGCTATTTCGGTAATCTTTTGATAGGCTTTTTCTTTTAGCCATTGCTCCAATACTTCTTGTGCATAGGATTTTTTCTTTACCGTTACCAAAAACAAATTTCCCTTATAGCTTACTTCGTTTTTACCGCCTATTTCCACCATTACTTTATAGCGTCGTCCTAAGTAATTCACCGAATATCCCGACTTGGCGATAATGTCATTATCGACCGTGTCCATACCAAGGAAATAGGATTTCTGTTTCAATATCCACAGGGCTTTTTTGGTAACAGCTGTATGGATTTTCTCCAAACTTACTTCCATAGGTGCGGAAACCACTACAGAGGTATCGGGATTTACTTTTATACCCAAACTCTTTCGAGCTGCATAGCGCAACTCAAATTCGATGGTATATCTGCCAAATTGTACATGTTCTTTCATCATTTACTACTTGCTATGGCTATTTCAATGGCTTTTTTGGTCAATTCATCGGCTTTGTCCATCGGCAAATCCATAACATCCATCAAGTAATCTCCAAATTCCAATTCAATTTTATTGATGATATCAATTCGTTTATGCCAATCCACAATTTCGCAAGACGAAAGTATTTCATCAAACATTAAAGCAGCGTCAACTTCTTTGCCATTTAATAGTTCTTCCGATTGGAACAAATGATAAATACCAATATTTCTGCGTTTGCCTTGCAATTCTTCAGGTACGGTATCTCCTCCGCCTTTTAGGGCTTGCTCTTTTATTTCTTGTAAGCGTTTTAAGGCTTCCAATTCTGAAAGACGATTAGCTCGCATTTCGGCTATGGTTTCTGAAATCAACTCGGATAGTTTGCGAAACAATACCGGATCTGTGTCGATATTTACCGTAATATATTTTGAAGTAGCAGCGGCAATTTTTTCGGCTTTGGCTCGTGGACCTGCTTATTTTACTCAATTCTTCTTCAAATGCTTCGGTATCCAGAATATTTATCGGCTCTACCAGTCTGATGATATCTTCGGTAATCACATGCTGATCTAATAAGTTTTGCGCAGTTTGAAAAGCAGTTGCAAAAATTATTAGATCAGCATGTGATTACCGAAGATATCATCAGAC
>NZ_JXAC01000203.1 GCF_000814685.1 Sphingobacterium sp. T2
TCCGAACTTTGGATAGCGGACCTAAACAGCAAGACAGCAAAAAAAATCCAAAGTTCGGTATCCTGTAAGGATTTATTTAAGAAAGCAAACACGCCGGGCTGTGACGACCATTTGATGTCGGCCATACCTAACACTTGTGGTAGTCCTGCAATAGAGAATTCAGCTTCTGTCTTCAAATCACGTACTTTTATTCCTTTATATGTTCCAGGATTTTCCGCTACCGTCGTGTTCGTTAGAGGATTTATCCTTAATCCTGCTACACCTAATACCGGCTGCGATATCTGCTCTATTGTTTGGAACCCTGGCACATCAAGCACCAGCATATAACGGCCGTCCGGGCTGAAATTTTCCTTCCGGGATCTGCGGCGCATCTACCAAATCTACTATAGACTGAGGAGGCAGCTGATATTTGATAGCCTCCTGTGCATAGCCTAAAGAAGAGGTGCATAGGAAAGCCAGGACAAAGCCTGCCTTCCAATAGTTCTGTTTAGTTTTTCTTATAAAATTCATCTGCATCTTTATTTAACTGTATCATACAATCCTTCGGCATATATACCATATGTCCTGCTTCATAATAGGTGAAAGATACCTTTTCTTTTTGTTCTGCACGAAGGTTCATATGTTTCACCACGTATTCCGCAGCATGGTAAGGTGTAGCTAGGTCATAATATCCTGCGATAACCCACACTTTTAGGTTTGGATTTTTTGACATAGCTTGTCTTAGCAACTCCGAAGCATTCAGATATTTGTTCTGTACATTGTTATAATTCCACTGCCCTACGCCGCCTGAAAAATCATAAGGAAGATCGTTTTTATATTTCAATTCCGTACGGACGAAGTGGTTTGGCTACATCCCATCCTCCTGAGATGCCCCAGAAGACACCTTTCTTGTTGTTAAGTCCCAAAGCGGAATATTCATCTTGTCTCAGGTTAGCTGTGATATAATATTTTTTCTGATAATCATATTGCAAACGAGAGAATAAGGAATGTAGGTAGTTGTTAATTTCCTGATTGTTAGTTCGGTAATCGAAAACATTCTGCCATCCCCCTTGGATATTGGAATAATAAGGGTCTGTCTGGCCCCTACGTTCCAAGCCGAACATAGAACCTGTGGTTCGCTGCTGTTCCTGCCCCAACAACAGGTTAAAAGTATGTGAATCAAAAGAATAATCGAAAGTCAATGTATTGGTCCACACCCATCTTTGACGTCTTGAGCTTACGCTGGAAGCAGAACCGTTGTTGGCCAGCCCCTCACCCGATATTGGAGAATAGTAGTTAGAATAATCTACATTACGGTAGTCGATACCATAAACTGACTTGAAGGTTATCCATTTTAGCGGTTTCAGTTGCAGGTAAGCGCTCGACTGCACATTATTGCCGTAGTTGTTTGAATAGTTGTTTTCCAATGAGATGACAGAGTTATAAAAACCGAGTCTTGATTCATTGAGATGCCCAACATTATCCATTAACCCGACAAAACCATTCGACGTCACGTTGAAAGTGCCATCGTTGTTATAAGGACCGACGATAGGAGCTGTCATCAGTGCCAGACGAGCCATGGCTCCCGAAGAAGATGATGACTGGAAAGAACCACTACTGCCCGCTCCGGTAGACATGGCGGCCTTATTGTTTTCGTTGACATAGTTCAACTTAACCCCCACCTTCATCCAATCCGTAGTGGTATTGTCAATGTTGAACATGACAGACTTTCTGTCAAAACCATTTTTTTGGAATATACCCTCTTGGTTGGTATAAGACGCCGAACCGAAATAGTTCGTTTTATCCGTAGCACCGGAAATGTTCACATTGTGACTGTGTGACACTCCCGTCTGATAGATATAATCATACCATCTTGTGTCGATGATATTTCCGTTAGCATCTCTGCTGAAACCGAAATAGTTTGTATTCTCATTATATGTTCCAGCATTTTTCAAGGCCTCATTTTTGATTTCTATATATTGTTCTGCATTCAATAGTTTAGGAAGCCTATTAGCCATAGTGTAGCCTAGCCATCCTTCGTAATTCACACGCGTAGCTCCCCTCTTACCTTTTTTGGTGGTTACGAAGACCACACCATTGGCTGCGCGCGAACCGTAAATACTTGTCGCGGCAGCATCCTTGGCAATATCTATACTTTCAATATCTGCTGGATTGATTGCCGACAAAGGATTGGCCGACGCATAGCTAGGGCCTGAGTCGTCATTATCGTTAAATGCCGGAACACCATCTATCACGACCAAAGGATATGTGCTTAAAGACAGAGAGTTAGTCCCTCTAATCTTAAAAACTGGTGCCTGGTTCAATACCCCCGCACTTGTGTTCACCTGAACCCCCGACGATCTTCCACCCAACGCTGCATCGAAACTTTGAACAGGCGTCTTGGCCACATCATCTCCCTTCACTGATGTCAAACTTCCCGTAGTCTCCTTTCTACTCTGCGTACCATAACCTATTACCACGACCTCTTCCAAATCTCTGCCACTTGCATTTAACTGGATTCTGAGATTTTGCTGATCACGTACAAATACTTCCTGCGTCTCATATCCCACGTGACTGATGATAAGAACACACTCCCGCGGCACACGGATAGTAAATTCTCCCAATCCATTTGTGGATGTGGCTTGTCTGCCATTTTTTACTTTGATAGAAGCTCCGTCAACAGGCTTGCCGGACTCATCGAGAACCGTACCTTTCAACTCTCTTTCATTTTGGATAGAATAATTATACAGTGGAGTGGCCTGCATAACTTCCGGGCTGAGAAAAAGAGACATCGCTATGAGCGAAAATTTGCTAAGACTACTGCGTTTTTTAGCACGTACGTATCTCAGCCACAATAATTTAGAACATTGTTTCATAATTAGGTGATTGTTAGTTAGGTGTAGTAATTAAGCTGATGTTACTAAAAAAGACAGAAAAATAATCGGAGGTCTGATCTTATGGGCTCATTTCTCTCATAATTTAAAGTTATATATGGGTTAGTTATGATTAAATATATGGATTTCTTAAAAAAATCAATCATTTTTTCAAGAAAATAGCATACACAACAAAAAAGATACAATAATTTTAAAATCTACAACATCACACCCCTCTTTTTTACCTAAAACACCTACAAAACAACATAACAAGAGCCAAAAACACTCAAATAAAGCTCAAAACACTTCAAAAACAGCAAGAAATAAACTTTAAACACCTCAAAAACACTTTTATATATAATTTGATTGCTAAAACAACAACTTTATTATAAAATCCTTTTAGCATATTTATTATAAAACAAAATCCCATAAGCCGCTTCTTTATCTCAATACCCTTCTCTCTTTTGAATCGTTATGATTGTATAAGTCGCGTGCAGAGTATTGCCAAATAAAAAAAATCCTATGCATTTATACGCTCGGTTGCATTAGAACTCCATAGGTATACGAAATGGGAGAGATTCTAAGAGTTCGGAAAAAGAGGGAATGCCGGAGGAAGAACCGGCTACTATACCTCTCAGAATATGTTTTTCAACTATGGAGCGCTGAAAGATGAGAATGATACAACAACACCACGCTCTTCGGGTCTCATCAAACTTCAAAGTGTGAATTATAGTTGTACAGAGATTCAGAAGTATTCATGCTATCATCCTTCAGGGATGATTGGTCGGCTTACGAGCCGAAAATTTTGGACAAGGATTTTGATACGACAAACTTCAGATAGTAAGGTATCATATGCCTACTCTTCCGTGTCCGAGCCAGCTTGCCCGCGGCCCTCCATTTCTTTCAAAATTTCAGCTCCGATAAGGTTGACTTCTTCATCCATTCCAAACATTGGTAATCCCGTTTCAGGATTTAGCTTAAGCCAGTTTGTGTCGGTATCTTTCACAATTTGTACGTATTCTTTTCCGTCCTTGAAGATAGTGTAGGTATCTTTTTCTTCTGGAAAAACAGAATACACGACATTATAGATTTCTATATCAAAAGGTTCTTGAAAGCTCATCTTATTTCTATTTGTTTGTACAAAGGTACTATTCTCTTGTAAGAAAAAAGACCAAAGTTTTGCAATAAAAAATAAGGATTCCTTATATTTATTTGACCAATTATGAACATCCTCGACAAAATTGCATTGACCAAGATAAAAGGTATTGGCCCTAAACTGAGCCGAACATTGTTGGCTTACTGCGGTTCTGTTGATGAAATTTTTTCTTGTTCAAAAAAGCAGCTGATGGCAATTCCCGGCATCGGCGAAGCGGTGGCAAGTACCATACTTTCAAAATCCTATCTCAAAGAAGCGGAGGAAGAGTATCACTTCATCCAAAAGCATAATATACAGGCCTTATGGATAGAAGACAAAGAATACCCCAAACGATTGAAAAATTGTGAAGACGCTCCCCTTCTGCTGTATTTCAAAGGTAATACCTCCCTCAACCCTTTTCGTAGTATCAGCATTGTAGGCACTAGAAATGCTACTTCCTACGGCAAGAAGATTTGTGAAGAGTTTATTCGTGAGATAAAGGATTACGATGTACTAATCATTAGCGGCTTAGCCTATGGTATCGACGGCGCTGCCCACCGTGAAGCACTAAAAAATCATATTCCCACCGTTGGGGTATTAGGACACGGTTTGGACCGCATCTATCCCTTGGCACACCGAGATCTAGCGACAAAGATGTTGGACAATGGCGGACTGCTCACCGAATTTCCGTCAGGAACAAGTCCCGACAGACAGAATTTTCCTATGCGCAACCGCATCATCGCAGGACTAGCCGATGTTACCATAATCGTAGAAGCTGCACTCCAAGGGGGAGCCCTGATCACCGCAGAAATTGCCAACACCTACAACAGAGATGTATGTGCCTTCCCCGGCGCCATAGATCAACATTTTTCTGCCGGATGCAACTATCTGATAAAAACACACCGCGCTCACCTTATACGCAATGCTGAAGATCTGGCCTACCTCATGAACTGGGAAAAGAGAGAGGACAGAAAACCTCTGTCCAAACAGCTTCCTCTTATCCCGGAAGATATGACTAAAGACGAGAAGAAAGTTTTTGACTTCATCCGAGAAAGCGAACAGGCCTCCATAGACGACATAGCCCTGCATTGCGATTGGCCACAAAGTAAGCTGGCTATAGTTCTTCTGGAAATGGAGATGAAAGGCATTCTGATATCTTTACCCGGAAAAACATATAAATTAATCTAAACCATTATAAACGAATCTATGACTACAGAAAAACATCAAACCAAAGGAATCTGGAAAGTAATCGGAGCTTCCTCCTTGGGAACACTTATCGAATGGTACGACTTCTTCATCTTTGGTAGTCTCTCCATTGTGATTTCGACAAAATTTTTTCCATCAGACAACCCTACGGCAGCCTTTCTTTCGACACTTGCCACCTTTGCGGCAGGATTTGTCGTAAGACCTTTCGGAGCTCTATTTTTCGGACGTCTGGGAGACCTGATAGGACGAAAATACACTTTCATGGTCACCCTGTTGCTGATGGGAGGAGCTACCTTCCTTATCGGATGTATTCCTAGCTACGAGACCATAGGCTTTTGGGCTCCTTTTATCGTACTTATCCTGCGTCTATTGCAGGGCCTAGCTCTAGGTGGAGAATATGGAGGTGCAGCCACTTATGTGGCCGAGCATAGCCCTAACGGACAGCGTGGTTACTGGACCTCTTGGATACAGACTACAGCAACTTTCGGGCTTTTTATCTCCCTAATAGTTATCCTTGCCACTCGTTCGCTGATGAGTGAAGAACAGTTTGAATTGTGGGGATGGCGTATTCCTTTTCTTTTATCTATACTTATGGTATACGTTTCCTATCTGATTCGAAAAAATATGGATGAGTCTCCGGAATTCAAACAAGCTAAATCAGAAGGCAAGACTTCAAAAAATCCGCTGAAGGAGAGCTTTGCCAATAAATACAATCTCAAGTTTGTGTTGCTGGCGCTCTTCGGGGCAGCGATGGGACAAGGAGTAGTCTGGTATACTGGACAATTTTACTCTATGAGCTTCATGAAGACGGTCATGCACCTGCATACAGATCAGGCAGACACCATCCTAGGTATAGCTCTTCTCATCGGAACACCTTTCTTCATCGTTTTCGGATGGCTGTCCGACAAAGTTGGAAGAAAATGGGTGATGCTCGCCGGCATGGCCTTAGCCATTCTCACCTACCGTCCCATCTACGAAAAGATGTATCAGCTGACTAACGTTGAAAACAAACAAGAGATCACGGACAAGAAAGAAGAATTCTTTGAAGTAGTACATACCGAAAAAGGCAAAGATGAAATAGTGACTGAAAAGGTGTACTATACTGACCGCTCTGTCCTTACCACGACAAAAACCAAACATATAGTGGACAACACCACCCAAATCATCAGCAAACAGACAATAACCATCGCAGGATGGAATTACATCAAGCTAATCCTACTGATTTTTATTCAGGTCATCTACATAACACTGGTGTATGGACCTATAGCCGCCTTCCTTGTGGAACTATTTCCAGTAAAGATTCGTTACACTTCGATGTCTCTGCCTTACCACATAGGCAATGGCGTCTTCGGAGGATTGCTTCCTGCTGTATCGACTTATCTAGCAAGCAATGCTCAAGCCTCTCAAGATAGTGAATTCTATCTGGCCGGACTGTGGTACCCTATTATCATTTCAGCCGTATGTTTTGTCATCGGCACCCTATACATTACTAAAAACATGTATTCAAAAAATCTAATAACCATGGAACTGATAAAAAGATTATTAGGAATAGCTTGGATAATATTGGCACTGTTGGCTGCCTACTTCTGCATCGTGAAATTTGGTTTTCCAAAGCTGCAGACAGGCCATCAGGAAGATCTGGTCTTCGGGCTAATTATCGTCTTCATCCTTACGCCGATTATCTCGATAGGACTTGGAGTATTCGGATATTTTGCGTTGAAAGGAGAATTCCACGAGGACAAAATGTAATTTTTCAGGCTGAACTTCAACAGGATAGGGCATTCTTTATATTTTAAATTTTGTCTATCTCAAAAATTTCCTATTTTTGCGGTGGGTAAGTCCTTTACGACCAGCTCCCTATGACTCCCCCAGGATGGAACATAGCAAGGGTATTAGGTTGAGCGGTGCGATAAAGGGAGCTTGCCCACTTTTTGTTTTATACCTATCCATCTTTCCTGCACTATCCTTTACTACTTTTGACCTTTAAGTTTTTCTTTTAGCATATCTTTTCGTTTATTTGTAGCTAGAACAAACACGATTATATGAGTTGGTTTAAAAGAAATAAAGCAGGGATCAGAACTGCAACACAAGACAAAAAAGAGGCTCCAGACGGTATGTGGGACAAGTGTCCTTCGTGTAAAAAACCTCTTTTGAACATTGAACAAATCGAGAACAAATACGTTTGTCAATATTGTGGTTATCACATTCGTATAGGTTCGGCAGCATATTTCTCTATCTTATTTGACGACAATCAATTTACAGAACTATTCCCTAATCTTACTGCAGGCGACCCTCTAAATTTTGTTGACAGCAAACCCTATCATGAAAGATTAGCCGAAAGCCAAGTGAAGACCGGTCTTAAAGACGCTTTACGTTCGGCTCATGGCAAGCTTGACGGCCACGAAATCGTCATCGCCTGCATGGACTTCAACTTTATCGGTGGATCCATGGGCTCAGTAGTAGGTGAAAAAATCGCCCGTTCGATAGATTATTGTATAGAACACAAACTTCCTTTCATGATGATCTCCAAGTCAGGAGGCGCCCGCATGATGGAAGCAGCTTTCTCCCTGATGCAGATGGCCAAAACATCCGCCAAATTGGCTTTGTTGAGCCAAGCCAAATTGCCATACATCTGTCTGTTGACAGACCCTACCACAGGAGGTGTGACAGCTTCTTATGCCATGCTGGGCGATATCAATATAGCTGAACCGGGAGCACTCATAGGCTTCGCAGGACCGCGCGTAATCAAAGAAACAATCAAAAAAGACCTTCCTAAAGGTTTTCAAACATCGGAATTCGTCCTTGAACACGGATTCTTGGACTTCATCGTAGACCGAAGAGAATTGAAACAAAAGATTTCAACATTCCTAAAATTAGTAAAATAAAAAAGTAAGAGCCTTTATCGTTGACAAAGGCTCTTACTTTTTACAGATATTTTCTAAAAGCCCACCTCTTACGCTGCTTTAGATACCCTATATTGGATTCATGCGTGAAAGCTTCCCGTTCAAAGGAAATGTTACGGTATGCTTTGTCGAAATTTTTATGCCGGAGAAAGCGGAAAAGAAACTCCAATACATACCATAGATAAAAACCTACGACAAAAAGTTCCAAAGCCTGACAAATATGTATACGTTCGTGATTCAACAGTATAATATCCTTCTTCAATCCCTTTTTATAGATAAAAATAAAAGGGAACAAGGTAATGGCCTCGGCCTTTCCCAAAGAAAAAAAACGGGTCCAGAATCTACTTACAATGACCTTACCTTTCATAAAACTCTTATTGCTCAAACAAACGTATAAATTTTAGCCGACTTTCTTAATTCATTCCTAGATTGTATATTTGTTTTCAGTATCAAAAACACGTGAAGCTTATGCCTTACAAAGAACGAGAAATCAACAAGTTGTACTACACAATGGGAGAAGTAACCAAAATGTTTGGCGTTAACGCTTCTCAGATTCGTTTCTACGAACGTGAATTTGACATTTTACAGCCCAAAAAAAATAAAAAAGGAAACCGTCTCTTCACCCAAGAAGATATAGCCAACCTGAAAATTATCTTCAACCTCGTTAAGGAGAAAGGCTATACCCTCCAAGGTGCCCGCGAGTATCTGAAAGCCAACAAAACAGAAGCAAAAGAGAACCAACGTGTCATTGATTCTCTGGAGCGTCTTAAATCTTTTTTGATAGAAGTTCGGGACAGCCTGTAAGCTATTTCAAAAATTCGAGGACTTTGTCCACCATTTCGGTACTGCCTATGATGGCCGGTACACGCTGATGTAGTTCCTTTGGCTTAATGTCGAGTATACGTTCCGTTCCTGTGGTAGCCTTGCCTCCGGCTTGTTCGACGATGAAAGCAATAGGGTTACATTCGTACATCAGCCTCAGCTTTCCATTAGGCTGCGCAGAAGTCTGTGGATAGATAAATACTCCCCCCAACAGCAGATTACGGTGTATATCGGCGACCATAGAACCGATATAACGTGACGTATAAGGTCTGTTGGTCGCTTTGTCCTCTTCCTGACAGTATTTGATAAACTGTTTAATACCTTGCGGAAACTTGACATAATTGCCTTCGTTGATGGAATATATCTTTCCACTGGAAGGGATTTTCATGTTGGGATGTGAAAGACAGAATTCGCCGATGGAAGGGTCTAGTGTAAAACCATTAACCCCTTTTCCCGTAGTATATACCAGCATAGTAGAAGAACCATAAATGATGTAACCAGCGGCAACCTGCTCTACCCCTCTTTGTAGAAAATCCTCTTCAGTCACCTTATGTCCAACCTCACTCTTACGTCTGTAGATGGAGAAAATCGTCCCTACAGATACATTGACTTCAATATTGGAGCTTCCGTCCAACGGATCTATGCAGACTATATACTTGGCGTTTTTGGAGATTCCTTCATCCACCAATACCACTCCCTCCTCGTGCTCTTCGGAAGCCACAAAACAACATTCTCCTCCACTTTTCAAGGCAGAAATAAACTGTTCGTCGGCATATACATCCAGTTTCTTCTGACTTTCACCAAAAACATTTTGGTTTCCATGGTCGCCTAAGATGTCTACAAGTCCTGCTTTATTGACTTCTCGATGTACTATTTTGGCTGCAATACCTATATCTCTTAACAAACGAGATAACTCTCCTTTGGCATAAGGAAAATCAGCCTGCTTCTCGATAATAAATTGGCCTAGTGTTTTTATAGAACTCATAATCACATGGTTATCGCGAATAAAAATAGAGTAAGTTTTTTATCTTCTCTTGAGCTCTATAATTTCCAAATTTTCAATTTTACCTGCTACCAAATCAAATCTCATCAACGTTCTGACTTTATGCCAACCATGATAACCGGCAGCCCCCGGATTTAAATGCAATAATTGTAATTTTTCATCAAATTGAACTTTCAAAATATGGGAATGTCCACAGATGAAAAGCTTTGGGGGATTACGTTGTAGTTCTGCTCTGACCTGTGAGGCATAGCGTCCCGGATAACCTCCTATATGTGTCATCCATACATCCACACCCTCACATTCAAAACGCAAATGCTCAGGACATACCTGCTGTATATCTTTTGTATCAATATTACCATATACCCCTCGGAAAGGCTTGAAAGCCTGCAGCTTCCTTACTACATCTATTGAGCCGAAATCCCCGGCATGCCACACCTCGTCGCATTCTTCAAAATATTTAAACACCGCCTCATCCAAGTAACTGTGAGTATCCGAAAGCAGACCAATTTTCTTCATACGCTAGAAAGCCAAAAAGTAAGGTTTCAACACTTCTCGATATCTATCCGAATAGATACCCTTTTCTTTATAAATGATAAACTCTTCTTCACTAAGGAGTCCTCCCTCCTTACGAGAGAGCGTGATGATACATCGTATTGTCTCTGTATGCTCGAAGGATTTTATATTTATCTTTCTGTGATCAAAACAAATTTATATGTGTCSRATYSSACAYATATAATTTGTTTTGCA
>NZ_JXAC01000204.1 GCF_000814685.1 Sphingobacterium sp. T2
ATTTGGTTCTAATTATTCGGTCAAAGCTATATCGGATGGTAAAGGCCTGATTATCTATTCCACCCTGTCGTAGGTGAAACGAAGCCGTAAATTTGGCATCAATATTTTTATTGCGGAAAGGAATCCAGCCTATATCAATGCGGTTGTACTTGTCCCTTCGGTAGAAAGAATCTCCGTTGGGCAGGAAAATGGCGTTGCCCATATATAAGGTATTGTGAAGAAAGAAATTTTTGTATTGCGCATGGATATTGCTGATGAAGGCATTGCTCTTTTTTTCGTATTCTGTTCTGACACGGTCAAATCCCAACACTGTGCCGGCATCAATGGTCAGGGAATCCAGAGATGTGCTTTCCGACAGATCCAGTCCCAGTCGTAAGACGAGGACGGCATTGTCCTGGATATGGTTGTCAGGGTCGGAGAGAAGGGTTAGAGCGTTGTGGTATAAGGTGCCGTCGTTGGCGAAATAAGCTTTTCCAAAGCGGTAAAGACCACTGATGCCGGCTATGAAGCGCTCCCTGTTTTCTGTTCCCTGCTTACTGAGCCAATCGATAAATATGGATTGGGTGATATGTTGGTTGTTGAACTTGAAAAACATACCCTCTAGGTTAGGTCTTTCAATCATAAGTGTGTCCGACAGCACCAGAAGAGGAATGTTTACTAGCTTTTCGTGCCGCGGCATAAAGCCTATGCCGAAGTCTATATACGATGAAGTGTATTTATAATAAGCTATAGGGGCAACCTTACTTTTGTTTTCGGTGGTAATGCCAAAGTCCTGTCTATAATGTAAGCCTCCTATAAGCGCATGGTAGTCGTTCAGCTTAAAGTACAACTGTGGAGAGATTATAGTGCCGAAATACGTTTTGTCGATAGTGTAAGGAGCTGTATATTCTCTGTTGTCAGCATAGCCGAAGAAGTCTACCTTAGCACCTACCTCCTGAGCATAAGACTGCTGTACCACAATAGTGCAGATTAAACTTAGGATAAGAATACGTAATTTGGATAAGTTCATTGGTATGTTTTTGTTATAACAAAAATAGAAAATCGTCCCGTAAACCGAAGCCATCGTTAGTTTAATTCCTTAAATGCACAAAAAATTATGGATAAAGTCCTCTGAAGATGTATCTTTGTGTCAAAAGAAAAGGAAATGGTGTTCTTCCTTACCCAACCACTTGAAAAAAGCTGATGACACCTGGCAAGTTATAGGATAAAATGAATTTGTAATTTGTACAGGTATTTTTATGTCAGCAAATCAACATAAACAGCACGATTTTTCAGGAAAAGTATTTTTGTCATCGACTAAGCAGACGACATTTTATGCGTTGCGATGGCTTCTTCTAAGCTTCCTTATTTCTATATGTATAGGTTCGGCTTCTGCCGGATTTTTGATTTCCTTGGAGTGGGTTACTTCTTTCCGGGAGGAGCACCTGTGGATTATATTTTTTCTTCCTGTCGTCGGTTTTTTAATAAGCTGGATATACGGAAAATATGGCGGGAATGCCGACCAGGGAAACAATCTGATTATAGACACTATACACGAAGGGGGAGATAAGATTCCTTTTCGTATGGCACCTTTGGTGTATGGAGGTACCATTCTTACGCATCTTTTCGGCGGTTCGGCAGGAAGAGAGGGAACAGCTCTGCAGATGGCCGGAGCTTTAGCAGATCAATTTTCGAGGCCTATGAGGCTGTCTCCGGAAGAACGTAGTATATTGCTGATTGCTGCCGTTGCCGGTGGTTTTGGTTCTGTATTTGGAACGCCTTTGGCTGGAGCGGTGTTTGCTTTGGAGTTTTATTTTATAGGGCGCATGCGTTACCATGCACTGTTTCCGGCACTGCTGACGGCTGTGTTTTCGGATCAGGTAGCAAGGATGTGGAATGCTCACCATACGCATTATCATATAGATGTAGTGCCCCTGCAGACTTGGCAAGGGATAGGGTGGGCTTTGGTGGCAGGACTTCTCTTTGCCTTATGTGCTGCAACATTCAGCAAGGCGATGAAAGGAATGTCTGTGTTTTGGAAGAATAAAATAGCTTATGCACCCATGCGTACATTCATGGGAGGTATGCTGGTCGTTCTAGGCGTATATCTATTGGGGACTTCAAAATATATAGGCTTAGGGGTACCTACCATTGTGTCCGCATTTGAACAGCAGCAGCTGCCCTATGACTTCGCACTAAAACTACTGTTTACGGTCGTTACCCTGTCCGCTGGATTTAAGGGAGGGGAAGTGACGCCTTTATTTTTTATCGGTGCTACTTTGGGTAATGCATTGAGCTTTTTTATTCCTTTGCCTACAGCTATGCTTGCCGGTATGGGCTTTGTTGCCGTATTTGCTGGGGCTACAAATACACCTATAGCGTGTACATTGATGGGAATAGAGCTTTTTGGAGCTGAAGGGGCTGTCTATATTGCTATAGCTTGCTTTACAGCGTACCTCTTTTCCGGTAATACAAGCATTTACCGCAAGCAGCGAATTGGAGAACCAAAAAATGGAAATACCTCTTTTCAGGATAAAACCATTAGCGATGTGGATTAGCTTTTTAGGATAATAATAAATAAACATACATAAAAGGTCATCCTTGAGGATGACCTTTTATGTATGTTTAGATTATTCCATGTAAAGATCCGCCTTTGGCGAAAATCTTGTCAATTTTACGTTCTACCGTTTCATCTTTTATTAAGTCCGGTGCATGATGCGGTTTTCGTCGCGCATCGATGATGACAGGTCCATGGCAGCCCCAATGTTTGAATTTAGTAAAGGATCGGACGCCATAGATATCGTAGGCGGGATTGGATTTGGTGAAAGTTTCCCAGACGAAGTTGTTGACGTTTGCTGCAGCAAAATCGACATTATTCACCAATACGATAAGCTGTATGCCGTCGAAGTTGACATCTTTGGCGGCAGCTGTCCATGCTTCCATAACTTTTTCTTCATTTTCGTATGAGGTGAAATCGGCACCTTCGGCTACAACAATACCTGGCAGGGCCAGTTTAACTTTGTTGAAAGGTCTTGGCAGCGCGAGAGCCGGAGGTAGCTCTTTGGCTAATTCTCTTTTTTTGCGGCCCGCTGCGGCAAACACTACTTTGGAACCTGCATTCAATCCATCTCCTGTATAGTCTAACGTATCTATCGTCGTATTCGTTTGGAAATGCAGGTCTCTGCTCAGATCTATCCTTTCGAATATATGCGTAAAGAATGCTTCGATATTATGAATATCGAGTTGAGGGTTGTCCTGTTCTGCCGAAATAAAAAGGTATTTGGCCAGACTTAGTTGGTTTTTTCCTAATATTTGATTGGCAATGGTCAGAATTTCTTGTGGACGTTCTACTTCTTGGTAAGGGGTATATGATTCACGGCCTATAGCGAACAGCAGAGGGTGTACCCCGGCAGGATCCACGGCATGCACCGCCTTTAGTCCATTTATTTCTTTTGGAATGGCATTGCCTGTAATTTCATGTATTAGAGCTCCAAAGCTGGTATCTTCTTGCGGAGGGCGTCCCACTACGGTGAATGACCATATAGGGTCTTTTTTATGATAAACGTTGTGTACCTTCATCACCGGAAAGGGGTGGGTAAGACTGTAATAGCCAATATGATCTCCGAAAGGTCCTTCCGGCTTGGTTTCTCCCGGATATACCGTTCCTGTGATTACGAAGTCTGCATCTGCGGAGATGCAGAATCCTTCCTCGTCATAGAAATACCTGAACCTGCGGTTGCCCAGCGCACCGGCAAATATCATTTCCGACAGCCCCTCAGGCAGAGGCATCACGGCAGAAAGAGGATGGGACGGAGGGCCACCTACGAAGATGCTTACCTTAAGTGGCTTTCCCAAAGCGTTGGCTTTCTGTTGGTGTACACCTATGCCGCGATGTAGTTGGTAATGTAAACCTACCTCTTTATCTATGATGTAGTCGTTGCCTGATAGCTGGATGCGGTACATCCCTAAGTTGGCTTTCATGATGCCGGGCTGTGTAATATCTTCGGTATACACTTGTGGCATCGTAATGAAAGCTCCTCCATCCATAGGCCAATTCACGATTTGGGGGAGCTTACTGATTTGAGTTTTGCCGTAAAGGATAGGGGCTTTGGATTTCTTCTTCCAGGGAAGGGCCCCAAGGGCTATTGCCGACGAGCCGATATAGTCGAAAGGTTTTTTCAACACTGAGGCGGGATCCATCTTCACATCGACAAGTTTTTTGATGTGATCCAGCGTGTCTCTGAACATAAATTTCGATCGTTCGAGTGTACCGAAAAGATTAGAGACGGCAGGAAAAGTGCATCCTTTGATATTCTCGAATAGCAGTGCCGGTCCTTCGGCATCAAAGACGCGCATATGGATGGCTGCCATTTCCAGATATGGATCTACTTCTTCTTTTATACGTACCAGATGACCGTGTCTTTCTAAATCGGCTACACAGGCTGCCAAGCTTGGATATCCCATAGTCGTTGAAATCTTAGTGAATTGCAAAAATAAGAGAATATTTCACTTATGGAGAACCGACATACCTATACGGCTGTCTCAATCTTTGAATATTGAAAGGGAATAAGGTTGGTCCACTTAGAATTATCTGTTAAGGTTCTTTTACTCATGGTGTTGATATAGTCTGCGTAATGGTCGTAAGAAACCTTGGATACAATGCGGTTCAGCAGCTTTGCCAGACACTCATAGGGAATGGTTATAATTTTATGTTTTTGCGGAGAGCTGTATTTGCTTAAGTATAGTTGCATGAGTTCTTCTATTTCTACGGCTTGTTGTCCTCCGAACTCCAAGTATTCGTTGATAAAGTCATGTTGCCAGTCTACCTGCTTCACCCATTGTATAAAATCTGAAAGACACACGGGACGTAAGATGACCTTTTCTATAGGTTTGTATAGAAAGATCAGCTTATTGGTCATCATCTGCTGCATGAAGCTCTCGAATGCGCTGCCATTTCCAATAGCTACATCTTTCAGAACAATAGTGTAACGTATGCCTTCCTTCTCAAAAAGCTGCTGTATATAAATAATATTGTTTTTATCGTATACCCGTCCGAAGTAGACTATGCGCGTGCAGTTATTGTTCTTGCTTAGTTGTATAAAGTTTTTCAGCGACAGTAGTTCGTACTGTATGCATATCTCGTCTGCGAGGTCTGGAATCTGTGTAAAGTAGAAAGAGACATCAATCTGCGGAAGAAGGATAGGAAAGGTTAATGACGACAGTCGGATAATATCTACATTGAATAGCTTTGCATTGATGGGATTTGCGCCTCTGGCCTCCAAGAGAGAAGCATCCCGGATAATGCCATAAACGTGAAGGTTCTCACTTTGCAAGGAAGTGAGTATGGCCTTTCCAAGGTAGGTGTTAAGTCCACAGACGAGCGCATTCATAGTTCGTTCAAATCTAAATAAAATCAATTATTATAGAAATATTTATAATGGTCATTTTGTTTGTTAGAATAGTGTAAATATTATTTGGTTTATGGCGGAAATATAGACAAAAACAATAATCTTTACAGACAAAATATCACCATCTTGAGGCTCGCACACTATCATGAATAAAAAGGTTATACTGGTTTGGTTTCGAAATGATCTGCGTACAAGTGACAATGAAGGTTCTGTTATTCGGCATTGAGAAATCAGATTTTGTTATACCAGGTTATTATTTTATTCGAGTAGTAGTATACACGAGTATGCTTGGAGATATGTCGGGAGCGCTGCGCCGGCGAGTCATCTAATTCTGTAGCAGCATTGAAATCCAAGTTGCAGAAGCTGGGGGAGATTTGGCTAACCTTCGAAGGATATCTGAAGAGATTATCCCTCGTTTGGTGCAGAAATA
>NZ_JXAC01000205.1 GCF_000814685.1 Sphingobacterium sp. T2
CATTTACAATCCATTTCATGATTCTTTGTCGGTTTACTGCCAATGTACATATATTCTTTCCAAGAATTTACAACTTTGGCGTAGAAAGAGCTACAAACAATATTGGAAGAGTTGATAAATGCAGATCGCTGATAGTTATTGTT
This sequence comes from Sphingobacterium sp. T2, assembly GCF_000814685.1. Classification (GTDB taxonomy): domain Bacteria; phylum Bacteroidota; class Bacteroidia; order Sphingobacteriales; family Sphingobacteriaceae; genus Sphingobacterium; species Sphingobacterium thermophilum. The sequence continues at coordinate 144 of NZ_JXAC01000205.1, forward strand.
GTTTATTACTAACACTAGAGAAAACACGAAAAAGAAGGATAAACCAAAAGGTGGAGTTGTATCGGACCAGAAAAAGCCACAAATTTTTCATGTCTCAAATGTTCAGTAATGTAATTGTTATTAATAAGTACGCGATATTGAAAAAGTTGGACTTTTCAATATCGCGTAAAGATATACCTAAGCAACTCTATTATTGCATTAAGAATTTAAATCTACCGATATTTTTCAGTGCAATACCTGTACCGCGTACTACTGCACGTAGTGGATCTTCTGCCACATGAACTGGCAATTTGGTTTTTGCCTGAATACGTTTGTCCAAACCACGTAAGAGTGCACCACCACCAGTCAAGTAAATACCGGTCTGATAAATATCTGCAGACAACTCCGGAGGAGTGATCTCCAACGCTTTGAGGATAGCTTCCTCGATTTTAGAGATAGATTTGTCCAGACAGTGGGCAATCTCTGTATAGGAAACGGTAATCTGTTTAGGAATACCGGTCATCAAGTCTCTACCTTGTACGGCGAAGTCTGCCGGAGGGTCAGACAGCTCAGGAAGGGCTGCACCTACTTCAATTTTGATTTTTTCGGCAGTACGCTCACCGATCATGATGTTGTGCTGACGACGGATATACTGAACGATATCAGAATCGAAGTTGTCTCCCGCCACACGGATGGACTGGTCACAAACGATACCCGACAAGGCTATTACCGCAATCTCTGTAGTACCCCCACCAATATCGATAATCATATTTCCTACAGGTTCTTCTACGTCAATGCCGATACCTACTGCGGCTGCCATAGGTTCGTGAATGAGGTACACTTCTTTGGCGCCAGCAATTTCTGCCGAGTCACGTACGGCACGTTTTTCAACCTCGGTGATACCTGAAGGAATACATATCACCATACGTAAGGAAGGGAAAAACCAATGATTTACCGTTATTTATCATTTTTACCATCCCGCGGATAAGGGCTTCGGCAGCAGTAAAGTCTGCTATTACACCATCACGCAGAGGCCTTACTGTTCGTATATTGTCGTGGGTTTTACCTTCCATCTGCATGGCTTGCCTTCCAATAGCGATGACCTTGTTTGTCGTACGGTCAAAGGCCACTATCGAAGGTTCATCCACTACTACTTTATCGTTATGTATAATTAGGGTGTTTGCTGTCCCTAAGTCAATCGCAACTTCTTGCGTAAACCAATTGAATAAACCCATTTAAAAAGTCCTGATTCTTTGTAAAAAATTTGAACAAAAAATAATCAAAAAAAACCGATAATGTTAAAAGCTATTTGATAAAAACTGTTAATTCTTGTCGCAAAAATTGGTATTAGATTTATAATTTTTTTCGTCAAGATGAATGTGAATCTACTATTTTTTATTCTATTTCGACATTTATATAAAAGTTAAACGTGTCAATTATCAGATTATCAATGTTTAAGTTTTCGATATCTATTTTTTGGAAGGTATCGGTCAGTTCGATAAGGTCCATTTGGCCTTTCAGACCTAATAATACAGGCATGCGGAAATTTTCGACCTGAGCTTTCCAGCGTCCATAAACTTTTCCATCGGTTCCTTGTTTTACTAGTAGAGTAGGGATGCTATTGGTTTTCAGGTACTGCTCGAATATTTTATCGAAGCTTTTTCCTGTGTACTGATTCATATAGTTTAATATATCATTGTAATCTACCTGTTTCAATCTAAAGTCTTTGTTCATGTCGCGAAGTAGATTTCTCCATTTGATGTCATCATTGACTATGGTTCGAATCATGTTAAGGATTACACCTCCTTTGTTGTACATGTCACCCGATCCTTCTTTATTTACGTGGTAAGGCCCTTGGATAGGTTTATCGTTCAGGATGCCGCGTCGGTTTCCGTATATATACTCCTGTGCAGCTTCCTTGCCGTAAAAATATTCTATAAACAGCGCTTCGGAATAGTTGGTGAAGCTTTCGTGAATCCACATGTCGGCTATATCTTTGGCAGTGATATTGTTGCCAAACCATTCATGTCCACTTTCGTGTACAACGATGAAGTCCCATTTCTTTCCCCATCCTGTSCGGACCCATCTCTTCCTTAATACGCCGTTACTAAAACTTCGATACCATTCGCTCTATGGTCCGGTTTGTCTTCTACTTGCTAGTGTCGCTTGTTTCTATTATTTATACGCTATCTTCATAAAAGGG
>NZ_JXAC01000206.1 GCF_000814685.1 Sphingobacterium sp. T2
TCATCGATCAAGTAAGTAGCACGGTAAGTTACAGCTGAACCTTCAGCTAAAGTGCCATATTCTGGGTGTTCTACTTCTTTAACATCCAAGATGCCTAAGATGCTAGACAAGTTGCGGTTAGTATCTGCGATGATAGGGTATTCTACACCTTCGATACCGCCGTTGTCTTTCGGTGTGTTTAACCAAGCGAAGTGTACTTCGTTGGTGTCGCAAGAAGCACCGATAACGATAGTGTTACGTTTTTCGAATTCTTCTTTAGCTGCTTGGAAAGCATGTAACTCTGTAGGACATACGAAAGTAAAGTCCTTAGGATACCAGAATAATAAGATTTTTTTGTTTTCTTTTTGTGCTTTCTCGAAAATGTTAAGTGAAATGTAATCACCTAAATAGTCAATAGCGTCAACTGTAATGTTCGGGAAATTTTTACCTACGAAACTCATAATTGTATCTTCTTTTAATGTGCCACAAAGGTATGAAATCTTCTCATTGAAAAGTATAAATATTACCTATGCATCATTGAGGTTGTCTATATTTTTTATGGTAAAATATTGCTTATATTTATGGTTATGCCAAATTTTAAATAGGTCTTTGTTTTCAGTTAGGTGTTTTCTATTTTTGACCTCAGCTGGCCCCGTAGTTCAATGGATAGAATAGAAGTTTCCTAAACTTTTGATAGCAGTTCGATTCTGCTCGGGGCTACAAAATTAGCCGTAAACAACAAAGGACAGCACTTAGGCTGTCCTTTGCTATTTTAAATCAACACATGATTAGAATTTGAATGTCAAACCAAAAGTAGCTGCATCGAAGAAGTTATTGTATTGATTTAAGTTCATTCCAAAGCTGTTAGTAGCTTTAGCACCGTCTGTGTCTACTTTTGAGGTATTGTAGCCTATAACATTTGACAAGGCGAAGTTGATCGCAATTTTATCTGTCAAGAAGTAGTTTGCACCTACACCTCCGTTGATTCCGAAAGATTTTACTTTCGGGCTTTCTGCGGTGTTGTTTGCTACAGTAATTTCAGATTTTTGTGTATTGTAATCTGCATTTACTTCAGCATAGGTCTTGAAACGAGAACCTAATTCTAAGAAATAGTAACGACCGAATATTCCTGCACCAAAAGTATTGGATTTGTTTTTAGTGTCGATGCCGTATTTGTCGTTTGTAGAAGATGCAACATTGAAGTTTACACCGGCAGCAAGTTTATCTGTAAAGAAGTATCCAACTTTTGGAGTGAATTTAAATGTTGTTTCTTTAACTTCTGTAGTTTTGTTGTCAGTTGTGCTTAAACCCAAGTTACCTTCAACCAATACATTTCCTTTACCGAAACCTTCTTGAGCATAAGAAGCTGCTGTCAATCCAGCGATAGCAGTCAATGTAAGTAAAACTTTTTTCATAGCAATTATATTTAGTTGTTTTGACAACACAAATATATGTCTGACCAATTTATTAAAAAAGTCAAAACGTCAATTTATTGTCATAATGAGGTTAAGTGTAGGCAAGTAGTTAATATTCAATAGGAAAAAATAAAGGTCGAGTCACAAGGGTGTTTTTTAAGTGGGGATATTTATTAGAGTGCGGAGGAAGTAGTGTTACTCCTTTTCATCTTTTTGTCACAATGTTGATATTTCCTGATAGATTTATTTGATTTTCTCCTAGATGTTAGTTTACTTTTAAGTCGTCAAATCAAGACTCCGTAGCTCAGTTGGTAGAGCAACTGACTCTTAATCAGTGGGTCGAGAGTTCGAATCTCTCCGGGGTCACCAAGCAGACGCCTCTCTTGCACATTGAGAGGCTCGTTTTTTAATTTAGGAGTTGTKATGTCTGTTGCGGTACTGTTACGTTCTAAGATTTTACCGTTCTTTTTCTAGGAGCTTGAGCAGGCGAGAGATGACCGACGCGGGTAGCTGTTTGATGGC
>NZ_JXAC01000207.1 GCF_000814685.1 Sphingobacterium sp. T2
CCAAGATCGTGCTGTYAAGAAATACCTTGAGTTTGCCGTAGAAGCAGCGGAGATCGTGATGAATTCCGGCAAATAACTCTTTCGATAGCGATTACAAGAGCTTATTTGCTTCGCAGGATTTGGCAGCAAACAAGGAGGTTATCCTTTACCGTGCCTACGACAATACCTTGGGGGTAACACACGCCATCGCGTCATACCAAAACGGATTAGAAGCACAAAATCAGGCTGTAAACTTAGACTTCTTGAAATCGTATATCTGTAACGATGGAGAGGTATACTCTAACTCTTCAGTAGATGGAGCCAACAGCTTCCGTCTGGAAGACTTAGCAAAATCTAGAGACCCTCGTTTTGAAGCTTCGTTCTCTACAGATTATGAAACTATTGCTTCTTCATTGGTATACGGAAACAAATTTGTAGCTAGAGATGGCTACAAGCTGTCTACTTCTCATCCGGACTACTCAAAATGGGCTTCCAACACCAACACGTCTGATGCTCCTGTAATTCGCTTGGCAGAGGTAGTGTTAAACTGGATAGAGGCTAAACAGATTTTGGCAGAGTCTTTCGGTGGTGCTCCTGTAACACAGCAAGATTTGGATAAATCTATCAACGCTATCCGCAACAGACCGCTGGACCCTATAGCAATTCAAAAAGGAGTGAAAAAGACAGCTCCTTTAATCCTTAATCAATATCCAAACGACCCTAATCGCGATGCTGACGTTTCTCCGTTGATGTGGGAAATCCGTCGTGAGCGCCGAATGGAGTTTGTATTCGAATTCTCACGCCTGCAAGACATCAGACGCTGGAAAAAATTGGAATACATGGACTTCTCCAGAAAGCAAGATTATTTCTTAGGTGCTTGGGTAAATGTACCTCAAGATGCTAAAGGTCTGTTGGCCGATAAGTATAAAGGGGTAACCAAAGTGTTGAATGCAGCAGGTAATGTTGTCACTTATGACGGCACCAATGCAGATCAACTTGTTGGATTCTTATTTATTCAGAATGCTAAAAACCGTAACCAATTTAGTGAGCGCAATTATTTAGCTCCAGTTGGTTTGGCACAAATCAATGAATACGAGCAAAGAGGTTACAAATTAACTCAAACTAAGTATTGGAATTAATTTTCCTCGCTCAGCAAATTAAAGGAGATGGCATGTATATGTCATCTCCTTTTTTGTTTGTATTTGCAAATATTTGATTATCAATTTGTAAAATGGTAGCAAGAAGCCCTGTATTATTTTGTAGCTTTACGGCCGATATAAATCTTGGGGATTCTACGAAAGAAACATGAAAGATATTATTTCAGGAATTGTAGCATAGGATGAGGCCAGTTTTAGGCGTTTCTATGATAGATATAGGCCTAAAATTTATAACTGGCTGCGTCTCAAATTGTTAGGAGAGCAAACTTGGCCTGAAGATGCGTTGCAGACAAGCTTGAACGTAAGATTTCCTCCTTATGGTAGGTAAGGATTTCCCTCGTTTA
>NZ_JXAC01000208.1 GCF_000814685.1 Sphingobacterium sp. T2
TTMCATCCTCACTGAATGGGATGAATTTAWKGATTACGATTGGAAACGTATTAAAGAGCATATGATGAAACCGGCCTTCATCTTTGACGGACGTAAGCTGCTCAACCGTAAAGAGATGGAAGCTCTTGGATTTATTTATTATGCTATTGGAGAATAAAAAAACATAAAAGGTCGAGAATATTTCCTCGACCTTTTATGTTTTATCCCTTAACAACCTTTAACCCAAAGCCTTTGAAGAATCATGTTTGATATGATCCAGCAATGTTGGGTTTAAGATATTACAGCTTTTCAGCATATCCCGGACAGGATATTTAGCTACCACTTCCTGCAAGGCTGCTAGATGTCGATCATGATGCAAATCCGTACCCACAAAATCATACATCCCCGATTTCAGAAGCGTCAATGCTGCCGATTTGACCTCTACACCGTAATAACGACTGATAGAAAGCAAATTCAGCTGCATAAGACATCCAGCATCACGGATTTGGTGATACATGTTGAAATTATAATGATAGTAATTATAACGTTCCGGATGAGCAAGCACGGGCTTATAGCCTAATTTTTGAATATCTTTAATCGTTTGAAACAACGCCTTGGACTCGGAAAGATATGACATCTCAATCAGCACATATCCCCCAGGCATGACACATAAGTTATCACGCTCGATCAACGGCACAATGCCATCGTCAATCATATGCTCTGCGGCAGGAAAGATTTCCACTTTGGAATTTTGCTCCGCAAGAGCTCCTTTTAAAGCTTCATATGCCGTCTGTATAGTGCTTTTGGTATTAGGATGTACACCATCCATTATATGTGGAGTACAGATAAATTTGTTGAATCCTAAACTGTTAAGACCTTTTATCAACTCTAACGATTCATCAACAGATTTACTTCCATCATCAATGCCCGGCAACAAATGGTTATGAACGTCTACTTCTAAAAAGGCTAGCTTTCCAAGCAATCTCACCTTACTATCCGCCTCGCCTCTTTTTCCAAACAGTCTAGAAGAAAAAATTCATACAGTTTTACATTTTCTTTATTCATATATCTTATTAACGACAACAAAACTCGTTTTGCTACATAATTTATTTTATTTATTATAAGATATACATGGCAAAAATACAATTTTCATGCCATTGCTTCCCATAGGTTTTGTAGCAATATCTTTACAAAAGAGATAAAATTGCATAAACAAGTGTTCTTAGATAATCTGAGATGGATATTGAGTATATTTGCTCCACCATAAAATAAAAGAAATATTGTCGACTTCCCCGAATTAAGACTGCGTAATTTTACAAAATTCTCTTCAAATTAACCTAAACCTAAATACCCTAACACGCCTGTCTATCGCCTTCAAAAGCGGATAAAGCGGCATATTCGGTTGGAGGCATATTGCCAAGACTGTCGTGCGGTCTGTGATTGTTATAATCATCCATCCATTGCCAGGTAACTTCCCTTACCTCATCAAGGGTGTCAAACAGGTA
>NZ_JXAC01000209.1 GCF_000814685.1 Sphingobacterium sp. T2
GCCGTCATAGGTTTGGATACCGATGCCAGCTCAAACTTGGAATCTATATGAAGACTATCTTTATGCAGATAGTCAGCCCAACCAAAGGAATTCTGATTAGATGATTTTCCTTTTTTGGTCAATCTAACTGACATTACCATTGAAGTCCCGATCTCTTATGCAGGCGCTGCATAAACTCGTCAATGCGTTTATCTGCCTGAGCAGGATCGTAAATCAATGCTATACTGTCTAACTCGGCTTGCTTCTTCTGTACTTCTTCTTGTTTTTTCTCTTCTGAACTGCACGCTATAAAAACGGATAAGACAAAACTATAAACGATAATTTCTACTAATCTCTTCACTCTACTATCTACGTTGATGAATCCAAATAAATATAATAGGATTATACATTAATTTCAAAACACAAAAGCCACTTTAACTGATAAAGTGGCTTTTATTTATGTTCTGCAACAATCTATTTACGCTAACAAACGGATTGGTGCTTCCAATAATCCTTTCAAGGTTTGTAAGAACTGAGCACCTGTAGCCCCATCGATCACACGGTGGTCACATCCTAAAGTCAACTTCATGATGTTTCCTGGTACTACAGCTCCATTTTTCACTACAGGAACCTGTTGGATAGCTCCTACAGATAGGATAGCACCATCAGGAGAGTTAATAATCGATGTAAACTCATCAATACCAAACATTCCTAAGTTAGATACCGTAAATGTAGAGCCTTCCCAATCAGCAGGTGTCAATTTCTTAGCTTTTGCTCTTGCAGCAAATTCTTTGACCTCTGCCGAAATATGCGACAACGACTTGCCGTCAGCAAAACGTACCACAGGAACTAACAAGCCATCTTCAACAGCCATCGCCACACCGATGTTTGTATGCTCGTTGAAGCGGATTTTATCCCCTTGCCATGAAGAGTTTACGGCAGGGTGTTTCTTCAACGCTACAGCAACAGCTTTGATTACCATGTCATTGAAAGAAACTTTCACCGGAGCATACTCGTTAATCTGCGCACGAGCAGCGATAGCGTTATCCATGTCCACAGTCACTGTCAAGTAGAAGTGAGGAGCAGTGAACAATGACTCAGATAGGCGACGCGCAATAGTCTTACGCATTTGTGAAATGCCTGTCTCTGTATATTTTTCTTCTCCAACATATGTTGGCAAGCTGATAGTCGTAGTTTCTGCTTTAGGAGCTTCGGCAGATGTCGCAGCAGCAGGAGCCGCTTTAGCTGTCGCCAGATAGTTTTCTACGTCTCTTTTTACGATACGGCCTCCGTCGGCAGAGCCTTTGATTTCGCTCAAGTTAACTCCTTTTTCTTTTGCGATTTTGCGTGCCAAAGGAGATGCTTTGATGCGTGAATCATCTGACGAAGATACTGCTGATGATGCAGCTGCAGGAGCTGCCGCCTCAGGCACTTTTTCTTCCTGCTTCGATTCCGTCTTAGGAGCCGACTTCACCTGATTCAACAAAGGAGTTACATCTGTTCCGGCAGGACCTACGATAGCAATGATATCGTTTACTTTTGCTGCTTGGCCTGCTTCTACACCGATGTATAACAACGTACCTTCTGCATAGGCCGTCACCTCCATGGTAGCTTTGTCCGTCTCTACATCCGCTATGGCATCATCCGACTTAATGGTATCACCCACCTTAAAATTCCACTGAGCGATCACACCCTCTTTCATCGTGTCACTCAATAAAGGCATGGTGATTACAGTACAGCCTAAGTCTTCTGCTGTCACTGTAGACTCAGATGCTGCAGGAGCAGCTTCCTCTTTAGCTTCTTCCGCTGCAGGAGCTTCTTCCTTAGTAGCAGATCCACCATCTAATAAAGCTTGGTAATCCTCCCCCTCTTCTCCCAACACAGCGATAACGGCGTTCACAGGAACTGCTTCTCCTTCTTTAGGACCTATATATAACAATGTACCTTCTTGATAAGACTCGAAGTCCATTGTTGCTTTATCTGTTTCGACCTCTGCGATAAGGTCTCCAGCATTTACTTTGTCGCCAACTTTTTTGTGCCATTTCGCGATCACCCCTTCTGTCATGGTGTCGCTCATCTTAGGCATTTTAACTACTTCAGCCATTTATTTATAGTAGATTATATCTTAATAAAAACCTTTGTGAATATACGATTGAATTAGTCCATTACAAACGGATAGTCTTCTTGCACATAGATATCTTTGTACAACTCGTCTACCGTAGGATATGGAGACTCTTCAGCAAATTTCACAGACTCGTCGATCACACGTTTCACTTCAGCCTCTACTTCTGCAAACCATGCTTCATCAGCATACTTGTTCTCTAAGATAGCTGCTTTAGTAGTGATCAAGGTATCTTGCCTTTGTACTCTTCCAATCTCTTCTTTGTACGATGACTTCGTAGG